>NZ_JADOUT010000021.1:0-65066 GCF_015752345.1 Arthrobacter sp. CAN_A212
GCGGCGTGTTGTGTGGGGCCCCCCCCCCCCCCCCCCCCCACACCCCCCGCCCCCCCCCCCCCCCCCCCGGGGGGGGGGGGGGGGGGGGGGGGGGGGGCCCCCCCCCCCCCCCGCCACACTTTCGCTCACGCACTGGAGTAAGTCTGGGCCTGGGCTAAGCCAGCCCCTGCAGGAGCTGCGCGGGCTTCGCCTCGGCGATCCGGGCGAAAGCGGCAATGTCGAGCATTTCGCCGCGCAGGCTGGGGTCGACGCCGGCCGCCGCGAGAGCTTCCCCCGCGAGCACCGAGCTTCCGGCCCAGCCAGCGAGCGCCGCGCGCAAAGTTTTGCGCCGCTGGGCGAAGGCCGCGTCGATCACCGCGAAGACCTCACGCCGGCTGGCGGAAGTCGTCGGCGGATCATGTCTGACAAACCCCACCAGGCCGGATGCAATCTTCGGTGCCGGCCAGAACACGTTCATGCCGATCACCCCGGACTTGCGCATCGTCGAGTACCACGCAGCCTTGACCGAGGGCACCCCATAGGTTTTGGATCCCGGTCCGGCGGCCAGACGGTCGGCAACCTCGTCCTGGACCATGACCAGGCCGTGGCGCAGCGACGGAAAATTCTCCAGCAGGTTCAGGACCACGGGCACCGCCACGTTGTAGGGCAGATTGGCCACCAGGGCTGTTGGCGGATGTGGGAGCTCCGTGACACGCATGGCGTCGGCGAGCACCACGTCCAGGTTTGCCGCGGTATCCGGTCGCCAGCGCGCCACCGTCTCGGGCAGCCGCGCCGCAAGCACCGGGTCAATCTCCACCGCCACCACCCGACGGGCGGCATCTAAGAGGCCCAGAGTCAGCGATCCGAGACCCGGACCCACCTCCAGCACCGTCTCCTCGGGGCCCAGGTGGGCGGCAGCCACGATCCGCCGGATGGTGTTCCCATCGATGACAAAGTTCTGGCCAAGCGTCTTGGTGGGCTTCAGATCCAGGGCGGCGGCCAGGCGGCGGACGTCACCGGCGCCGAGCAGGGGCTGGATCGGCTGGGGTTTGGAGGGCGCAGTCACCTAAACCATGGTAGTCGTGCGGCGCACCCCTGATCACTGCGCATCGTCACTGATCGGCCCACTGGCCGTAGACCCGACGGGTGTTGTCGGCGATCGACTGGCAGAGCCGTGCCAGATCGGTGTCCAGGACGTCGGCCATCGACCGGACCGTGTAGGGCACCAGGTACGGCGCATTGGGTCGCCCGCGGAACGGGTGCGGGGTCAGGAAGGGGGCGTCTGTCTCGGTGAGCACCAGCGACGGGTCGGCAATGCGCAGCGCGTCCCGCAGATTGTCGGCGTTCTTGAACGTCACAGTCCCGGCAAAGGACATATACCAGCCGTGTTCGTTACAGATCCGGGCCAGCTCCGCACCGCCGGAGAAGCAATGGAAGACCACCCGGTCGGGTGGACCTTCCGAGCGCAGGGTGGCGACGACGTCGTCGTGGGCGTCCCGGTCATGGATCTGGAGCGCCAGGTCCAGCCGTTTGGCGATGTCGAGATGACGGCGGAAGGAGTACTGCTGGCTGTCGAGTCCCGCGGCGGCGGTCCGGTAGTAGTCGAGGCCAGTTTCGCCAATCGCCCGGACCCGCGGATGGGCGGCGAGCTGCTCGATCTCCGCGAGCGCAGCCTCGAGTCCGCCCTGCTCGGCCAGCAGCGGGGCGTCGTTCGGGTGGATCGCGACCGCTCCCAGCAGGCGGGGCTCCTGCGTAATGGCCTCAACGGTGAAACGGGAGGATTCCAGGTCACATCCCACCTGCACCGCACCGCAGACGCCGACCGCTTCCGCCGCGTCGAGGGCCGCGGCGACACTGACCAGGGGTAGCCCGCTGCGGAAGTCGAGATGCGTGTGGTTGTCCATCACGGGAACGGGAAGCGGTTCGGGTGCTGGCGGGTACTGCTGCTTCTGGCTCCGCCCGCCAGCGTCGGGTGCGCCGCCGTCGGGAGTCGTGCGGGACGGCGCCGGTTGGTACGCCGCCGGAATGGCTGTATGAGGCATGACTCAACCCTAACCACCCGCGAACTGAGTGCGGAACTTATCCCCACGGCCGCAAGTTGTCCTAGTAATCTGTACTCAAGCAGTTGCTGCGTGCCCACTGCCAAACCGGCGGTGGGCATCCGACCAGGGCTGACCGACTCAGCTGCACACCGGGGTGCAGTGCTCGCGGAAGGTTCGTATGGACGCCCACCATCAGTACGCCTCACCGAATGCCTCACCCAACGTCACCACCGATCGTGACGATCCCGCGGGTGGCACACGCCCCATGTCCGGTGAACACTTCGACGAGTTGGCGGGCCGGATCCTGGGGTCGATCAACACGGTGATCGACGGCAAGCCGGATGCCGCGCGCCTGGCCCTGACGGTGCTGCTGGCGCAGGGGCACCTGCTGCTGGAAGATGTGCCGGGAGTAGGAAAGACCCTGTTGGCCAAGACGCTCGCCCGGACCATCAACTGCACGGTCAACCGGATCCAGTTCACCCCGGACCTGTTGCCCTCGGATGTGTCGGGCGTGTCGATCTACAACCAGGACACCCACCGGTTCGAGTTTCGGCCGGGCCCGGTGTTTGCCAACATTGTCATCGGCGATGAGATCAACCGTGCCTCCGCCAAGACGCAGTCGGCCCTGCTGGAATGCATGGAGGAACACCAGGTCACTGTCGACGGCGGCACCTATCGCCTCGACGAGCCGTTCATGGTGGTGGCAACCCAGAATCCCATCGAGATGGAGGGCACCTACCCTTTGCCCGAAGCGCAGCGGGACCGGTTCATGGCCCGCATCTCCATGGGTTACCCGGACCGGAATGCCGAACTGCAGATGCTGCAGACCCACCAGTCCGTGTCGCCTCTTGAAGCGGTCCGGCCGACCGCGAATGTGGCTGATATTGCAGCGATGATGGAGCGGGTGCGACGCGTCTACGTCTCCCCCGCGGTGCGGGAGTACACGGTGGCCATCGGCCACGGTACCCGCGGGCACCACCAGTTGCGTCTGGGTGCCAGCCCCCGCGCCCTGTTGCAGCTGCTCCGGGCCGCGAAAGCGGGGGCGGCGCTGCACGGCAGGGATTTCGTGCTGCCCGACGACGTCGCGGCGGTGGCCGAGCCGGTCCTGTCGCACCGCCTGATCCTGGACCGCAAGGCGCTGAGCACCGGGGAGACGCCCCAATCAGTGGTGGCGGGAATCCTCTCGAAGGTACCGGTGGAACGCGCTGCCTCGAACTCCTACCTTCGAACCTAGGCCCGCCATGCACCTGCTGGCCAGACTGCCCTCCCGGGTCCTCACCTCGCGTGGTTGGGGGCTGGTCATCACAGGTGTCCTGGCGCTGTTGACCGCCCAGATCCTGGGCCGCCGGGACCTGCTCTACGTGGGGGTGCTCCTGGTCTGCCTCCCCCTCCTGTCTGTGCTGATGCTGCGCCTGATCAAACCCCGTTTTACGGTGGAGCGAACATTTGCCCCGCAAACAATGGAAACCGGGTTCACCTCCACCGTCACCCTGTCGGTCGCCTCCAGTGGTCCGCTCAGCGGGACGGTGGTGATGCAGGAAAGGATTCCCGCCCGGTTCGGGGATGCACCGCAGTTCCAGTTCCCCTCCCGCCATCCCGGGGCCCAGGGTGCCAGCCACTACGAGTACCGGCTGCGCTCCTCCGCCCGCGGCGTGTACGACGTCGGCCCGGTGACCGCCGCTTTCACCGACCCGTTTGGTCTGGGAATGTCCCGGCACACGCTGGGAGGGACGGAACGGCTTGTCGTCACCCCCGCCGCCCTGGACCTGCCGCCTTCACCACTGACAGGTGCCCGCGGGGCCGACGGGTTCGCCGCGACCCGGCGCAACGCCAACCCCAGCGACGACGACGTCATGACCCGCGAGTACCGGGCCGGCGATCCGATGCGCCGGGTCCACTGGGCTGCCACCGCCCGCCACAACGAACTGATGGTGCGCCAGGAAGAGTCGGTCACCACCCCGGAGGCCACCCTGATCCTCGATCATCGGCAGGCCAGGTACAGTTCCGGCTTCCATACTGCCTTCGGGGTCGAGAACGACGACGGCACAGCCCTGCTTTCCACCCCCGGGTTCGACTGGGCGGTGGTCGCCGCCATGTCCATCACCGCGCACCTGCTCGAGCGGAACTATGCCCTGCGGTTCGTCGACGAGACCGGTGCGCCAGCACTGCGTTCGTCGGTCTCCGCCCCCTGGCCGGACGACGAGGAGCACCAGGGCCAAACCGGCATCCACAACGTCGCCGAGGGGCTGGCCGCCCTGGAACTCTCCCCCGATCCGACGAAACGGGGGACCACCCGGCGCCCGTCCCGGCGCCCCGCGAGCCCGTCACGGTCCACCCAGGCCGGCCCGAACCGGTTCACGCCGTTCGGTGACCCGATGATGGACAAACTGGCCACCTACAAACACCGCGGCCCGTTGCTCGCCATCCTCGGCGCCATCACGGCGGCGGAAGCGCACGACCTCGCGGCGGCAGCAGAGTTCGGTTCGGCGTCGTTTGCGATCCTCGTCGCGGACCGCCCCCAGGACCTGCACCCGGTGATGGAGATTCTGCGCGCCGCGGGGTGGCATGCGGTAGCCGTCTCTCCTTTCGCCGACCTGACGGCGGCCTGGACCTACTTCGATTCGCCCGGCGCGGCCAGCGCTTCGACCGCCAAGACCACGGTGCCGTCCGCGGGCGGCTGGACGGGAGGTCGATCATGACCTCAACCCTCCCCCGCCCTGCCATGCCGACGCCGCAACGGGTGGAGCCCCGCTCCGGTGGGCGGCTCCGCAGGGATCAGCGTCACTGGCTGTCGACGGCGGCCGTGTTCGCCGCGGTCATGCTGACCTCGCTGAACCTGAACTCGGTGCTGTTCGGGTGGACCTGGCTGAACCCGCTGGCCTTCACCGTGGGCGCCGTGCTGATCGTCATGGGCGCGGCGCGCAGCGCCCGGCTGCCCGGTGCGTTGGTCCCCGCGGCAGGCATCGTGGCACTGGTGGGTGCACTGGTGTGGCAGTATTTCCCCGCTCAAAGCGTCTTCGGCATCTTCCCCGGCGAGGGCGCCGCCGGCCGGCTCACCGTCCTGCTGAACCACGCGGAGAACACTGTGGTGTCCCAGGTGGCCCCGGTCCTTCCGGGAACCGGGATCTTTATGGTGGTCTGCGCCGCGGTGGGTCTGATCGCCATCCTCACCGACACGCTGGCGACCACCCTGCGGATGCCCGCCACCAGCGGCCTGGCGTTGCTTGCGATCCTGGTGGTGCCGGCCGTGGTGCGGCCGCAAAGCGTCGGGGTGCCCGGTTTTGTGGCGGCTGTCGTCGGCTTCCTGATCCTGCTGGGTTGCAGCCAGTGGCGGGATAGCCAGACACCTGGGGCGTCGCGGGACGCGTCGGGCGGGCGGCTTGCCCGTGGACTGTCGATCGGCGCGGCAGCCCTCGCGGTGACCATCCTGGTGCCCCTGGCCATCCCCGGATTCAATGTGGGGTTGTTCCCCCAGGGTGCTCGGGTCAATCTCTGGGGCACAGCGACCGGACTGAATCCGGTAGTGACGCTGGGAAATGACCTACGGAACCCCACCGGTTTCGGCCGGATCACCTACGCCACCAATTCCCCCGAGGCCCTGTACCTGCGGGCGGTGACCCTTGAGGACTTCGATGGGGAGCGCTGGGAACCTGATCAGCGGTACGGCGTGAGGCTGCCCGGGGTCGAGGAGATGGGCACCGAGGAGGTGCGGGCGGCCATCGACGAGGGCGCCGTCACGACCACCCGGATCACCACGGACACGTTCACCAGCCCGTGGCTGCTGGCGCCCTACGCTCCGGTGGGCTTCTCCGATCTGGCGGGCCGCTGGTCCTGGGACCCGTTGAACCACAGCGTCATCGCGACCGACAACGGGTCGACGGCACAGCAGCAGTACGTCGTCCGGAGTGCCGGCCCAGCGCTCACCCGATCCCGGTTGCAGGCCGTCGGCCCGGCGCCCGAAGGCGCAGTCGACGCCCAGTTCCTTCGCCTGCCGGACACCACCCCCGGGATCATCGAGCAGACCGCCGTGCAACTGACGGAAGATATCGTCAATCCCTACGAGCAGGCCCTGGCAATCCAGAGCTACCTTCGGGGACCGTCGTTCACCTACTCCGTCGACGCCCCGGTGGAGGGCGGGTATGACGGCAACAGTCTCGACGTCGTCGCGCGCTTCCTGGAGTCGAAGTCCGGCTACTGCGTCCACTACGCGGGTGCGATGGCCGTGATGGCCCGGGTGGTGGGGATCCCCAGCAGGGTTGCTGTCGGGTACGCGCCGGGCACCCCGACCGGCGAATCGGTCTCCGGTCCCGACGGCGTGGAACTCACCGAGTTCACGGTCACCTCATTGGACGCCCATGCGTGGCCCGAACTGTACTTTGACGATCTCGGCTGGGTGAAGTTCGAACCGACCCCGTCCCGGGGCGTGGTCCCGGAGTACGCGCAGACGGCGTTCGCGCCCGGGGCCCCTGCACCCAACCCCGATAACCTGGATCCCGGCGGGAACCCGCTCACGGATCCTGGCACCATTGGCACTCCCGACCAGGTTGCCGACGACCTGCCGCCAGAGTCGGAGACAGCTGAACGTGCCCGCGAGACCTCGACGCTCGTCCTGGGCGTCCTGCTGGGAAGTGTGCTGCTGCTCTTCGTCCCGCTGCTACTGCGGGTGTTGCGCCGCCAGCGCCGTCGACGCCGCTTCAGTGGAGCCGCCGGGGGCAGGGCTGCCGCAGCACTTGCCTGGGCAGAGGTCGTGGATCTCGCCACCGACTACGGTCACCCCGCCCTGCCCGTCGACACCCCGCGGACCTTCACGGCCCGGCTGGCCGCCACCACGGGGATCGACGGGGCGGCGGGGTCTGCTCTCGTCCGGCTCCGGACCGCCTACGAAGCCGCCCAGTACGCGGACCCCACACCGCTGATCGCGGTCTCCGGAACCTCACCAACGCCGGCCCCCAGCCGTGGGGGCGCCCCGGCAGGCATCCGGACGGAAACCACACCGGAGCTGGCCACACCCGACGGCTGGGACGACGTGCAGTCGATTGCCGGGGCGCTCCGCGACCGCAGCAGCCGGGCAACCAGGATCAGGGCGCTGTTGCTGCCCCGGTCACTGTCCGGTGACGCCCGGGGCTAGCTGTGTGTGGCCAGCTGGCGCCCCGGGAACGTCAGGAAGCCGTCGGATCGGCGATGCCCACGTACTGGGTGTAGAGGTACTCCTCGATGCCCTCGGAACCGCCCTCGCGCCCGAGCCCGGACTGCTTGACGCCGCCGAACGGTGCGGCTGCGTTGGAGACCACCCCGGCATTGAGCCCGAGCATCCCCACATCCAGCCGTTCACCGATGCGCAGCCCGCGGTTGAGGTCCCGGGTGAAAACGTAGGCAACGAGCCCGTATTCGGTGTCGTTGGCGAGGCGAACGGCGTCGTCCTCGGTTTCGAAGGTGATGATCGGGGCGACCGGCCCGAAGATCTCTTCCTGCAGGATCCGGGATCCCGGCGCCACGTCGGTGAGCACCGTCGCCTGGTAGAAGTAGCCCGGCCCCTCGACGGCTGCGCCGCCGACGACGACCGTCGCGCCGTCGTCGACTGCCGATGTCACCAGTTCATGGACCTTGGTCCGGCTCTTCTCGTCGATCAGGGGGCCGAGGGTCGAGTTTTCCTCGGTGCCACGGGCGGTCTGGAGGGTCTTCATTTTCGCCGCGAACTTCTCGGCGAACTCCCCGGCCACCGATGAGTGAATGATGAACCTGTTCGCAGCCGTGCAGGCTTCGCCCATGTTGCGGAGCTTCGCGAGCATCGCCCCGGCTACGGCGGCGTCGACGTCGGCGTCTTCGAAGACCACGAACGGGGCGTTGCCACCGAGTTCCATCGAGGTGCGCAGCACGTTCTTCGCTGCGGCGGCCAACAGGTTCCGGCCCACCGGCGTCGAGCCGGTGAAGGACAGCTTACGGAGCCGTGGATCCTCGATCAGTGGCCCGGTGACGCCCTGGGCGTCGGAGGTGTGGACGACGTTGAGCACGCCCTTGGGCAGGCCCGCCTCTTCCAGGACCGCGGCGAACAGCGACGACGTCAGCGGGGTGAGGTTGGCGGGCTTGAGCACCATGGTGCAGCCGGCGGCGATGGCTGGGGCGATCTTGCGGGTGGCCATCGCGAGGGGGAAGTTCCACGGGGTGATCAGCAGGCAGGGGCCCACCGGCTTCTTGTTGACGAGGATACGGGTCTTGCCGTCGGGCGAGGTGGAGTACCTGCCGGTGGTCCGGACTGCTTCCTCGGAGAACCAGCGCAGGAACTCGGCGCCGTAGGTCACTTCGCCGCGCGCTTCGGCCAGCGGCTTCCCCATCTCCATGGTCATCAGGAGGGCGAAGTCGTCGGCCCGGGCGGTGACCAGGTCAAAGGCCCGGCGCAGGATTTCGCCGCGCTCACGGGGTGCGGTGCGGGCCCAGCTGTCCTGCGCGGCGGCGGCGGCGTCGAGCGCTGCCATGCCGTCCTCGGGGCTGGCGTCCGCAATGGTGAGCAGGGTTTCGCCGGTGGCGGGGTCCTCAATGTCGAAGGTCTTCCCGGTGGAGGCGTCCCGCCAGTGACCACCAATCAGCAGTCCGGTGGGAACCTGCGCCAAAAGTTCCTGCTCACGCTGGGTGGTAACTGCCATAGTCGGTGCCTCCAAGAGGTTCTTCGTTGCGGGAAAATCATGACGCGGCCGATCTGCCGCCTCGGCACCACGCTAGTCCCGCGCTTGCAGGACTGTCCATGCCAGCCTGCACGGCCGGATCTACTTCCCGCTGTCCGGGTGCACAACGCCCGCCCGGCGCCATCGCCCGGTCAGCGGGCCGCGATCACCGCTGCGTAGAGTTCCCGCTTGCTGATCCGCGACTCCTCAGCGACCGCGGCCACCGCATCCTTGAGCCGGATGCCCTGGTCCGTCAGTGTTGCAACCGCGGCTACCCGGTCCTCCGGTTTCGCTGGCGCGGCAGGTGGTGCACCGCCGACGACGACGGCAATCTCACCCCTCACCTCGGTACTCTCTGCCCATGCCAGGAGTTCCGCCAGAGGACCCCGCAGCACCTGTTCATAGCGTTTGGTAAGCTCCCGGGCCACTGCCGCCGGACGGTCGGGGCCGAACATCTGGTGCAGTGACCTCAGCATCACTTCCAGGCGGTGCGGAGCCTCAAAGAAGACCATGGTGCGTCGCTCGTCAGCCAACTCCGCCAGGCGTGAGTTTCGCTCACCGGTCTTGCGTGGCAGGAACCCTTCGAAGCAGAAACGGTCAGTGGGCAGCCCTGACAGTGCGAGCGCCGTCAGCACCGCCGACGGGCCGGGCGCCATGGTCACCGTGACCCCGCCGGCGATCGCCGCCTCCACCAGCCGGTAGCCCGGATCGGAAACCGACGGCATGCCGGCGTCGGTCACCATGAGGATGGTCTTGCCGTCCTGCACCTGCTCGAGCAGTTCAGCCGTCCGGCTGGCCTCGTTGTGCTCGTGATAGCTGATGATGCGCCCTGGCACCCTGATCTCAAGCGCCCTCAGCAGCCGCTGCAACCGGCGGGTGTCCTCGGCCGCGACAATGTCAGAGGTTTGCAGCAGCGACACCAGGCGGGCCGATGCATCGGCCGCGTTGCCGATCGGCGTCGCGGCCAACACCAGCCGTCCACCCGGGTGGACGGTCCCGACGTCGGCCGCTGGCTCGAAGTCCGGGTGGGACACGTCATCGCCATCGGTGTAGTCGTCGTCAGAATCCGCTTCGTTCCCAGTGCTGTTCACCATCCCAGCGTAGACCCGCATCACCGAGGGCGGGATCACCCACTGGCAGTAGCATAAGCAGGGTGAGCCATACCGCCGTTACCCCACCACCGGTGGCAGCGGTGTCGGCTCATGACTGGGTACATACCCCCCGAACTGCCTATGACGCGCTGGTGCTGCGACGCCGCCTGCTGGGTGAACGCCTGCCGCTGGGACTCCTCGGCTGGTTGTTGCCGCTAGCGGTCATGGTCATCGGCGGGGTGCTGCGGTTTGTCCGGTTGGGGGACCCGGCAACCCTGGTGTTCGATGAAACGTACTACGTCAAGGACGCCTACTCCTACCTCCTGTCCGGCTACGAGCGGGAATGGCCGGAGGAGCCCGACGCCGATTTCAACAGCGGCAATACCGGGATCATCCTGGGCAGCCCCGACTACGTGGTGCACCCGCCGGTCGGGAAGTGGATGATCGCCCTGGGGATGGCACTGTTTGGTTCCGACAACCCGTTCGGCTGGCGTTTCTCGGCGGCCCTGGTGGGGACCCTGTCCATCCTGTTCATTGCCCTCATAGCCCAGCGGCTCTTTGGGTCTCCCATCCTCGGTGCGGTAGCTGGGCTGCTGACCGCGGTCGATGGCCATCACCTGGTGCACTCCCGCACGTCCCTGCTGGATGTGTTCCTGATGTTCTGGCTGGTGGTCGCCTTCGGTGCGCTGCTGCTGGACCGGAATCGCGCGCGGCGGACCCTTGCGGAGAAGGTGTCGGAGCGGGCTGCAGCGTCCCCGACGGGGCGGCCGTCGGCGGCGGACCTGCTCTATGGGCCGTGGCTGGGTTTCCGGCCGTGGCGGATCGTCGCAGGCATCAGCCTGGGACTCGCGGTCGGCACCAAGTGGTCGGCGATCCCCTATCTAGCGGTCTTTGGCCTGATGACGGTGCTGTGGGACATGAACGCCCGCAGGATCGTGGGAGTGCACCGCTGGATCACGGGTGCCATCCTGCGGGACGGGCTGCAGGCGTTTGCTTCGATGGTGCCCCTCGCAGCGCTGACGTACCTGGCGTCTTGGACCGGCTGGTTCCTGTCCTCCGATGCGTACAACCGCCAGTGGGCAGCAGACCATCCGGCGTCCGCATGGGAGTGGCTGCCAGCGTCGATCAGATCGCTGGCCGACTATCATCGGGCCGCCTATACCTTCCACGAGGGCCTCGGCTCCGAGCACCCCTACGAATCGACTCCCTGGTCCTGGCTCGTGATGGGACGCCCGGTGTCCTTCTATTACAAGGGCGATCTGGGGGCCGATCAGGGGTGCGCCGTCGACGCCTGCTCCCGGGCCATCAGCTCGGTCGGGAACCCGCTGATCTGGTGGTCGGCGGCAATCGCCCTGATCGTGCTGGTTTTCTACTGGGTGGGACGGCGGGACTGGCGCGCCGGCGCCATCCTGGCGGGCGTCGCGGCCGGCTATCTGCCCTGGTTCCTGTACCCGGAACGCACCACCTTCTTCTTCTACGCCATCGCGTTCCAGCCGTTCCTGATCCTTGGCCTGGTGTACTGCCTGGGCCTGGTGTTGGGTAGGCCCTTCGAACCGCCCAGCCGGCGGCGTCTGGGCCTGATCCTCGTCGGCGGGTTCGTGGCGGCGGCGGTATTGCTTTCTGCCTATTTCCTGCCAATCTGGACGGCAGAACTGATCCCCTACAGCCAGTGGCGGCTCCGCATGTGGATGCCCAGCTGGATCTGATTTTGCATCCCGACGACGCACCTAGTGAAAGGCAAACCTGCCCCATGCGTGAATCAACCACCGAACTCCTGGTGAACCTCCCCGCGGACACCAATGTCACGGACCTGCTCCTGGAGCAGCACCGCAGGGCTCCCGACGGCGCCCTGTACTCGGTGAAGAAGGGTGGCCAGTGGCAGGACATCAGCGCGTCCGAATTCCTCGACCAGGTGCAGGCTCTCGCCAAGGGGCTCATCTCACGGGGGGTGCGCCCCGGTGACACGGTCGCCGTGATGTCGAAAACCCGATATGAGTGGACTCTGGCCGACGTCGCTATCTGGTTCGCCGGGGCTGTCACCGTTCCGATCTATGAGACCTCCTCGGCGTCGCAGGTGGCCTGGATCCTTCAGGACTCTGCCGCCGGCATCATCTTTGTCGAGGACGACGCCAAAGCGGCGGTGGTCCGGAGCGCGCTCGGTGGCACGGATTCGGACAATCGGCTGTACCTGATGAACAACGACGACGGCGGGGACACCTTTGCAGCGCTTGTCTCGGAGGGATCGGCCATTGGGGATGACGAGCTCGAAGCTGCCCGTGCCAGCCGCAACCTCGACGACGTCGCGTCGCTCGTGTACACCTCCGGGACCACCGGCGCCCCGAAGGGCTGCGAAATCACGCACGGGAACTTCGCCCTGTTTGCAGTGAACACTCTTGAGTTCCTGCCTGAGCTGCTCCGCGAGAAGGACGCGCGGACGCTGATGTTCCTGCCACTCGCGCATGTGCTTGCCCGCGCTGTCCAGGTGGTGTGCCTGGCCGGTGGTGTGAAGCTCGGACACACGGCCAACGCCGCCGACTTGCTGGAGGACCTTTCGGCCTACCGGCCGACGTTCCTGTTGGTCGTGCCGCGCATCTTCGAGAAGATCTACGCAACCGCCGAGCAGAAAGCCAAAGATGCCGGCAAGGGCCGCCTGTTCGAGATCAGTGCCGCCACAGCCGTGTCTTACTCCCGGGCCCTGGACACTGCTGCCCGTGGCGGCCGTGGCCCCTCGGTAGTACTCAAGGCACAGCATGCACTATTCAACCGGCTGCTCTACCCCAAACTCAGGGGGGTCTTTGGTGGCGAAGTGACCTACACGGTGTCCGGCGCGAGCCCGTTGAGCGAACACCTGGCGCACTTCTTCCGCGGCGCGGGTATCCAGGTGCAGGAGGGGTACGGTCTGACCGAAAGCACGGCGCCGTGCACGGCCAACACTGTTGCACTGACCCGGGTGGGCAGCGTTGGCATTCCGATGCCTGGCACCACCGTGCGGATGGACACCGACGGCGAGATCCAGATCAAGGGCGTGGGGGTGTTCAAGGGTTATCACAACAATCAGCAAGCCAATGCTGACGCCTTCACCGAGGACGGCTTCTTCCGGACCGGCGACGTTGGCCAGCTGGACGAGGACGGGTTCCTGACCATCACCGGCCGCAAGAAGGACCTACTGGTCACCGCTGGTGGGAAGAACGTGGCGCCCGGGCCGCTGGAGGAGACCCTCCGGGAACACCGGCTGATTGCCCACGCGGTCGTGGTGGGTGACGGTCGGCCCTTTATCGGGGCGTTCCTGACGCTCGACCCGGAAGCCGTGGCGACCTGGGGAACGGAAGCAGGTCTGGGTGGGCTGACCGTCACCGAGGCAGCATCACATGCCGGGGTTCGCGCGGAGTTGCAGTCCGCCGTGGACGAGGCCAACTCCCACGTCTCTGCCGCCGAGCAGATCCGCAAGTTCACTGTGCGCGACCAGGACTTTGGACCGGACTCCGGCTACCTCACCCCCACCCTGAAACTCAAGCGCGCAGCCGTTGTCGCCGACCTGAAAAGCGAACTGGAGAACCTCTACAGCACCCCCTGAGCCGTTGCAGCAATCTGCCTCTGGAACAGCAGTGCTGCCGGAAACAAGGGGTCCTGGAACGTTCCCGGCTGGAACATGCCTTGCTGGAACGTGCCCGGCTGGAACGTGCCTTGCTGGAACGTGCCCGGCTGGAACGTGCCTTGCTGGAACGTGCCCGGCTGGAACGTGCCTGGCTTTGAAGGACTGCGCTCACTTAGAAGGGTGGCGGGGTTTCCGGGAGTGGTGCCGGTGGTGGATCTGGCCGGGTGAGGTAGGTTTCGCCCATCGGTGAGATCGCAATGATCATTCCTGGCTCAGGTTGTCGGTAATGCCAGTAGCCCTCGGATTTGAGCTTGTGGTGGCGTTTACACAACGCTGCCAGGTTGCCGTAGCTGGTTTTCCCGCCTTGTGACCAAGGCTTTGTGTGGTCGAGTTCGCAGAACACCGCCAACCGGTTACACCCCGGATGCCGGCAGGTCCGGTCCCGCACTCTGACTGCGTCCTGGAGGTCTTTGGGGACCCGGTAGGTGGTGGCGTCGGCGCCGAGCCTGGCACCGGTGAAGGGGTGAGTGAGGATCCTCGTGAAAGATGGTGCGTGCCCGGCGAGTTTCCTGGCAGTGTCGGGGTCGATCGGCCCGTACCCTTCGAGTTCACCCGGTGCATCACCGCCGAGGAGAGTCATCACAGGGACAGTAACGAACACCTTCGCCTGCACACCCCAGTAGGCACCTGCACCACCACGGCCCACCAGCCCACCCGTGCCATCCGGCACACCTGTTCCATCCGGCACCCCTGTTGCATCCGGGCTATCCGTGCCATCCGGTTCGCTGGCACCGTCGGTGACAGGTTCTTCGGTAGCAGCGGCCTCGCCGGCGGGTTCTCCGGTGGCGGGTTCCACGGCACTCATGTGCCCGGTGGCGCCGGCGCTGGTCAGGACATCGGTGAGGACGTCGGCGCGTAACTGGGTGAGGGTCCGGGATTCGTCGGGGCCTTGTAATGCGCGGGCGGCGGTGTCGACGCGGTGGAAAATCCCGGCAGCCTGGTCGAGGGATAGGTAGGCTTCGAGCCAGGCCATCCCGTCGTAGGAAGGGGTCAAGTACACCCCGCGTTCCTTCACGGCTCTCTTGTGTCTGGTGGTGATCGTTTCGGGGTGGAGTTGTTCCCGGAGCCGGTTTGCCTGCTGGCGAAACTTCACCACGGTGGTCAGGGACGCCACCTCGATCAGCCGGGCCTCGAACTCGGCTGTCGCTGTGGGGTCGGTGTCGGGGATGCTGGTCGCTTCCTCCACGACGGCCCAGGCGTGCCGCCGGCTGAGTTTCCCGGCCTCCAACGCTTCCAGGGTGGCCGGGTAGTACCGGGTGAGCAGGGTGCTGTGTTCGACCAGGAACCCGGCCGTCCGGTCCGGCAGGTGCAACGCCGCACTGATCTCAGCGGCGGTGAGCGTTGTTTCGTAACCCCAGCCCCGGGGGTCGTGGCGGGTCTGTTCGGTTTGCAGGTCCAGGACCCGGGTAACAACTTTCGCTTCCTGGGCGTCGAGCCAGGACCGTGCTTCGTCGATGTCTTTCAACGTGTCCAACGCCTGACAGGCATCCAAACCACCCACCGCCGCCAGTTGAAGCTGCCCAGTCAGTGCAGGAGGTGCACTGCTGGAACGGACTCGTTCATCCGGGTCGTCTCCCAGGTGAAAGGAACCCCACGATTCAGAGAACAACCACGCCGAATCAGACTCTGCTGATTCCGACTCAGTGGATTCTGACTCCGGAGAATCTGCATCGTTCGGATCAGCTTCAGCCGGGTCCGTGTCGCTCGAATTGGACTCCGGCTGTTCAACGACCGGGGCCGTCCACACTGACTCAACACCCAACGGACCGGCCGGCCCATACCCAGAAGAAGACCCGGTGGAAGCCCCGGCGTAAGTCCCAGTGGAGGTATCCGTAGGCGTATCCGTCGAAGTTCCTGTGGACGTGTCCGCAGTGGCTTCCGGGGTCTCGCTATCGGAAGCGGAATCCGCGCCAGATCCGGGAGGGATCTCCGGTCCGGTAGAAGAAGCTTCTCTGCCTTTCATACCTTAAGTTCATCACCCGCCACCCCCAAAATAGGGTCCGATCCGGGGGCCTGGAAAACTTTTCTTAAGTATTTTTTGCACCTGCTCAGAAGCGGTCAAACGCCCCGCCCCTAGAGTGAGAGCGAGTCCATCTGACGCTGCCGGGCAGCATCTGCGGCCAGCCGGGACTTCTGCCGGCGGGCCTTGGTAGGCCAGGTCAGAATCAGTGTGACCACCGAGACGATTAGTACGAGTGCCGCCACGGTAATCGCTGCGTCCATCCAGAACTGCGCCGGGAAGAGCCTGATCAGGGTGTCGTCCATGCTGAACGTCCAGGTCCCGTCAGCGAAGAACAGGGCATGCACCTGGGTGAAGAAGGTCTGCCAGCCGAGGATGGCGGTCACAGTGAGGGCAATCATCAACACCAGCGTGGTCAGGGCTCCGGCGAAGAGGCTGCGGCGGACGCCACCCGGATAGGTGCGAGCCAGGTGCCAGCAGGCGGCAATGGTGAAGACGAGCATTGCCAGCGCCACGGCGAAGCTGATCACCAGGACCAGCTTGACGTCAAGCATGTGGCCCACTTCGCTATCGAGGAACAGCTGGTCGCCGTCGGCGTTGACCAGCTCGCCGAGATAACGAGGGGGTGCCCAGTTGAGGATGTAGTCGACCGTGTAGGACCCGTAGGTCATGCGGTCCTCAGCGTTGAAACCGAAGCCCTCTGCAGGGAATCCGGGACGGTGGTACTCCACCCAGAGGAAAAGCGGTGATGTGACGGCCCGAATTGCGCCCGCCAGGAGGATGATGGGGAAGAAGATAGCAATGAGGACCTGGAAAACCCTCGCCATCACCGGCTTTCCGGTCAGCGCACCGTCTCTTTCGGCGGCCCGACGGCGTGCCTCCTCCTCGGATGCCCTGGTGGACAGTGCTGCCGTTTCGGGCTCCGGCTCATAGCGGGCGGACTCTGCGTGATCGCTGCTCGTGCGGGAGCCGTCCTCAGTCCCGGCACTGGCAACCGCCGCAGCCGACACGGGAGCAGCCACCGCTGTGGCGGTGGAGCTGCGCGACTCGGGATCTTCTTTAGCCTCGGAAACGTCTTGAGCGTCGGACTCGACGGTCTCCGATTCCGTGGACTCCGTCTCAGCAGAGGTGGCATTGTGCGCCAAGGAGACCTCGTGCTCCCCATCGGTACCCGGTCCAGCCGCGGCTGGACTAGCAGCGTGAGTCCCGCCAGCTACCGGCGAACCCGGAAGAGTGCTGGAGTCACCCGTCCTGTCGTGGCCCGCGCTGCTGGAGTCACCCGCGCTGTAGTGGCCTGCGGTGCTGTGGGTGTCCTGGCTGTCCTCGGCGTCGTGGGCACCCAAAGTGTCGGAGGTGTTCTGCGCGTCCGCAAACAAGTAGGCTCCCCCCGCGTCAGAAGAGCGACCAGTAGGAGTGTCGATCGAGGAGGTGTCGTTCGAGGAGGTGTCGTTCGCGAGCGCATCTTCCCGCTGTCCTTCCGCGGGCTGGCCTCCCGCAGGCTGGCCGCCCGAAGGCTCACTGTCCGCAGGCTCAACCGTGGCCGACTCGCGATCAAGCGGATCGTTCTCCGCCTCGTCGCCATCTTCGGTGGATTCGACGGGCGCTGGGGTGGCACCGGCGCCGGCCTCCGGGGAGGTTGAGTCAGCTCCGGGATGCTGGTCGGTCTCGTCGTTCTGAGCCACTGGGTTATCTCCTAGAAAATTGCGCAAGTACTTTCGTTCGAGCGTACCGCCGAACCCCGTTTACCTGCGGAGGCCGGACCGACGTCGGGCAACTGAAACCCGAGTGGGCTGGACACAGGACCTTGGGCGCCGGACCCCTCATACCGGGAACAGCCGCAGCCAGTGGGTACCCTCAGGCCGTGCGAACGGTCTCGCCGCGGTCGATGCTCGACAAGTCGCCGGTGTACCCCGCGTTGACCGCCCGGCGGCCGAGCAGAAGGGTGTACACCCAGTACGCAGCGAACACGAGGAAGCCGATGCTGATTCTCAGCCAGGCTGGCAGTGGGCTGGGGGTGATGAAACCCTCGACCAGTCCGGAGATGAACAGGACCAGCACCAGGCCCAGCGCAACGGTGATCAGGGAGCGTCCCTCCTCGGCGAGCGCATTCGCGCGGCTCCGGGCGCCCGGCGACACCCACGCCCAGAACAGCCTCAGGCCTGCGGCGGCGGCAATGAAGATGGCTGTAAGCTCCATGAGTCCATGCGGCAGGATGTAGATGAAGAAGGTATCGAGCTCCCCATAGGCGGCCATCGTGCCACCGGCCATGCCCACGGCCTGGGCATTCTGGTAGAGGATCCATGGCGCCCACACGCCTGTCACCCCGAAGGCAACCGCCTGCAGGGCAATCCACGCGTTGTTGGTCCACACCAGACCCGCGAACGACGCCGCCGGATTCTCGAAGTAATAGTTGACGAAATCTTCCTGCACATACTGCTCGGCGAACTCGTCACCACCCATCGCCGCGATGACACCGGGAGTGCCTGCCACCCAGGCCCCGTACAGCCAGGCGACCCCGATAAACAACACGCCGACGACGACGGTCAGCCAGCGGACCCGGTAAAACGCTGCCGGGAGGGACGCCACGAAAAACCCGGCGACGTCTTCCATGAAGTTGGAGCGCGCACCGGTGAAGCGGGTCCGCGCCCGCGACAGCCGCATCGACAGGGCGCCGGAGAGCGCACTTTCGGGCGCAATCGACCGGATCATTGACAGGTGGGTGGAGGTGCGCTGGTAGAGGACCAGCAGTTCGTCGGCCTCCGCGCCAGAGAGTTTCCGCCGCCGCACCAGCTCATCAAGCCGCTCCCAGTCCGGGCGGTTCACCTCAACGAAAGCATCGACATCCACCCGTTCAGCTTAGCCGGGCGACGCCAGATAAGCTTCAGAAGGAAAGCCCTCACTGACGCTGTTCGGGCTTCGATGAGGGCGTTGGGCTTCAGAGGGACAAACTGGGCGGGTACAAGCGCACAAGGCAGGGGGACGCATTATGAGTTCGGTCGTCACTGGCGAGGCGGTAGTCCTCGAACTCAGGCCTGCCTCCTTCGGCGCCCGGAGCATCAGCCTGCTCATCGACATTGTTGCCCAGGCGATCCTGGTCCTGGCAATCATCCTGGGCGTGAGCGGGACCCTGGGCGGCTCGTTCGATCCGGCGCTGACCCAGGCGCTGGTGTTGGTGCTCCTGATCCTCGTGATACTGGTGGTCCCGGTGACCGTGGAGACCCTCACCCGGGGTAAGTCCCTCGGCCGGCTGGTGATGGGATTGCGGATTGTGCGCGACGACGGCGGCGCCATCCGGTTCCGGCACGCCTTCATTCGCGGCATGCTCGGCGTCCTCGAGATCTACCTGCTGTTCGGGTCTCTTGCCTTCCTGGTGGCCGTGTTCAACGAACGCTCCAAAAGGTTGGGCGACCTCCTGGCCGGCACGTACTCGATGCACGAGCGGGTGGTGGAGAAACCGCGAACCCTCGCGGTGGTTCCCCCGCAGCTGGCGGGCTGGCTTGCCACAGCCGACGTCATGGCACTCCCGGACGCGTTGGCCCGGCGCGTGACGGCGTTCATCGGTCAGGCCTCCCGCCTCACTCCCCTGGCCCGCCACACCCTCGCCGTCGACCTGGCAACGGAAGTTTCACCCTTTGTTGCACCGCCACCCCCATCGGGCACCCACCCGGAGGATTTCCTCAACGCGGTGCTTGCCGAACGCCGGAACAGGGACCTCAACCGGTTGCGTCGCCAGCGCGAACGCACCACCCGGACCACCGACCGGCTCCACAAGCTGCCGTTCAGCCAGTAGCAACCGGAGCCCGCTCGCGGCAGGACGAGCACGGCAGGCCGCGCACTGCAGGACAGGCCCTCCGGGGCTGGCTCTGCGTGACCCTCTAGGGCTGGCTGTTGTACTCACTCCACGGGGTATTCCAGTCCCCGAAGCCATCCCACATGAACATTGGACCGTAGCCGGTGTTGCGGACCTCGACCACGTCGCCGGGCCCGAACGTGTCATAGAAGTACTTCGCCCCCTCCGGCGACATTCCGATGCAGCCGTGGGAGACGTTGAAGTTGCCCAGCGCCTCCTGCGCCGCGGGAAGCGCCTCATGCACGAACGCCCCGCCGTTGGAAATCCGGCTCGCGTGGTTCACCACGGTGGGCTCGTAGTAGGCTTCGTCGCCCGGTTCCAGGCCAATGGACTCGGCCGTGAACCTGGTCGACTCATACTGTTCCATCACCACGTGGAACCCGATGGTCGACGGCCATTCCTCGGTGCCCAGCGTGATGGGGAACGTTTCGGCGAGGTTTCCGTCGATGTAGACCTTCATCATTTTCGTCTCATTGTCGACGACGGCCAGCCGGGTGTTGTGGGTGTTGAACACGAGCTGGTCGTCAAAGTTCCCGATCATCTCGTTGCCGTAGTCGACCCCGAATAGTTCCATGTCGACGGTGATCGTGCTGTTCGGCGCCCAGAACTCTTCGGCCCGGTAGCGCACCTTGGTGTCGCTGAGCCAATAGAACGCACCGGTCTGGCCGCTGGAACTGGTGACGGTAATCGCGGACTCAACCTCATCACGGATAATGACAGGTTCGCTGAAGTTGATCTCGATGGGTTGTCCGGTTCCCACTGTCGAACCGTCCCGCGGATACATCGCCGCGTCCGCCTCATTGGCGGGCATGACGGTACTGAAACTGTGCGACTCGGTCACGGCGTTCCCCTCGGCATCCGACAGCACAAACTCGAAGATGTAGCCGGTCGCGAAAGCGAGCCGGTCGGTGGCGGTCCAGACTGAGTTGTCCTCGCTGAGGGTCCCGGTCACCGGCTCCCCGCCGGCAGTCCGGAGGGTGACACTTTCGATGACGCCGCCCTCAGCACGGATTTCCGGCGCGGTCACAGGGTTCACCTGTGCAGCGCCGTCAGCGGGAAACGCGTTGTAGGCGAGACCGGCTGCAACGGTCGGCTCGGGCGCATTTGATGCCGTCGTCGGGGTTGGCGTGGGTGCAGCGCTCGTGGACGTCGAGATGGCAGCAGGCACGTTGTCACCGGTGCCTGCCCAATTGGGGGCCACTGCTACCGCGGCGGTCGCAGCGATCAGGATGGCTGCCACCGAAACCCCACCAATGACCAGGCCCTGATGGCTTTTACTCATGCCCTGCTGCTGATCCCTCATCTACCCTGCCTGCATCCAATAAAAAACCGGCCACCCCATGACAGATTTTACGTCCTGGGGTGGCCGTTGCAGTTCAATTCGACGTGGCAGCCACGTCGGGCTATCTATTTAGTATCGGTAGTGGTCCGACTTGTAGGGGCCCGAAGCATCAATATCCAGGTATTCGGCCTGGCTCTTGGTGAGCTCGGTCAACTCCACCCCGATCGCGTCGAGGTGCAGCCGGGCCACCTTTTCGTCGAGGATCTTGGGGAGCACGTAGACCTGGTTCGCGTACTCGCGGGTCCCTTCGAGGTTGTTCTGCATCCACTTGGTGTAGAGCTCGATCTGGGCGATCGTTTGGTTCGCGAACGAGTTGCTCATCACAAACGAGGGGTGGCCGGTGGCGTTACCCAGGTTCAGCAGACGCCCCTCGGACAGCATGATGATCGAGTGCTCGGCGGTGCCTGCAGCCTCATCGGCGGCGAACACCCACTCGTGCACCTGGGGCTTGATCTCCACCTTGCGGACTCCCGGGATCTTGGCCAGGCCCGCGATGTCGATCTCGTTGTCGAAGTGTCCAATGTTGCCCACGATGGCCTGGTGCTTCATGTTTGCCATGTGGTCCGCCATGATGACGTCCTTGTTGCCGGTGGTGGTGATGAAGATGTCACCCTGCGCCAGGACGCTCTCCAGCTTGGCCACCTGGTACCCGTCCATTGCCGCCTGCAGTGCGCAGATCGGGTCGATCTCCGTGACGATCACCCGTCCGCCCTGGCCGCGAAGCGCCTCGGCGGCACCCTTGCCGACGTCGCCGTAGCCGCACACCACAACAACCTTGCCGCCGATGAGCACATCGGTGGCCCGGTTGAGACCGTCCGGGAGGGAGTGGCGGATGCCGTACTTGTTGTCGAACTTGGACTTCGTGACGGAGTCGTTGACGTTGATGGCCGGGAACAGCAGCTTGCCCTGCTGCGCCAACTGGTACAGGCGCATGACGCCGGTAGTGGTCTCTTCGGTGACGCCCTTGATGTCGGCGGCGATCCGGGTCCACTTCACGGGATCCTCAGCCAGGGTGCCGCGCAGCACGTCGAGCACCACAGAAAATTCGTGGGAGTAATCCAGATCGTCCTCGTTCGGTCCCGCGGGCACTTCTCCCGCGGCCTCGAACTCCACTCCCTTGTGGACCAGGAGGGTGGCGTCGCCGCCGTCGTCAAGGATCATGTTCGGCCCGTGGCCGGCGCCGCCAGGCCAGCTGAGGATCTGGGTGGTGGTCCACCAGTATTCCTCGAGGGTCTCGTTTTTCCAGGCGAACACCGGGACTCCTGCTGGCTCCTCGGCGGTGCCGGTGCCGACGACCATCGCGGCGGCAGCCTCATCCTGGGTGGAGAAAATGTTGCACGAAGCCCACCGCACCTCGGCGCCGAGAGCGGTGAGGGTTTCGATCAGGACCGCGGTCTGCACGGTCATGTGCAGGGAGCCGGCAATGCGGGCGCCCTTCAATGGCTGGCTTGCACCGAACTCGCGGCGCAGGGCCATCAGGCCGGGCATCTCGTGCTCGGCCAGACGGATCTGGTGGCGTCCCGCCTCGGCGAGGGAGAGGTCGGCAACTTTGAAATCGAAGGTCATGGTGTGGCGCATTCCTGTTCGTTGGTGCTGCTGAAGGGACTAGTGTGCTGGGGGCCCATCGTGCTCGTCGGAGCCAGCCGCGGTCGCGGCTACAAGTAATTCGGGGCGGAGGAGCACAGGGATGCCTTCGTCGATGCTGTATCGCACCGGACTTCCTGTGCTGTCGGGCTCCGAGGAGACCAGAAACTCCCCCTCGTGGGCCAGGGTTGAGCCGGTGACGGGGCAGCGGAGAACAGCGAGCAGATCAGGGGATATGGAGCTCATGGCTCAAGACTATCGCGGGCTCGGGTTGCACCGATAACGTGCGCGCGAAACCCGCACGGGGAACAGTGGGAGGGGCTTGCCTGGCTGAACCGCCCAGCTACTGTTCCCGGAGGATCCGCAGGTTACCGCGCCGGACGCTGCTGACGTTGGCAGGCGGTTCAAGTGCCCCCTTGCTGCCCCGTACGGCGGGACCCGTCTCGGGGCTCCGGTCGGTGGCAGCTTCACGGACCGCGTCCACGAGTGCCAGCAGGTCGTCGGGGTGGGGCTCGGCTCGGGCAGAGGGCAGCGCCAGCCGGACTACTTCCCAGCCCCGTGGCACGGTGAGGGTCTCGGCGTGGGTGGCACATAAGTCGTAACAATGCGGTTCCGCGTAGGTGGCCAGCGGGCCCAGCACCGCGGTGGAATCGGCATACACGAAGGTGAGCGTTGCGACTGCGGCGTGCTGGCAGGCTGAGCGTGAACAAGTTCGAAGGGATCCCACGACTGTTGAGCCTACCGGCTAAGCCCCAGTGTGGCGGGGATCCCGGGGCGGGCCCGCGCGCCGTCTGAGCCCCCCGGCCCTTGCATTGGGGGCCAATGGGTTTACAGTCATTACATGCGGGACAGTTCTACATTCTCGGTGCGACTGGACGACCCTGACGACGCCGCGCGGCCGCGACCCTCCGGCCCGGGTTTCAGCCGCCGTCGCCGTAACCGCCATGGCCGCGGCTTGCGCGGGCAGTTGATCCCGCCGCACCTTCCCGGCGCCAGAAGCCGGGCCGAGCGGTTCGATGAGTGGGTGATGGAATCGGCCCAGCGGCTGGAACGGCTCTGGGGTGAACGGATCCTCGACCTGCAGATGGTGGTGCAGGATATTCCCGCGAATCTTGAGTCAATGTCCGCCCACTCGCTTCGCGGGCTGCTCGGCACATCGATCCCCGGGGCCGCGAACCGGCCCCCCACCATCATTGTGTACCGCCATCCGGTGGAACTCGCCGCCGGAGGCTTCATCCCTCCCAATGAACTGGTCCACGATGTGGTGGTTGAACAGACCGCCGAACTGTTGGGGATGACGCCCGAAGCTGTCGATCCCGCCTACGGACGGTCCAAGGCCTGACCTTTACGGAGCCGCTTAGTACCCCAGATTGACCGCAACGTTTGGTTGACCGCAGCTGCCGGGTGGGAGTGGCGTCACCGAGATACCCGGTTCGCTGTCGATCTGGTGCACCTGCGCCCCGTACACCGGGTCGCCTGAGGCCGCGATGAGCACCGCCACGACGTCCTCGCCGAGGTCGGCTGCCGCCACCGTGACGGTGGTGCCACCGGCGATACTGACCGTCTGTTCCTCCAGCAGTATTCCGTCCTCATCAACGGGGGTGAGCTGCGCTTCCGACCGGCCCGTGGGGGCGCCGAAGGTCAGGGCGGCGCGGGACCCCGCTGGGAACACCGCTACCTGGGTGCTGCCGAGCCGGGTTCCCGACGGCGCGAACGCGAAGTCGACCGGTTCCTCAGCCTCGGTGCCGCGGCTGACCCGTGCTGTCGCTGATATGAGCACATCGGCTGTGACCTCGACGGTGTAGTCACCTGCCGGGAGGCTGTCCAGGGCCACGCTGGTCACGGTGCCCGCCGCGGCGGTGGCGACGCCGCCGTCGGGAAGTTCCACCTCGCCGCTGGCCCCGTAGACCCTGACGTTTACGACGGCGTCGGTGCTGCCCGGCACCACTACCTGCAGGCCAGGGGTGGCAGTTTCGTAGCCGTCCTGATCGGTGATTTCGTCGGTGATGTCCTCGTCCTGGACCCGAACCCCCGAGATCACCTGGGTGCTGGCAGCGGGTGCAGCGGGCTGAAGCAGCTCCACCCCGCCGGGAGTGAGCTCACGGAGCAGGCTCTGCTGGATGTGTCCGGTCACCCTCCCGCCGTCGCTCAGAACGCGGACGGCCAGTTGGTCCTGGTTCGTGGCCAGGCCGGCGAGCACGATTGACTCGGTGGCTCCGGGCGCGATCAGTAAACCCCTGCTGCCGCCGGCCTCGATCGGCCCCGCTGCCCCGTAGAGCCCGAGATCGACCGTTGCGGGGGTGCCGGACGGATTGGACAGGGTGAGTACGGCCGTGGCCCCCACCGTGGTGGACGCGCCGACGATCCAGAAGTCGCTGCGGGGCGGGGTGCAGTGGGCCAGGGCGAGCCCTCCCAGATCGCCGTCGGTGGCGCGGTAGCTCATTACTGCGCCGGCGGTGGCGGGGAGGTTGCCCACTGGCTGGGCGGAAAAGACGCTCATCTCGTCGACTGGCTGGTCCGCGAGCACCCCGGCCGTCCGGTTTGTCAGCCCATCCTCATCCGTGACCGATTCGGGGACCGGATCCTCGCCGGATTCGCTGCTGGCGATGGTGGCGAGCGGATCCTGCGCGCCGAGTGCTGTCAGGTCGCTGCCGGGCAGGACCGACCCGAGGCTGCTCAGCACCAGGGCGCTGACCGCGCTGCTGGCGGTCTCGGACTCCGGGCTGAACTCCGGGTCGGTGAGGGCGGCGCCGCTGGCGATCAGGCGAGGTGGGCCGGGGCAGATCCCGGTGTACTCCCCCGCGGGTACCTCGGCGACGGGGATAGGGAACTGGGCTGCGGCGCCGGTGAGCTCCAACCCGGAGATCCCGACCACCAGGGCGCCGCACGCACCGAGAAGGATCACTGATGCACCGATCCCCGTTCCCCGGCGTAATGCGTCCGGGCGTCGCCGCCTGGATCGTGGCCGGGTGGCTGGCGCTGAGCCGGCTCCCGTCACGTCTGCGGCGTCAGCCGTCGCCGGACGATTCACAGCACTGGCAGGGTCATGGTGGTGTGCACCCGGTTCGGTCATGGTCGCCCCTGGCCGGTGAGAATTGGTGTGTCGTCGACTGGCTGCTCGCCCATGGATTCGGCGGGCTGTCCGTCGGAGACGAACGCGTCAGCCCCTACCGGCTGCGGCACCACGGTGGCCGGCTGCCCGCGCCGGCCCGGGTGGGCCCTGACGAAGCGCGGGCGTGACGGCATCGGAATGGCCAGCAGGACGGTCAGGCCGATGATGACCGCGGACCCGATGCCTGCCCAGGGTTCCCACGCCGTGACATAGCTGACCTCCAGCCGGCCGCCGTCGGCGGGCAGCTCAAACTCCTGGGACCAGGCGGTGGTCCGCGGGGTCAGCGCGACTCCGTCGAGGGTGGCCCGCCAGCCGGCGTCGGAGCGCTCCGCCAGCACCAGGGACCGCTGCGCATCGCCCGCCGGGATGACCGTCGAGACGGTGCTGGGCCCTGAGGTGACTGCCTCGACGGTGCTTCCTCCGGCGTCGACGATGCGCACCCGTGCTCCGGCGGTGCTCTCCAGGCTGGTGCTGTCGGCCGTCGTGGCAGCGCCATCCGGACCCGTCATGGGCGCCACCCTCCACAGCCATCCCGAGGTGGTGTTACCCACCGCGACCAGGCCCGGCACGGCGTCAATCTGTCCGGCGAGTACCTCGGCGGCTGAATCCGACTGTTGAAGCACAATGAATCCGACGCCCAGCTGATTCAGTTCCTCCCGGGGATCGTAGCCGGTACCGGCCACGATCACGGCGACGGTGCTCCGGATGGCGGCGGTCGCTTCGTCGTCCGCGCGCAGCTGGGCCGATCCCAGCGGGCCGTAAAGGCCACGGGCCGAGTAAATCTGCGAGAGCTGGTCAAGGGTGGTCCCACTACTGCGCATCAGCGCGGCACTGACGTTGTTGCTGCCGTCCACGGTGAGCACCAGGGACTTGATGCGCTCGGGGCTGTTCCCACGGTCAGCGGCTGTTGCGGGAAGGGTGCGCTCGGCGCTGGGCGCGAGGAGAAGGTCAGCCCCGAACCGGGTACCGGTGCTCGCCGTCGACGACGTGCTGTCGGTGATCAGGCCGTCGGTGGTCAGGGTGTCGGTGGTCAGGGTATCGCCGGACAGCGTGACGGTTGCGGGATCAGCTGGCGTCGGGATGACCCACAGGCCAAGACTGACCGCCGGCCCGATTCCCAGCACCACGGCTGCAGCAACCAGTGCGGGCCCGGTGCGGCGGCGTGGAGCGGAGGCGTCCGTACGCGCCGTGCGTGCGGTTCGGGTCTGGTGCGCGGTGAGGCCCTTGTCAGCTCCGATGAGGGCCGCTCCCGCCATGGACAGCACCAGCACCGAGACCAGCGGTCCGGTGAATGGGGTAATCAGCGCTGAGGACCCCACCGAGACGGCGACAAATGACAGGGCAGTGGAGAGCAGCAGGGCGGACAGGCCGAGGAGCCAGAACCCACGGGCCAGGACGGTGCCGCGGCCGGGCAGGAACAGCGCCGCGGCAGCGAGCAGGAGGGGTGGACCGCCGACCAGCAGGGCAGCGGCCAGCGCCCACGGCCCCTCGGGGAGGAACGGCAGGGCCGCGAGCGTGGCCGTCGGTTCGAAGGCCACCGGGTAGCCGAGTAGCTGCTGCCACAGCGCGGCAGCTTCAAACTGGACGGGGACGCCGGGATCGGCCAGCACGGCGCGGAGTTGGTCAGCTGTTGAGCCGATGAAGGGAACGAAGAGGGCGAGCGGGGGCAGCAGGGACCACCACAGGGTCTTGGCGCGGCGGCGGAGCAGGAAGGCTGCGGTGAGAATTCCCACCACGGTCAGGGGTAGCAGGGACGGCGCCGCCGCCGTGATCGCTGCCAGGAGGAGGCCGGCGGTCGCGGCGGCGGTCCAGCTGGGAATCCCGCTGATGCCCGGCTTCAGCATCACTTCGACCGGGCGCCGGCGGGCGTAGGCGTCGTCGTCGTCAAACTGGGAGGCGTACGGGCTCGACGTCGCCTGAGCCACACCGGACGCCTGCGGGTGGGCTCCCGGCCGCGGTGCGCGTGCCCCGCCCACTGCGCGGATCAGTGCCAGTCCCGCCAGCGGCAGCAGCAGGTGCACCAGCAGCGCACCAAGGCGTCCACTGCCCAGGGCCACCTGCAGCGCCGGGACGGCTGCCCAGAAGAAAGCTGCCCACAAGCGCAGTTTTCGGCTCCGGGTCAGTGCTCCGGCGGCGAACCAGGCGGAGAGTCCTGCCAGCGGGAGCGCCAGCAGTACCAGGATGAGCAGGGCGACGTTGCCGTTGCCGAACCCCAGGGCGGCGAGCAGCCACAGGACATATCCGAAGGGATCGCCATGCCCGGCCATTCCTGACCCCAGGGGAATCCACCAGGTGGACGCGTTGCTCCAGATATCCGCCATCGACGCGGAGACCGGCAGCAGGGCTCCCCCAGCCAGCGCGGGTGCACCGATAAGCCGGAAGAGGCCCACGAGGGACACGGCCGTCAGGACGACGGCGGCCACGATGGCGCCCACGCCGACCCAGGTGCGCGATGGTGCGGCCAGGGAACTGAAGTCTTCAACGGCGTCGCCGGAGGGAATGTAGGCGCTCTGCTGGTCGGCAATCTCGGCTTCGCTGAGGTGTCCCTTCGCCGAGAAGGCATCCATCACCGACCGGCGGTGCGACCAGACTTCGCGGCGGGAGGTACGGAGCGCACGGACCGTGCTGCGCGGGAGCTTCCTCGTGCGGGTGGCGCGGCGGCGGGACCGCAGCAGGTCAACGGGACGCAGGACTGCTGAGACGCTGGCGAAGAGTTGGCTGAACCCGTAGCCGGGGTCCTTGGCCAGGAGCCCCAGCACCAGGCGGCCGAATCCGCCAATGATCGCCCCGACCGCCAGGAAGGGGAGCTTCCACAGGGTCGAGTGCTTTAACCGCAGGTAGACCTCCGCCTTGCGGGCTGCACGGTCAGCCACGGTGGGGTGGGTGCGGGAGGTGGCGTGACAGATGACCGCGCTCGGGACCACCACGACGCGGTGTCCGGCGAGCCGGTTCCGCCAGCAGAAGTCGACGTCGTCGCCGGTGCCGGGTAATGCCGGATCGAACCCCTCCAGAAGGTCCCAGATGTCCCTCCGGATCAGCATGCCAGCGGAATTGACGGCGAACACGTCGCTCCGCGAGTCGTACTGGCCCTGGTCGAGTTCGTCGACGTCGATCAGCGTCAGACGTTCAGCCCACCGGCTGATGGACAGCCCGACGTCGACCAGTTTCCGCCGGTTGCCCCACTGAACCTGCTTGGAACCAGCGACGGTGACCGAGGGGGCGCGTTCGACGGCGAGGAGCAACTCCTCCAGCGCCCGGGGTTCGGGGGCCGAATCGTCGTGGAGAAGCCACAGCCATTCGTGGCCAGCATCCGGACCGTCAACCGGTGGGCGGCGTTGCGGCATCTCGGCCAGACCCACCCGCACCGCCGCTCCGAAGCCCGCGCGGGACGGCGCCCCCACCACGGGGGACCCGACCGGCAATTCCAACTGCAAAATGGACGCCGAGTCATCAGTTGACCCGGCGTCGACGCCAATCACAAAATCGGCCGGGTACTCCTGCGCTCCCAGAGCCGCGAGGGTGGCCGAAAGAAATGCTGAACCGTTGTGGGCAACCACTACGGCCGTGACGCGGGGGTGCTGCAGAATCAGACCGCTCGCTTTCGTAGCCGACGACGCTCGCGCTCGGAAAGCCCACCCCAGATACCGAAGCGCTCATCGTTGGCCAACGCATACTCAAGGCACTGCGAGCGGACGTTGCAGGCGCCGCAGACCTTTTTGGCGTCCCGGGTGGACCCGCCCTTCTCGGGGAAGAACGCCTCGGGGTCGGTCTGCGCGCACAGCGAATCGGCCTGCCAGCCCAACTCGCCCTCGTCATCGAAATCCTGGCCGATACCGGGGAGACCGATCCAGACGGCCTGATCGCTCCGCTCAGCTGTCTGCCGGCTCGGCCCGGGGGCCTCACTGGGGGTGAAGCGCTGCGGCGCCACGAGCGCCGAGGGTGACTCGCCCTCGGGGTCCGCCAGCTCTCCGTGAGCGGTCAGATCTTCGTGAGCAGTCAGGAAGGCGGTCGCCTGGTCCTCAAGTGAACTTGCGGTGCTCTGCCGGTACCGCTCTGCTGCCTCAGGGTCTGCCGGGTCCACAAACCAGTCGCTGGGGACGCCACGTGAGCCGTAGCGCGCCGAAGCCTGTGCCTCAATGGTCGTACGGTTGTGGACCTTTTCTGCCTGTCCCATGTCAGCCCTCCCGGTGTTGCCGTTCCAGCAGCTACTGTGGTGGATTCAGGCACGACTACTGAGCAAAAGGTGTTTTGCGAGAGACTGTGCGGCCCAAGTATCCGATGTGCTGGAACTTTCCGTTACCTAATTACACGCGTGTAATACGTGTTCAGTCAAGCGCCGGGAGGAATCTTATAGAGTTATTTCCCGGGAACCCGTTCACGCCACGCTGAGAGTTTGTCACTTCGGCTGCGGCGTGTCCCCTGTGACACTGGCAAATCCGCGTTCGGGGGTTGCTCCGCCAAAAAAATTATTCGCACCCAGGCACCAGGAAGGCGTCAACCCGCCATGACAGCATCCACGGCAGTCCCCCACCTCATGCAGCAGCTCCGCACGGTCAACCCCTCGGCTCCCCGGCTGATCTGGTACGGCCCCAACAGTGAGCGCATTGAGCTCTCCGGCCGGGTGCTGGACAACTGGGTGGCGAAGACCTCCAACCTGCTGGTCGAGGAACTCGACGCCGAACCCGGGACACGGGTCAGCCTGTTGCTGCCGGGCCACTGGAAGACCCTGGTGTGGGCTCTGGCCTGCTGGCAGGTGGGTGCGGTTCCGGCCGCCAGCCCGGTCACGGCCGACCCCGCCGCGGACATCGTGGTCAGCTCCGATGACACGGTAGCGGTGAACTCGCCCGCCCAACTGCTGGTGCTGGTGGCGCTGGGCGCCCTCGACCTGAAGTACCCCGGAACCATTCCCGCCGGTGCCGTTGACTATGCGGCGGAGGTACGGGGCTACGGGGATGAGTTCCTCGACCTTCCTCCAGCGATCGAGGACCAGACCGCGATGGAACTCACCGATGGGGACTTGAGCATGGCGGTGCTTTTCGATCGGGCTGAGGCCTGCGACTGGACTCCGGGCGGAGTGCTCCTGGTCCCGGCCGAGGTGCCCCTTGAGACGACTCTGGCTGCGGCCGTGCACTGCTGGACCACCGGCGGCACGCTGATCGTGGTGCACTCCACTGTTGACCTGTCCGCTGACCTGCTGGCGAGCGAACGGGTTACTGATCGCGTGGGAGCGTAGGTTCGCGGGGTTCCGCGTTCAGGCTGTCGACAATTGCCGGTCCTGATCCGGCGCCGGCTGTCGCGTTTACCGGTCCTTCCTCTGCCCTGTCACCTGGCTGTCCGAATAGTTCCCGGTCGTGGCTGAATGCCGGATCCTCATCGAGCTCCACGTTGAACACCCAGAACCGGTAGGCGACGAACCGGAGGATAGTGGCGAGGACTGTCCCCACAATGCCGGCGAAGAACAGGGTTGGGCGGTCGGTGATGTCCATCGGGTACTTGGCGATCCACACACAGCCGGCAGCGATCCCCATGCCGATCAGGTTGATGAACACGAACATGGTCAGTTCGCGCATCGGGTTGGGCTGCCGACGGCGCCGGAAGGTCCAGTAGCGGTTCGCGATCCAGGCGAAAACGGTGGCCACCGATGCTGACACGAAGCGAGCCTTGACCTCACTGTCGGACATGGGGCCGTGGATCAGATACCAGAACAGGCCGTTGTCGATGACAAAAGCCACACCGCCGACGGCGCCAAACTTGGCAACCTCTCGCCAAAACAGGGACGCGAGGCCCCTGATGCGCTCTGCCACTGTGGAAAACATGACCCTCCGCGGTCCGGTTGCATGCTGGTTAACCCATGATCGCGGACGTGCAATCGTAGGGGGTGGTACCACCATGCTGCATGCACAACGGCCAATGAAACATTTTAGCTGCCAAGGATGGGAGTTTCCTAGAAACCCACCCCACCTGGGCCCAGCGTGCCAGTACCGCGCCCGGCAGTGGGTACCCTGAGTACGTGACTTTTCCTGTAATCGGCGTGGTTGGCGGCGGCCAGCTGGCGCGCATGATGGCCCCTGCCGCAGTCCAGCTCGGCTTCACCCTGCACGTTCTGGCCGAAGGCCCCGACGTGTCGGCGGTGGCAGCCGTCGCCTCCTCCACGGTGGGCGACTACCGCAGCCTCGAGGAGCTGAGAGCGTTCGCCGTCGGCGTGGATGTGCTGACCTTCGACCACGAGCACGTCCCCGGGGAGCTGCTCCGGGCACTGGAGGCCGACGGCGTGAACGTACAGCCGCCGTCGTCCGCCCTCGCCCACGCCCAGGACAAAATCGTGATGCGCCGTGCCATCGACCGGCTGGGCCTGCCCAACCCGGAGTGGGACGAGGTGTCCTCGGTGACGGAACTGTGCGCGTTCGGCGACCGGATTGGCTGGCCGGTGGTCCTGAAGACCCCGCGCGGCGGCTACGACGGCAAGGGCGTCATGATCCTCGACTCACCTGCCGACACCTCCCGCGCAGCTTCCTGGTTCACGGGCGGCACTCTGCTGGCCGAAGCCAAGGTGGACTTCAGCCGCGAACTGTCCGCCCTGGTGGCCCGCACCCCGTCGGGTTCGTCCCGGGCCTGGCCCGTGGTGCACTCGATCCAGGTGGATGGCGTCTGCGACGAGGTGATCGCGCCCGCTGCCGACCTTCCCGCCGACCTTGCGACGACGATTGGTTCCGCTGCGCTGCGAATCGCCGACGAGCTGGGGGTGACCGGGGTGATGGCGGTCGAGCTGTTCCAGACCCCCGGAACCGAGGCAGGGTTCATGGTCAATGAACTGGCCATGCGGCCCCACAACTCGGGCCACTGGACCATGGACGGTGCGGTCACCGGCCAGTTCGAGCAGCATCTTCGGGCGGTCCTGGACCTGCCACTGGGAAGCACCGCGACGCTGGGCGAGGTGACAGTGATGAAGAACTATCTGGGCGGCAGCAACGTTGGCCTCTATAGTGCCTACCCGGTAGCACTGGCGGCAGAACCCGCCGCGAAAATCCATGCCTACGGCAAGGATGTCCGGCCGGGTCGCAAGATCGGCCACGTCAATGCCGTGGCACTGGCCGGCGAAAGCCTCTCCACCGTCCGGGACCGGGCGGAGCGGACCGCAGCCATCCTCAGGGATGGGCAGGACGGTCCAGCAATGCGGAAGGAAAACACATGAACAACCCCCTGGTGGGCCTGGTGATGGGCTCCGATTCGGACTGGCCGGTCATGGAAGCCGCCGCGCAGGCCCTGACCGAGTTTTCGGTTCCCTACGAGGTCGACGTGGTGTCCGCGCACCGGATGCCCACGGAGATGATCGCGTACGGGCAGGGTGCCCACGAGCGCGGGATTCGGGTCGTCATCGCTGGTGCAGGTGGCGCCGCCCACCTGCCGGGGATGCTGGCGTCGGTCACCCCTCTGCCCGTGATTGGTGTCCCTGTGCCGTTGAAGTTCCTTGACGGGATGGACTCGCTGCTGTCGATCGTGCAGATGCCCGCAGGGGTTCCGGTGGCGACGGTATCGATCGGTGGTGCCCGCAACGCGGGGCTTCTCGCCGTGCGGATCCTCGCGGCCGGCGAAGGGGACCTGGCCGACCGCCTCCGTGGCGAGCTCGTCGTCTTCGCTTCCGATCTGCGGCAGAGCGCCGTTGACAAAGGGGCCGCGCTCCGCGCCCGGGCGGCGACCCCGGAGGGCAGCGGCGTATGAGCCAGCACCCCGGCTCCGAGGGTCACTGGCAGCTGACCGACCCGGTCCGCTACCCCCAGTCCGCCCCGCCCAGGGTCCGCACCAAACGCGCGTTCGTCCTGCTCCTCCTGACCCTGGTGTTGCCGGGTTCCGCTCAGATCGTTGCCGGCGACCGCTCTCTGGGCCGGCGCGCCCTGGTGGTGACCTTCTTTGTCTGGCTGGCTGTGGTGGCAGGAATCGTCGTCGCCGCGACCAACCGCACCGTACTGGTGAGCGTGGTGACCCACCAGTGGTGGTCGCTGGTGCTGATCATCGTCCTGCTGGCACTGGCGGTGTCCTGGGCGATTCTGTTCCTGAACACGCTGCGGATCATCAGGCCTCCCCTGCTGGAGCGATCGATGCGTCCACTGGTGGCCGGATCGCTGGTAGCCCTGATGGTGGTCACCAGCGGCTCCCTCGCCTACGGTGCCTACCTGCTCAACGTCAGTCGCGGCACCTTCGGTTCTATCTTCCAGACCGGTCCCGCGTTCGACCCAGTGGATGGCCGCTACAACTTCCTCCTGATGGGCGGCGACGCCGGCGAGGACCGCACCGGCCGCCGGCCGGACAGCATCTCGGTGATCAGCGTTGACGCTTCCACCGGCGCCGCCGTCACCTTCAGCATTCCCCGCAACCTGCAGAACGCCCCGTTCACCGAGGACTCCCCGCTGTGGCAGATCTACCCGGACGGGTACAACTGCGGGGACGAATGCATCATCAACAGCCTCTACCCGGTGGTCGCCCAGCAGCACCCAGACTTGTATCCCGATTCCGACGACCCGGGCGCCGAAGCCATGATGGACGCCGCCGGCGGGGTTCTGGGCATTGAGGTTCAGGCCTACATTCTGGTGGACATGGAGGGCTTTTCACAGGTGATCGACGCCATGGGCGGGATCACCATTGACGCCGGGGGCTGGGTTCCCATTACCTCCGCCGAGATTCCGGGCACCAACCCGATCCGGCACTACCCGCCCTCCGGGTGGATCGCCCCCGGGGTGCAGACCCTCGACGGGTATCAGGCCCTCTGGTACGCCAGGTCACGGGAATTCGTGACCGACTATCACCGGATCGCCCGGCAGCAGTGCGTGCAGCAGGCGATGATCGCCCAGCTGGATCCAGCGACCGTGCTGACCCGGTTCGAGGACCTGGCCAGTGCCGGGGCCGAGATCGTCGAAACGGACATCGCCCTGGACCAGCTGGGGAGCTTCGTGGACCTGGCGCTGAAGGCCAAGAACCATGAAACCCGCCGCCTCACCATCGGCCCACCCGACTTCGGTACCGCGGCCGACAACTTCGTCACCTATCCCGTTTTCGAAGAAATTCATTCCCGGGTCCAGGCGACCCTCGCCGAGGACGTCTCTGCCTCAGCGGCGGACCTGCCGGTGCCGGGGACTTCCGGCGCCCCGGACATGACGACCGTTTTCCAGTCCACGCAATTGCCAGGCATGGTTCCTGCGCAGCTCACCGACCCCGAGGTCACCGAAGAATACCTGCAACAACTGGCCATCAACGGTGACATTCCGACCCTCAGCACCCTGCTGGACAACAATGGGGAATGCAGCCCCGCCTAACGAAACGAGACCCATGTACCTGCTGGAGAACACCCTGCGGCCCTACGCCTGGGGATCCGAAACGGCAATTGCCGAGCTGCTCGGCCGGGTTCCGACGGGTGGACCGGAGGCGGAGTTGTGGATTGGTGCCCACCCGGATTCACCGTCGCGGGTCCTGCTCGAGGACGGCACGCAGGAGGAGCTGGACCGGCTGATCGCCGCGGACCCGGACCGTGCCCTGGGAACAGCAACCCGTGAGCACTTCGGCGACCGGCTCCCGTTCCTGCTGAAGGTGCTCGCCGCGGCCGCCCCCCTCTCACTCCAGGTCCATCCCAGCAGCGACCAGGCGGCGGCCGGGTTTGAGGCCGAGAACGCCGCCGGGGTTCCCGCCGATGCCCCCCACCGGAACTACCGGGACGGATTCCACAAGCCGGAGATGCTCTTCGCCCTCACCCCCTTCGAGGCGCTGTGCGGGTTCCGTCCTGCGTCGGAGGCCGCCGGCGTGTTTGAGCACCTGGCCACCGTGGTCGAGGGCTCCGGAGTGGACATCCCCGCGCTGCTGGCCGACGTCGTCAGCGACCTCCGTCACCCGGATCAGGGAGAGGCGCTGCGCAGCGCCTTCACCCGCCTCCTCACCGACGACGGCGCCCCGCAGGCGGTGGAGGCCGTCGCGTCCGCCCTCGCCGATGCGCCCGGGAAGGATGCCGCGACGGTCAGAGACCTCGCGGCGCACTACCCCACCGACCCCGGGGTACTGGTCGCCCTGCTCCTGAACCGGGTGTCGCTACAACCCGGCCAGGCCATCTACCTGCCCGCCGGGAACGTTCACGCCTACCTCAGCGGCCTCGGAATTGAGGTGATGGGAGCCTCAGACAACGTCCTGCGCGGAGGTCTCACTCCCAAGCACATTGACGTCCCCGAACTGCTGCGCACCGTCCGGTTCGAGACGGCGAAGGTACCCGCCGTCGAGGTCCGCCATACCCCACTCGGCCAGGAGGTGTACTGCCCGCCCTTCGAGGAGTTTGCCCTGCAGCGCCTCGACCTGCGCACCGGCTCCGATTCGATGGCGTCCTCCGACGTGCCGCTGGCCCAGAACGGGCCTGTGCTCGTCCTCGCCGTCTCCGGGAGCATCGTCCTGGATTCACCGCGTGGTGACCTCCTGGTCCCCCGGGGATCCAGTGCCTTCGTCCCGGCCAACGAGGCCCCCGTCATGGTGAAGCTCGCCTCTGGTACCGGTCCGGACGCCGACAACGACGACGACGGCGCCCTGGCCTTCGCCGTCACCCTCCCCGGCTGAACAGGACCGTCCCTACCAAACCCCACCCCGACCGGTTGCCCCGCAAAAGTGCTGCAGCCGCAGAACCGCTGCTGCGTTAGAACTTCCGTGCAGCTCTGGCACTTTTTTGCGCTATAGAACCCGTCCCGACGACGGCTGATGGTCAGGGGTGCTGGCCGGGTTTCCCTAAGATGGACGGGTGACTGCTTCCCTCGTGGCGAAGGACCTCTCCGGAGGACACGCCCACCGCACCCTCTTCTCCGGCCTCAATCTGACGATCGCGCCCGGCGACGTCATTGGCGTGGTCGGTGCGAATGGCGCCGGCAAGTCCACGCTACTCAGGCTCCTCGCCGGGGCAGACACGCCCCTGGGCGGCACGGTCACCACCACCCCCACCGACGCCTTCGTGGGGTGGCTGCCGCAGGAGCACGACCGGCTCCCCGGCGAAACCATCGAGGGCTATCTGGGACGCCGGACCGGGACGACGGCGGCAACCGCGGCCATGGAGGCGGCCGCCGACGCGCTGGCCTCCGGTACCAACGCCGCGAACGACGCCTATGGGGCAGCGCTGGACCGCTGGATGGCGTGCGGCGCGGCGGACCTCACCGAACGCATCCCGCCCGTCCTCGCGGAGCTGGGCCTGACCCTCGGCCTCGATACCCCGATGACCGGCCTGTCCGGCGGGCAGGCCGCCCGGGTGGCGCTGGCCGCCCTGCTGCTGAGCCGGTTCGACATCGTCCTTTTGGATGAGCCCACCAATGATCTCGATCTGGCGGGACTGACCCGCCTGGAGGAGTTTGTGCGGGGGCTGCGGGGCGGCGTCGTCCTGGTCTCCCACGACCGCGAGTTTATGGCACGCTGCATCACCACCGTGGTGGAACTGGACCTCGCGCAGGGCAGTGTCGCCGTGTACGACGGCGGCTATGATGCGTTCCTTGAGGAACGCGCCGTGGCAAGGCGCCACGCGCGGGAGGCGTACGAGGAGTTCGCTGACAAGAAGGCCGACCTGGTCTCCCGCGCCCGCACCCAGCGGGAATGGAGCTCCCAGGGTGTCCGGAACGCGATGAAGAAGAGTCCGGACAATGACAAGATCCGGCGCCGGGCGTCCATGGAGTCCTCGGAGAAGCAGGCGCAGAAGGTCCGCCAGATGGAATCGCGGATTTCCCGTCTTGATGAGGTGGCCGAACCGCGCAAGGAGTGGCAGCTGCAATTCAGCATCGGTCAGGCCCCCCGCTCCAGCTCGGTGGTGGCGACCCTGAACCGCGCGGTGGTGCGCCGCGGCGGGTTCACCCTCGGGCCGGTATCACTGCAGGTCAACGCCGGAGACCGGATTGGAATCACCGGCCCCAACGGTGCCGGGAAATCCACGCTCCTGGCCTTGCTGCTGGGCCAACTGGTTCCCGACGACGGTGGTGCGGCCCTGGGAGCGAGTGTCGCCGTCGGCGAGATCGACCAGGCGCGCGGCGTGTTTGCGGAGACCGAGAAGCTCGGCGATGCCTTCGAGGCGCTGGTGCCCAGCCTGAACCGCGCCGAAGTCAGGACCCTCCTGGCGAAGTTTGGGCTCAAGGCCGACCAGGTCGGCGGCACGGTGGCCAGCTTGTCCCCCGGTGAACGCACCCGGGCAGCGCTCGCACTGCTCCAGTCCCGCGGGGTGAACCTGCTGGTGCTGGACGAGCCGACCAACCATCTGGACCTACCGGCCATCGAACAGCTGGAGGAAGCGCTGGAACACTACGACGGCGCACTGCTCCTGGTCTCGCACGATCGCCGGCTGCTCGAGAACGTGCGGCTGGATACCCGGTGGACGGTCGCCGATGGGAAGGTCAGCGCTAGCTAACGGTCAATTCAGCGAACCGACTCAGCGAGCCTGGGACCGGCTCGGAATCCTTGAGATCAGTGTCGCCTTGACCCTGGCCGCGGTGGACTGCGCGAAGCGTAACCCGTCGCGGGCTAGCGGCATCGCCCGGGCATACACCGGGTAGAGGGGTGAGAGGGGTTTGTCCCAGGTGCCGGCGAGCAGGTTCTCGTGCTTGGCCCAGCCCATTTTGAACTTGGAGACACCGTCGTTCAGCAGCCCATTGAAGTCATAGCGCGCCGCCCCGCGCTCCCTCATCGCCTGGATGGCCAGCCACTTCAGCGCGTAGTTGGCGCGGAGGTGTTCACCCGCGGCGGTCATCCCGCCGTAGAGTTCGAACACCGTATGGTCGCTGGCCGAGAGCCAGAGGAACGCCACGACGTCGTCGCCCTGGAACGCCGCGTAGACGGGCGACGCGCTTCCCAGGTTGTCGAAGATGTCCAGGTAGTAGGGGTCCTCATGGATGCCGAACCCGGCACGTTCGGCGGTCTGCCGGTATACCGCGAGGCAGGCGGGAAGTTCCGCGCGGGTCACTTCCCGGTACTGGAGGTCCTCCCGCCCGGACTTCCTGATGTACTGCCGGTGCTTCTTGCTCATCGCGGCCAGCAGTTCATCCTCGCTGAGGGTGAGGTCGAGAATGAGGGTCCGCCCGATCAGGATGGTGCTCTTGGTGCTGCGCCAGCCCGCACCGGCGAGGGCGCGTGCCGGGGCGGCGTCAGCCTCCCAGTCCGGCTCGATACTCAGCGCCACCGGCCGATGGGCGCGGCGCGCGTAGACCTCCAGCGCGGCCAGCACCTCCGCTTCACGTCCGGGGAGGGTCTGCGGTCCGCGCGGGCAGTAGGCCAGCGCACGGAACGGCAGGGGCAGCTTCCGCAGCAGCAGCTGGGCTGATCCTACGAGTTCGCCGCCGTCCTGCACCAGGACACGGTCGACGCTCCAGCCATGGCTGGCCTTGGTCTGGCCCCATCCCCAGAGCTGCTGGGGATGCCCAAGCAAGGCGTTGACGGAGGCGTCCCACCGGGACGCGTCGGTGCACTGCACAACAGAAAGGGTCATGCCCTCAACCCTAGCGCTGATCACGGGGCAGCCTCACGTGCTACCCCGGACCGGCCACGTCTGTCGTGTTCCCTCAGTGCTCCTACTTCAGGCGGGCGTAGCTTTCCCACTTATGAGCCTGGTGCTCGCCGTCGACCACGCGGATGGTTCCGGACTTGGAACGCATCACGATGGACTGGGTGAGGACCTTGCCCTTGTTGTAACGCACGCCGCGCACCAGGTCGCCGTCGGTGATGCCGGTCGCTGCGAAGTAGCAGTTGTCGCTGGTCACGAGGTCGGAGGTGGACATCACCCGGTCGAGGTCGTGGCCGGCGTCGAGCGCCTTCTGCTTTTCCTCGTCGCTGGTGGGCCACAGGCGGCCCTGGATGACGCCGCCGAGGGACTTGATGGCGCAGGCGGCCACGATCCCCTCGGGGGTACCGCCGATTCCCATCAGGGCGTCGACGTCGGTGCCCTCACGGGCCGCGGCAATGGCCCCGGCCACGTCCCCGTCCATGATGAACTTGGTGCGCGCACCGGCGGCGCGAATCTCGTCGACCAGCGGACGGTGACGGTCGCGGTCCAGGATCATGACGGTGACCTGGTTGACCGACTTCCCCTTGGCCTTCGCGATCAGGTGCAGGTTTTGTTTGACAGGCAGGCGCAGGTCGACCATGTCGGCGGCCTCGGGCCCGGTGACCAGTTTCTCCATGTAGAACACGGCGGAGGGGTCGAACATGGTGCCGCGCTCGGCGACTGCCAAAACGGCGATTGCATTGTTGATGCCGAGGGCCGTCAGCCGGGTCCCGTCGATCGGGTCGACAGCGACGTCGCACTCCGGTCCGCTGCCGTCGCCCACCCGCTCGCCGTTGAACAGCATCGGGGCTTCATCCTTCTCGCCCTCACCGATGACCACCACGCCGTTGAAGTGGACGGTGGAGAGCAGGGAGCGCATGGCGTCCACCGCCGCACCGTCGGCTTTGAGCTTGTCCCCGTAGCCGACCCAGTGGCCCCCGGCAATCGCTGCGGCTTCGGTCACTCGCACCAGTTCCAGCGCAAGGTTGCGGTCCGGCTCGTCGTCGCCGACGGCGAGGGCGCGCGAGAGCGTTGAGTACTGGGCTGATTTGGCGGTGTTAGACACGTCAATCCTCATCGTCGAAGCGGTGCTGTGCCATCCCTGGCGAAAGCTGCGGGACTTGTCCCCTGCGCCCAATCATAGTGGGCACCGGTCCAGCCGCACTATGCGTGACGGCGGGCGCCCCGCGCTCCACGCGGACCATCGTTTAGGCAGGCGCCCCTGGTGTGGTGGAAAATAGAACCGTGAGCACCCCCCAGCCCGGATCATCGAACAATCCCGCCGACAGCGACCCCCGTCCCGACGCTGACCCGCAGTTCACGCCTGTCCTGACCCAGAAGCAGGCGAAGCGGGCCAACTCCACCGTGATCGGCATGCTCATCGCGATCGCCGCGACCTTCGGCCTTGTCCTCCCGGTGCTGTTGCTCAACCCGACCCATACCGCTGAGACCTACGCCCGGGACATCGACGTTCAGAACGTCTCAGCCGAGGCCGCTGACATTGCCGGCTATGTGCCACTGGCACCCGATCTGCCGGACGGCTGGACCTCCAACTTTGCCCGGTGGAACCCGGGCGGCAGTGACGGCGTCCCCTTCTGGGAGGTCGGCTACCTCACCCCCGGACGGCAGTTCATCCAGCTCACCCAGACCGACAACGCGAACCCCACCTGGACCGCCCAGCGTCTCGACGGCGCCCAGCTCTCGGGCCAGCGCACCATCGAAACCCTCGACTGGGAGCTGTTCGACTCCTCATCAGGGGATTCCTTCCTGACCTCCGAGACCGACGATTTCACCCTGATCCTCAATGGCACCGCCGACCTCGCCGAGTTCGATGTGCTCGGCGCCGCGCTCATCGACGAACTCTCTGCGTCATAGGCTCGGGAAACCGGGGTCATCCGGCGTAAGGTAGGGCCGTGGACCACCAACTGACTCCTGCCGATGCCTGGCAGCGACTACGCGAAGGAAACCAGCGGTTCGTCACGGGGACGTCCTCGCATCCGAACCAGGACGCCTTGCACCGGGCCTCCCTGGTCGAGACCCAGCACCCGTTCGCCGTCATCTTCGGCTGCTCGGACTCCCGGCTGGCCGCTGAGATCATTTTCGACCTGGGCCTGGGCGACATCTTCGTGGTGCGCACCGCCGGCCAGGTCATCGACGACGCCGTCCTGGGCTCCCTTGAGTTCAGTGTCGGTGTGCTGAACGTGCCGTTGATCGTGGTGCTCGGCCACGATCGCTGTGGTGCCGTATCGGCCACCATTGAGTCCCTCGACTCCGGCGTGATGCCGGTGGGCTTCCTCCGTGAACTCGTGGAGCGGATCACACCGTCGGTCCTCACATCCCGCCGCAACGGGGTTACCGATCTCAACGCGACGGTTGTCGAGCACATCAAACAGACCTCGAAGCGCATGGTCGACTCGTCGCGGGTCATTGCCGACGCCGTCGAGAAGGGCTCAACAGCCGTGATGGGTGTGACCTACCGGCTGGAGGACGGCAAGGCCGAGATCGTCTCCGGCATCGGCGATCTGTAGGAAGGAGAACCCGTTAGGGTTTTGCTATCGCCAGGGATTTGGTGCTGCGTAGGATTTGGTTCGCTGCAGCCCCACCGGAGAGAATTGGCGCATGACTCAATCGCCTGGATCCGACGCCGAATTCCGTATTGAACACGACACGATGGGCGAGGTCCGGGTTCCGGTCAACGCCCTGTACCGTGCGCAAACCCAACGCGCCGTGGAGAACTTCCCCATCTCCGGCACCCGCCTGGAGCGCGCCCACATCGAAGCACTGGCACGGATCAAGAAGGCCGCCGCCACTGCCAACGCCGAGCTGGGAGTGCTCGACGACGAGCGTGCCCGTGCCATCGAGGCCGCCGCCGAGGAAGTCGCCCAGGGCCACTACGACGGCGACTTCCCGATCGACATCTACCAGACCGGCTCCGGCACGTCGTCGAACATGAACATCAACGAGGTCATCGCCACCCTGGCGACCCGCGCCCTCGCCGCCGCGGGCAGCGAAACCACTGTTCACCCGAACGACCACGTCAACGCCTCCCAGTCCTCCAACGATGTGTTCCCCACCTCGGTGCATGTGGCCGCTGCGTCAGCGCTAACGAAGGACCTGGTGCCCGCACTGGAATACCTGGCCGCATCGCTGGAACGCAAGGCCGACGAGTTCAAGACCGTCGTCAAGTCCGGCCGCACCCACCTGATGGACGCCACGCCGGTCACCCTCGGCCAGGAGTTCGGCGGCTACGCCGCGCAGATGCGCTACGGCGTCGAGCGCATCCACGCCTCCCTCCCCCGGGTCGCCGAAGTACCCCTGGGCGGCACCGCCGTCGGCACCGGCATCAACACCCCGGCCGGATTCCCGGCGCGGGTCATCGAACTCCTCGCCAGCGACACCGGGTTGCCCCTGACCGAGGCACGCGACCACTTCGAGGCGCAGGCCAACCGTGACGGCCTCGTCGAGGTGTCGGGGATGCTGCGGACCATCGCCGTATCGCTGACCAAGATCAACAACGATCTGCGCTGGCTGGGCTCCGGCCCCAACACGGGCCTCGGCGAGATCGCCCTGCCCGACCTGCAGCCGGGGTCATCAATCATGCCCGGCAAGGTCAACCCGGTCATCTGCGAAGCGGTCATCATGGTGTGCGCCCAGGTGATGGGCAACGACGCCACCGTTGCCATTTCCGGCACCAACGGCGCGTTCGAACTCAACGTCGGCATCCCCGTCATCGCCCGCAACGTCCTGGAATCGGTGCGGCTCCTGAGCACCTCCACCCGGGTGATGGCCGACAAGATGATCGACGGCATCACCGCCAACGAGGAACGGGCCCGGTTCCTCGCCGAGGCCTCCCCCTCGATCGTGACCCCGTTGAACAAGTACATCGGCTACGAGAATGCCGCAAAGATCGCCAAGAAGGCAGTGGCTGAGGGACTGACGGTCCGGGAGGCCGTCGTCGCCCTCGGGTTTGTGGAGCGCGGTGAACTCACCGAACAGCAGTTGGATGACTCACTCGACGTCCTGTCGATGACCCGCCCGCCGCAGTAACCTCCTCCAGGTCCCTGGAGTACAAAAACTGCCCCGGGGGAAAGACCCGCCGCAAGCAATCGGCGTGCCTTTCCCCCGGGGCAGTTTCTTGACCGAAAACACCCGATCAGCGATCTGCGACACCGCCCGCCGGCTGACCATCGACAAGGGCCTCAGCGGGTTCACCGTCGAAGAGCTCTGCGAGCAGGTCGGCATTTCCCGGCGCACCTTCTTCAACTACTTCCCACCAAGGAAGACGCGGTGCTTGGCCACAGCGAGGACCATCAGCCAAAAGACCTGATGGACGCGTTCCTTGCCAGTGCCGGATCCGTCCCCCTACTCCGAGCGCTGGCCGAACTGGCCGCCTCCACCGGCGAGCGCCTGGCCATCACGCGGGAGGAGTTCCCGCAGATGCACGCTCTCATGCAGCGTGAACCCCAGCTGCTCGTGAAGCTGTTCGGCGACTCGGCGGTCCGGAACAAGGAGTTCGCGGCCCTGATCGCGCGACAGAGGAGGGTCGAAGCTACCGCGACATCCTTGAATCCCACATCGACGCCGCAGGGTATCTCTTTGTCACCGGCGGCCCACACCACACCCCCGAAGGAACACCATGAGCTCGACCGCCCAGACGGAAACGGGGCCGCTGCTGCTGACCCAGAAGCGCATCTGGATCATCTTCTCCGCACTCATCGCCGGCATGCTGCTGGCGAGCCTCGACCAGACCATCGTCTCGACGGCGATGCCCACCATCGCGGGACAGCTCGGCGGCCCCATCAGGGACGCCATCGTGGCCGACTACGCAAACTCACTCGCGCCGGTGTTCTGGTACCTCGTACCGTTTCTGGTCATCGCCCTGGTCCTGGCGATCACCCTCAAACACATTCCCCTGTCCGAGACCTCAGGCATGGTCCCGAGGGGCGAAGCGATTGGCGGCGAGGACGCCGAACGCCTCGAGCGTGAACAGGCCTCGGTGTCCGCCGCCAGGACCCCTGCGAACGGCACGGGCGGAGGGACAGCGGCAGCAGCTGACACGGACGCCGCCCCGGAGACCCGACCCGCTCCCGGACCGGATTCCCGCTAGCTGACGAAGTGGGGAACCCCGTCAGCCGTGCGGGCGGACTCGATGAGCTGGCGGTGCCGGGCGTTCAACTCCGGGAGGTCGTCGATGGGGAACCACTGCACGTCGGTGGACTCGTCGTCGTTCACACGGGCCTCCCCCGAGACGTACCGGCAGCTGAAGTCGGTCGTAAGGAAGGTGCACACGTCTCCGTTAGGGAAGGTCACCGGACCCACCACCTCCACCCGGATCAGATGCTCCACCCGTACCACCACCCCGGTTTCCTCAAGGATTTCCCGCACGATCCCCGGCGCCGGTTCCTCGCCGGGCTCGAGCATTCCGGTGATCACCGTCCACTGCCCGTTGTCGGTGCGTTTGCCGAGCAGCACCCTGCCGTCGTCGTCGAACACCACGCCGCCGACGCCGGGCAGCCAGAGCGGTGCGTGCCCGATCTTCTCGCGGAGGGACAGGACATAGTCAGGGGTCGGCATCCCCTCAGCCTAGCGACGGGAGCGCCAGGACCAGCACCGCGCCGCCGATCATGAACGGGCCAAACGGAATCGCCGACCTCAGGGTGCCGCGACGGCTGGCAATCAGGGCCAACCCCCACAGCCCGCCGAGGCAGAACGCTGCGAACGCCCCCCACAGCAGGTATCCCCACCCGGCGAAACCGAGATACAGCCCCAGCAGGCCGGCGAGCTTGACGTCCCCGAAGCCCATTCCCGCCGGGTAGGCGACCCGCAGCATGAAGTAGAGCAGCCAGAGCAGCACCGCTCCGGTGAGCATGGAGAGCACCCGCGCTGGCTCTCCGGCGATCAGGGCACTCATCCCCAGGAGCACCGCGGCGACCGGGTAGGTAGGGAAGATGATTCGATTCGGCAACCGGTGGGTGCGAAGATCGACGACGGCGAGCCGGAGCCCCACCGCCAGCAGGACACCCACTGCCAGGGCGAGAACCAGGGCCGCCAGCGAGCTCCCGGCGGCGTACCGGGCGATGATCTCGATCATGGATCCCAAGCTACTGCCTGCACCCCGGCGCCGTGAATGGCGGCGGTTACACTGTGGATATGTCGGCAACACACAGCGCAACCCCCGCAGCCACGTTCCGTTCGCTGTGCCGGTCGTCCCCGTGGAAATGGGAGACGTTGCGCTTTGTCGTGGCCTGGCGAAGTGCAGAATCGGACTCCCGGCCGCTGAAGGCATGGTTGCGTCGGCCAGCGGCACTGCGGGTCGAGGACGACGACGGCGTGCTGCTGCACAGCACCACGGGCACCTCGGGCTCCCGCGACGCGCTGTACGTCAGCGCCACCCGCAAGTCGTGGCTGCTGGCGCCGCGACTGATCACCCCCGTCTACAACGACGCCGGCTTTGTGCTCAGGCGTCCGGAGGCCGCCTACGGTGAACCGGCGTTCGGCGACCCGCGGTGGGCCGCCATGCTGGACCCGGTCGAGTTCGCCGGCGATTCACCCGTCCCCTTCGAATCCCCCTTCGCCAACCGTGTGGAGCTGGAGAACGTCGTCGAGGAGGAATTCGAGGGCCGGCCGGTGCTCAGCGCCATCGTCACGCCGAACCTCACCTACAAACCCTTCACCCCGGGCTACCCCCTGATCGGTCGCGGCCATACCGAGGTGAAGGTGGACCTGGGTACGGGGATTTGCGTGTCGACGCGGGCACTGGACGGGGCGTTCGCCGGGGGCGGGCACTGGCTGCGCATTCTGGGAGTCGATGAGTACATGATCGACGACCATTTCGTGGACTCGGGCATGGGCCTCACGGACGTCAGCTCCCACATTCCGTGGAATGTCAGCTGACCGCTCCCCGCATCAGCTGACATTCCGTGAGCACTTTCGGTTTCTGCGCCCAAATCTGAGCGCTCCCGGCCCACCCCTAGATTTCGGCGCCCTCCAGAAGCTCGGTGACGAGCGCAGCGATTGGCGACCGCTCCGACCGGGTGAGAGTGATGTGGCCGAACAGCGGATGTCCCTTCAGAGTTTCGACCACCGCCGCAATCCCGTCGTGGCGCCCCACCCGCAGGTTGTCGCGCTGAGCCACATCGTGGGTCAGGACAATCCTCGAGTTCTGCCCGATCCTGCTCATCACCGTGAGAAGGACATTTTTCTCCAGTGACTGGGCTTCGTCGACGATAACGAACGAATCGTGCAGGCTACGGCCCCTGATGTGGGTGAGCGGGAGCACCTCGAGCATGCCGCGGTCCATCACTTCCTCCACCACCTCCTGCGAAACGAGGGCACCCAGTGTGTCGAAGACGGCTTGCGCCCAGGGATTCATCTTTTCGCTCTCGCTGCCGGGCAGGTACCCCAGCTCCTGGCCACCGACGGCGTACAGCGGCCTGAAGACCACCACTTTCCGGTGTTCACGGCGTTCCAAGACTGCCTCCAGACCAGCGCAGAGGGCCAGCGCCGATTTTCCGGTCCCGGCGCGCCCGCCCAGCGAGACGATCCCCACCTCCGGATCCATCAGCAGGTCAATAGCGAGCCGCTGCTCGGCTGACCGGCCGTGGAGGCCAAAGACGTCCCGGTCGCCCCGGACCAGACGCACCTGCTTGTCCGCACCGACCCGACCCAGGGCGGACCCCCGCGGGGAGTGCATCACCAGTCCGGTGTTGGCCGGCATCTCGGCGGCCGCCGGAAGGAAGACCGGCTGGTGGTCGTAGAGTGTGGTGACGTCAGCCTCGGCCACATCCAGCTCGGCGACCCCGGTCCAGCCGGAATCGGTGACCAGTTCGCTCCGGTACTCGTCGGCCTTCAGGCCCATCGCCGAGGCCTTGACCCGCATCGGCAGGTCCTTCGAGACGACAGTGACGTTCCTGCCCTCGTCCGAGAGGTTCTTGGCTACGGCAAGGATCCGTGAATCGTTGTCTGAACTTCTGAAGCCAGCGGGCAGCACCTCGGTGGAAATATGGTTCAACTCGACCCGCAGCGTTCCGCCCTCTTCCCCGAGAGGGATCGCCTGGTTGAGCCCATGGTGCTGCACCCGCAAATCATCGAGCAACCGAAGCGCCTTGCGCGCGAAGAAGCCCAGCTCGGGGTCGTTACGTTTGGCCTCCAGCTCGCTGATCACCACGATCGGCAAGATCACCTCGTGTTCGGCGAACCTCAGGATTGCCCGCGGATCCGAGAGCAGTACCGAGGTGTCCACCACGTAGCTACGGCTGCCGAGGCTCTCGACAGACGAAAGGCCCGCCTCGGCAAGGATGACTTCATCATCAGTGCTGGTGCGGGCCTTCGTGGTGGCAGTGGATGGGAGGCTGTGGTCTGAGTCAAATGAACGCTGCGGGGTATCAGTTCTTGTCATGTGGACTCCACGGGCGGGGCGTGCAATCCCCGACTTGTGATGAAGGGGTGAGGCAGTGGGGCCTCGAGGCCTGGCACGGCCTCCCCAGACGTGGCGAGGTGCTGGTGTGCCCTGTTCGCTGCATCGGTGGCCTCCACATCAGGCGGCGCTGGTGCCCCCTGATGGAGTCGAGAATACGCCCGGCATCCGAGCCTGGAAGATATCACGCGGCGTGTCGAGCAATAATTCGAGGTGAACTTTTGCCCGCGACCTTAGCCGCCAAACCGTCTCTGGCGCCGCCCGTAGTCGCGCAGTGCGCGGAGGAAGTCAACCCGGCGGAAATCGGGCCACAGAGCTTCACAGAAGTAGAACTCGCTGTACGCGCTTTGCCACATCAGGAATCCTGAGAGTCGCTGCTCTCCCGAGGTCCTGATCACCAGATCCGGGTCCGGCTGCCCCCGCGTGTAGAGGAAAGAGGAGATCTGCTGGTCGGTAAGACCCTCTGCGACCTCGGGCAGGGTTTGGCCGGCCGCCGCCGCGGCAAGGAGCAACTCCTTCACGGCGTCGACGATCTCCCGGCGTCCGCCGTAGCCCACCGCAACGTTCACGTGCAGGCCGTCGATGTCACGGGTGTGGGTGGCAAGGGAGCACAGCTTGTCCGACAGATCAGCCGGCAACAGTTCCAGCGCCCCGACGGGTTGCACCCGCACCCGGTTGCTCTCCCCCAGCCGGTCAAGGGTGTTGGCGATGATGTCGAGGAGTTGCTCGATCTCCTCCGGAGACCGGCTCATGTTGTCGGTGGACAGCATGTAGAGGGTCACTACTTCGACGCCGAGTTCCTCGCACCACCCGAGGAACTCGTGGATCTTGTCGGCTCCCGCCTGATGCCCGTCGCGGGTGGGGGCGCCCGCAAGCTTGGCCCACCGTCGGTTACCGTCGACCATCACCCCAATGTGGTGTGGAATCCGGTCGGAGCTCAGGGACCGCTGCAGCCTGCGTTCATAGAAGTTGTAGGCGAATCCTGGAAACTTCGTGGGGTGGTTCACCTGTCCTACTTCCTGAGGTGCTTCGGCTGCACCGGCGCGTCGCTCGATTGATCTACTCCAAAGGTACCGTCATGGACCCGATGCGCCGCCGTCGATACCGTGGCGCTCACCAGAACTCCCCACAATCGACACATTACCGGGCAGTAACATAGCTGCCCGGCGGATAGAATTGCCGCATGACCCTCAGCTCCCCCGGCGCCCTCAAACCAAAGCTGCGCGGCTGGCTGCACGCCGGCGCCACTCCACTGGCGTTGGCGGCCGGAATTGTCCTGGTTGCGATCGCCCCTACGGCAGCCGGAAAGATCACCTCGGCCATCTACGCGTTCACCGGAGTGCTCCTGTTCGGCATCAGCGCCGTCTATCACACGGGCACCTGGACCGACCGGACCCGCGTGGTCCTCAAGCGCCTGGACCACACCAATATCATGTTGGTGATCGCCGGGAGCTGCACCCCACTCGCCTGGGCCCTCCTGGAACCGGCGAAGGCAAACGTCTTGTTGTGGGTGATCTGGTCGGGTGCGATCGCTGGGGTCCTGTTCAGGGTGCTGTGGGTGAACGCTCCCCGCTGGCTTTATGTACCGGTCTATGTGGCCCTGGGGTTGGGTGCCCTGTTCTACCTGCCTGACTTTTTCGCCGCGAGTCCCGCGGCGACAATCCTGATGATTGTGGGCGGAGCTCTGTATATCGCCGGCGCCGTGTTCTACGCCCTGAAGCGGCCCAATTTCAGCGCAACGTGGTTTGGCTTCCATGAACTGTTCCACGCATTTACGGTGGCAGCGTTTACTGTCCACTTCATCGCCATTGTCATCGCCGTTTTGAATCCCGTCTGAGGAACCTCTTGACCGTCATTGGGCGTTGGAGTACGCTCTTGATCAACCAATTGGTTGATCAAAAGTTAGGTTGATTAGCGTGGATGATCCGGTCGACGAGTTCCTTGACCGGGCCTTCCTGGCCCTGGCCGACCCTGCCCGGCGACGCATCATCGCGCGGCTGAGCCGCGGACCCGCCACGGTCAACGAACTGGCCGAACCCTTCGAGATCAGCAAGCAGGCGATCTCGAAGCACATCCAGGTCCTCGAGCAGGCACAGTTGGTCACCCGCACACGGGATGCCCAACGCCGGCCCGTCCATCTGGACCCCGCACGGTTGGAGGCCCTCACCGCCTGGATTGACCAGTACCGTCTGGTGCGTGAAGAGCAGTTCCGAAGCCTCGACGCTGTGCTGCAGTCACTGGCCGCTCCGAGCGGCAACCAGCACCACGAGAGCACAAAGGATTCATCATGAGCACTGCATTGAAACTCACTGTTCCCGACGGACTCCCCTTCATCGACTTCGAGCGCGAGTTCGACTTCCCGGTGAAGCTCGTCTTTCAAGCCCATGCGAAGCCCGATCTGATCGGGAAATGGCTGGGACCGCGCCGGAACGCGATCGAGGTTGACCACTACGATTTCCGGTCCGGTGGAACCTACCTGTACCGGCACACCGGCCCCACTGGTGAGACCTACACGTTCAGCGGCGTGTTCCACACCGTGCGGGAGAATGAGTTCGCCATCCAGACCTTCGAGTTTGGCGGGTACCCGGACGTCGTCAGCATCGAGTTCCTCACCTTCGAGGATCTCGGCAACGGGCGCTGCCGGCTCGCCGGCCATGCGGTCTATCCCACCCTTCAGGCGCGTGACGGGATGGCTGCCTCGGGGATGGAGGGAGGGATGTCAGAGGGGTACGAACGGCTGGAGGAGCTGCTCGCGTCGGGGAACGTCTGACTCACAGTCACCGGATCGACCCAACAGTTTCACTCCGGCAGCATCGGGTCTGGCTGTTGGGCCTCGACAGGATCGGGGCTCGCTGCTGCGTCAGCCGCCCAGGGACTACCTAGCGGTCGCTCGGCGTAGACCCCGGACGGGTGTCGGAGGTACCCGGCGCTCCGGAGTCGTTCACGTTGGACCGATCCTGAGTGCCGTCGAGACTGTCGTCGTCGAGCAGCATCTCGGAGCGGTCAGCGGCCGCTCCGTCCGGCCGTGATACGTCCGGCCGTGCTCCGTCCGGCTTTGAGCCGTCCGGCACTGAGCCGTCCGACGCGGCGTCGTCCGCCATTGACTGGTATCGCACCCGGCGTATCCGGCGGGACATATCCCTGACCAGGAAGATGACCGCCACCACCAACACCAGCGTGGCGAGGAAACCCAACAGTCCGGGAGTCACCTGGGAAGGATCAAGTCCCGGCCTCAGCCCGTCCTCTTGATCGGGAGTGGGGCTCACGGCAGACGCCAGGTTGAGCAGGTAATTCACAATGCACCACTTTCAGGGGAACGACGGGCCACAGGCCAGACCTACCTATTCTATGCCCGCGAAGAAGTCAGCTTCGGGCAGTGTGGATTCCACCCGGGAGTGGATCAGTGAGTAGTCTTCCCAAGGCCAGACCTGACGCTGCAGGTCGGAGGAAACGGCAAAAAAGAAGCCCTCCGGGTCAACCTGGGTGCGGTGGGAGCGCAGCGCACGTTCGCGATGTTCGAAGAATTCGCCGCACTGGATCTGGGTCGTGGTCTCGTGGGTTGGCGCCGGGGCCTGGTGGCCCTCGGAATCGGCTTCCAGCCAGGCCGCGATCCGCTCCGCATAAGGCGACTTCAGGCCGGCCCGTTCCAATGCAACGTGGAGTGCGTGAAACCGTTCGGGGTTGAAGGCGCGATCGTAGTACAGCTTGGAGGGCGACCAGGCATCCCCGGTTCCCGGGTACCGGTCGGGGTCGCCGGCCGCGTGGTAGGCCTCGACTGCCACCTTGTGGGCCATGATGTGATCCGGATGTGGGTACCCACCGTTTTCGTCGTAGCTCAGAATGACGTGCGGGCGGAATTCCCGGATCAGTTTCACCAGGGGCGCCGACGCGCGCTCCAGGGGCTGCAGCGCAAAGCAGCCGAAAGGTAGCGGCGGCAGCGGGTCGCCCTCGGGCAGGCCCGAGTCGGTGAAGCCCAGCCAGCGCTGGCTGATGCCCAGCTCGCTGGCGGCCTGCGCCATTTCCAGACGACGCAGCCCTGCCAGGTCACGCAGTGCGTGGGCTTCACCGGCAACCTTTTCGTTGAGGATGTCTCCGCGCTCCCCGCCGGTGCAGGTGGCAACCATGACCTCGACGCCGTCGGCCGCGTATCGAGCCATAGTTGCCGCGCCCTTGCTCGACTCATCGTCGGGGTGGGCGTGGACTGCCAGCAGACGGTAGCCCTGGCCCGGTGCGGACGCGCTGGATGATGGGGTGTTTTCCGGGCTGGGCAACGACTGCTCCTGTGGTTTTGGTTAATCGCTTTAGGCGATAAATTCTGGCGGGGATAAAATGGTGTGTGATGGATACCAACCAACCGCCAGTATCAAGAGTAGCCAATCGCTACGGCACCCCCAAGCCGGGATTGTCGCGCCGAACCTGGAAGCGGTTGATCTGGATCACCCTGGGTGTCGCGGTGCTGGCCACGGCCGTATTCAGTGTGCAGACGGCCATTCCTGAGGTGTCGAGCAAGGACGTGGGCTTCAACATCCAGGACGCTGGGCGTGCAAGCGTCGACTACGAGATCACGAAGGCCCCCGAGACCGCCGTGCAGTGCGCCATCCAGGTGCTCAGCGAGACCTACGCCGTGGTGGGCTGGCAGGTGGTCGAGATCGGCCCCAACAGCACCGACGAAGGCACCGACGGAGGCCGGACCACCGCGCACCGCACTCTCCTGAGGACCGAGGCCATCGGCGTATCCGGGGGCGTCAACGCCTGTTGGGTCCTCGAGGGGACACCTTCGCCGTAGCCTGTCCGCCACGGCCGAAACGTCTCGTTTTCACTACATTTCCGGGGCGACCCCCCTGCCCTACCTTGGGTTATCCTCACGAAGCCGACTACACTGGGGGCAATACGTTCGGCTCTCCCCTACCGGTGATCAACGGTGTATGTGGTCATCCAAGGGTGGAGCCTTTATTTGTTGCTAAGCCTGCTTACATCTCGTTGTGCAGGCTGTCACCATGCCGGAGCCTCCCGTATGTCGGGTTCCGGACATAGCTAAGGAGATGCCCGTGTCCACCAACAGTGCACCTGTCGCATGGCTTACCCAGGAGTCCTACGATCGCCTCAAGGCTGAGCTTGAGCATTTGTCCGGCCCCGGCCGGACCGAGGTGGTTGCCCGCATTGAGCAGGCCCGCTCCGAGGGGGACCTGAAGGAGAACGGTGGCTACCATGCCGCCAAGGAGGAACAGGGCAAGTCCGAGGCCCGCATCCGTCAGCTCACCGCCCTGCTCGAGAACGCCCACGTCGGCGAAGCTCCCGAGGACAACGGCATTGTGGAGCCGGGCATGCTGGTCCACGCCAGGATTGCCGGCGACGACTCCACCTTCCTGCTGGGCAGCCGCGAGGTAGCCGGGGATACCGACATCGATGTGTACAGCGAAAAATCACCGCTAGGCGCCGCCATCCAGGGCAAGAAGTCCGGTGACAAAGTCGCCTACACGGCCCCGAACGGCAAGTCCATCGAGGTTGAGGTCCTTTCGGCCAAGCCCTACGTCGGCTGAGCCAGCACCCTAGCGCCCACTTGACTGCCGACGGCGGTCCGTCCCCTCCGGGGCGGGCCGCCGTTTCAGTACCAGGGCCGCGAGCAGTCCGCCGAGCGCACCGAACAGGTGCGCCTGCCAGGAGACGTTGGACCCTGGCGAGGGAAGGACTCCCCACAGGATGGAGCCGTACATGAGGAACAGCACTCCGGCCAGCAGGATCTGGCGCAGGCTGCGGTTGTAGAAGCCGCGGACAATCAGGTAGGCGAACAGGCCGAACACTACCCCGGAGGCACCGATGGTGAGGCCTCCGCCGAAGATCCAGACGCCAATCCCTGAGCCGAGCCAGCTGGCGGCGACCGCGACGGCGAACCGCCTCGCCCCCTCCAGGAAGGTCAGGAACCCCAGCACCAGGAGCGGAAAGGTGTTGCTCACCAGGTGTCCCACGCCCGCGTGGAGCAGCGGGGCGAACAGGATGCCGTCCAGCCCCTCCAGCTCCCGTGGGTCGATGCCGAGCCAGCCGACCAGACGTGTCCCGGTCAGGACATTGACCAGGTGGATGGCCCACAGCAGCGCCGCGAAGAGCCCCACCGTCAGCAGCCCCGTGCGTGCTCGTCTGGCGAGCATACTCAGCCTTCGATAACCATGGGCTGGAATCCTTCGGCCCGCAGGTTCCCGAGGATGAGTTCGCAGTGCTCCTCGCCCTTGGTTTCCATGTTGATGGTGATTGCCACGTCCCCCATGCTGATCGAACCGCCCACCCGGGTGTGGTCGACGCCGGTGACATTCGCGTCCGACTCGGCGATGATGCGGGAAATGGTGGCCAGGGAGCCGGGCCGGTCGTCCAGGAGCATCCGCACCACCAGGTACCTTCCCGCCGCAGCGAGCCCGCGCTGGATGACCTTCAGCATCAGCATCGGGTCGATGTTGCCGCCGGACAGGATGACCGCGGTGTTTCCGGGTGAGGCACCGTTCTCGGTCAGTTTTCCGTCGAGCAGGGCCGCCACTCCCACAGCTCCAGCAGGCTCCACCACCATCTTTGAGCGCTCCAGCAGGAAGATCAGTGCTCGTGCCAGCGAATCCTCGGTGACAGTGACAACATCGTCGACCAGTTCCTTGATGATGGAGAACGGCAACTGGCCAGGCCGGCCCACGGCAATGCCGTCGGCGATGGTGGATACCTTGGTCAATGGCACCAGCGCGTCGGCTGCCAGCGACGGCGGGTAGGCCGCGGCGTTCTCGGCCTGCACCCCGATGATCCGGATTTCACGGCCCAGCTCCCGCGCCCGGGCCTTCACCGCGACGGCGACGCCGGCCAGCAGCCCACCGCCGCCCACCCCCATGAGGATGGTGTCGACGTCGGGCACCTGCTCAAGGATCTCCAGGCCGATGGTTCCCTGCCCCGCCACCACGTCGACGTTGTCGAACGGGTGAACGAACACGGTGCCGGTCTCCTCCGCGTACCGCTTCGCTTCGGCCAGCGCCTCATCGACGTTGTGCCCGTGCAGGACCACCTCGGCGCCGTGGCCGCGGGTGGCTGCCAGCTTGGGCAGGGCGACCCCCAATGGCATGTAGATCCGCGCGGTGATGCCGAGCCGCGCGGCCGCCACGGCCACGCCCTGGGCGTGGTTACCGGCGGACGCGGCGACGACTCCGCGGTCCTTCTCCGCATCGGACAGGCGGGCCATCCTGACGTAGGCTCCGCGGATCTTGAACGAACCCGCGCGCTGCAGGTTCTCGCATTTCAGTGACACGTTGGCACCGATCAGCCGCCCCAGCGCCCGTGACTCCTCGATGGGGGTGCGGGCGATGACGCCGTCGAGTAGTTTCTGCGCGGCCTGCACGTCGTCGAGCGTCACCGCGAGGTCCAATAGCTCAGTCACTGGTCGGCCTTTCGTGCCTCAGGGGGGATGGAATGTTCAGGGGTGTCGTTGTGGGGCGGTTCGCCGGGCGGTTCAGGGAGCCCGCCCGGCGGAGGCGGCACCCCACCCACCGCAGGGTCGGTCTCCCAGGAGCGCCCGGCAATATAGCGGACCACCGTATTCACCACCGCCAGCAGCGGCACCGAGAAGAGCGCGCCGGGAATCCCCGCGATCAGGGTTCCACCAGCCACCGCCAGCACTACTGCGAGCGGGTGCAGCGACACCGCGGGCCCCATGATCAGGGGCTGCAGGACGTGCCCCTCCAGTTGTTGCACCACCAGGACGATGGCCAGCATGATCAGCGCGTTGACCCAGCCGTTGGCCACCAGGGCCAGCAGCACCGCGACCAGGCCGGTGAAGAGCGCACCGACAATGGGGATGAAGGACCCCAGGAAGACCAGGACACTGAGGGGCAGGGCCAGGGGAACCCCGATCAGCGCTGCGCCGACGCCGATGCCCACCGCATCGACGAACGCGACGAGCATCTGCACCCGGACATAATTGGCCATCGACGACCAGCCGCGGCGCCCGGCACCGTCCACCGGCGTCCGCGCCACACGGGGCATCAGGCCGACGACGAACCGCCAGATCCGCTCGCCCTCCAGCAGGAAAAAGATGAGGGCAAAGACGGTCAGCAGGGCGCCGGCCCCGAAGTGGCCCGCACTGCTTCCCAGCGAGATCACTCCCGTGACGATGCTTCCACTATTGTTCTGGACGGCACCCGTCACTTCTTCGATGAACTGGTCGATCTGGAGGGTGGTCAGTCCCAGCGGTCCGTCCGATAACCACGACTGGATCTGGCGGATCCCTTCCAGCGCCTCATCCCAAAGATCGGCAAGGCCCAACGCCAGCTGCCGTCCCGCGAGGGTGGCCATGCCACCCACCAGCCCCAGGAACGAGACGACGGTGACCGCGACCGCGAGCCCGTTGGGAACCTTCGCCTTCCGCAGTAGATTCATCACGGGCAGGAGCAGGCTTGCCAGCAAGCCGGCCAGCAGCAGCGGGATGATGAGCAGCGACACGTGGCCGAGGAGCCACACCAGCACCCCGCCCACCAGCACAATCAGCCCTACCCGCCACGCCCACGCCGCCGATAGGCTCAGCGCATAGGGAACGTCCCCTGAGCGGTCGCGCCCAGGCACTGGCCGCGGGGCGCCCTGAAGGTCCGCCGGGACCTTCCACTGAGCGGGGCGATTCATGCTGTCATCCTTCCACACCTTGCCGACCATCAGGCATTGAGTCGGCGGGCCTCCCGCGCTTGTTACGCGGTTCCTGGCCGGGGGGTTCCTGTCCACTCCAATAATCGGATATGTTTGACTTTGTTCGAAAAAGTTACTTTTGGGAGAGATGGATGCTGGCCGCCGAGCGACGGGACGCAATAGTTGCCGAACTGGTGACCAGTCCTGCCGTCCGTGTGACCCGGCTTGCCCAGCAGTTCGACGTGTCAGAAATGACCATCCGCCGTGACATTGACGCACTGGAGGCGGCGGGGGTGCTGACCCGCGTCCATGGTGGTGCCACCCGGCCGCAGACGCTCAGCGCCGCCGAACCCGGCTTCTCGGCCAACACCGGCCGGCAGCGCGAGGCGAAGAAGCAGATTGCGCTGGCGGCGAGTCGGCTGATTACCCCCGGCATGACCATCTCCCTCACCGGGGGAACCACCGTCTACCAGCTTGCCGCCCTCCTACCGGACCTCGGCCCACTCACGGTGCTCACCAACTCGCTGCCGGCGGCCGAGCTGCTCAACGGTTTCGCCGCCCAGGACCGCGGCCGTAACCTCAGCGTGTTCCTCACCGGCGGGGAACGCTCCCCCTCGGAGGCGCTGGTCGGTCCGCTCGCCACCGCCACGGTTGGTCTGTTAAACGTCGATCTCTGCTTCATGGGGGTCCACGGGGTCGACGCCACCGCCGGCATTACGACGCCGAACCTGGCCGAGGCGGAAACCAACCGCGCGTTCGCCCGCCAGAGCGCACGCCTGGTGGTCCTCGCTGACTCCACCAAGATCGGCGTCGTGGCCCTGGCCCAGATCGTCGACCTGACCGAGCTTGAATGCCTTGTCACCGCGGGCGACTCCGTCGGCCCGGATCATCTCACCCAACTCGAGCTTCACACCACCGTGCTCACTCCCGACACCCTCACCTCCAAGGAAACCCACCCATGACCCTGGTCACCCCCACCCGGCTGTCTGACGGCCGCGAGCTGATCTACTTCGACGCCACCGCCCAGGCGGCCGCCCTCCACCGCGATCATTCAGCCGTTGCCGACACCCGGGACCTCCCCGCCCGGGGTGCCACCGGCGATGCCCGCTTTGACGCCCTGACCGGGGAATGGGTGGCCGTCGCCGCGCACCGACAGTCCAGAACGCACCTGCCGCCGGCCGACCAGTGCCCCCTGTGCCCGACCACGGCCGGTAATCTGTCCGAAATCCCCGCCCCGGACTATGAGGTGGTGGTGTTTGAGAACCGTTTCTCCTCGTTCGGTCCTTCGCTCGGCGCCCTGCCAGCGGATGCCGGCTGGGGAACCACCGCTCCTGCGCACGGTCGCTGCGAGGTCGTGGCCTTCGACTCGGCCCACGAGGGTTCCTTCGGGTCGCTGGCACCCGAGCGTGCCAGGACAGTGATTGACGCGTGGGCGCACCGGACGGAGGCACTGTCCGCCCTGGACGGGATCCGTCAGGTTTTCTGCTTCGAGAACCGCGGCGCTGATATCGGGGTCACCCTGCTGCACCCCCACGGCCAGATCTACGCCTACCCCTTCATTCCGCCCCGCTCGGCGGTGATGGCCCGCGCCGCGCGGGCCCATTTCGACGCCACCGATGGCCGGGAAACCCTGCTGGCGGGCATGCTGAAGGCCGAACGGGATTCGGGCGAGCGGATGATCATCGAAGGCAAGCACTTCAGCGCCTTCGTCCCGTTCGCTGCGCGCTGGCCGCTCGAAGTCCACCTGGTACCGCACCGGCAGGTCGCGGATCTCGCCGCGCTGACCGACCCGGAGCGCGACGAGCTCACCACCGTCTACCTGGACCTGCTGGGACGGGTGGACCGCCTCTACTCCACCCCCACCCCGTACATCGCCGCGTGGCATCAGGCACCCCTTGATCCGCTGCTGCGACCGGCCAGCCGTCTGCACCTGCAGCTCACCTCGCCCCGCCGGGCCGAGGACAAACTGAAGTTCCTGGCCGGCTCCGAGGCTGCGATGGGCGCATTCATCAACGACACCACCCCTGAACTGGTCGCGGACAACCTTCGCAACGCCGTCGGGACAACTGCAAAGGACCTGCCATGACCGGCCCCACCCAGGATTTAGCCACCGCTTTCGCCCACCGGTTCGGCTACGAACCGGCAGGGATCTGGTCCGCTCCGGGCCGGGTCAACCTGATCGGTGAACACACCGACTACAACTCGGGTTTTGTGCTGCCGTTCGCCATCAACCACTCCACCCTGGTCGCCGCGGCGACACGGCAGGACCGGACGGTGAGGGTGGCGTCCACCCTTGGCGAGGGTGCCGAGGTCCAGGTGGACCTCGATGGGCTGCAACCGGGCAGCGTCGACGGGTGGGCTGCCTATCCGGTGGGAGTGCTGTGGGCGCTGGAGCAGGCGGGGCACCAGCTCCCCGGGTTTGACCTGTTGATCGACTCGAATGTGCCGGTGGGTGCGGGGCTCTCCTCGTCGGCGGCGATTGAATGCGCCGTCGCGGTGGCGGCGAACGACCTGGTGGACGCCGGGCTCTCGGCGTCCGAGCTGGCTCTGGTGGGCCAACGGGCGGAGAACGACATGGTCGGTGCCCCCACGGGCGTCATGGACCAGACGGCGTCGCTGCGGGGCCGTGCAGGTCATGCGGTATTCCTTGACTGCCGCAGCCTGGAATCGGAGCTGGTGCCGTTCCCGCTGCAGGAGGAAGGGCTGACACTGCTGGTCATCGATACCCGGGTGAGCCATTCGCATTCGACCGGCGGCTACGCGGACCGGCGGAAGTCGTGTGAGCGGGGAGCAGAACTGATGGGGGTAGCGTCCCTGCGCGACCTGAAGATCGCCGACCTTGCGGCGGCCGCCGGAATCCTCGATGAGGAGACCCTGCGGCGGGTCAGGCACATCGTGACCGAGAACGAGCGGGTGCAGGACACGGTCAAGGTTCTCGCCGACAAGGGGCCGGCCGCCATCGGTCAACTGCTCGATGTGAGTCACTCCTCGATGCGGGACGACTTTGAAATCTCCTGCGCCGAGCTGGACCTCGCCGTCGACACGGCGCGGGCCAACGGGGCGCTCGGCGCCAGGATGACCGGTGGCGGTTTTGGGGGCTCGGCTATCGCGCTTACGCCCACTGACGACGTCGACCGCGTCACCACAGCCGTGACCGAGGCGTTTGCGGCGGCAGGCTATCTGGCACCGTCGATCTTCGCGGTGCTTCCCGACGACGGGGCCCGGCGCATCGCCTGACCTTGAGTGTCACAGCAAAAGGGACCCGCAGCAGTCGCTGCGGGTCCCTTTTTGGGTGGTGCGTCGGTCGTGAGAGACCGGTGAGGCTACTCGCTCCCCCGGAGGATAGCGATGATGCGGATGAACTCGATGTACAGCCAGATCAGGGTCACGGTGAGACCGAAGGCTGCGGTCCAGGAGTACTTCTGGGGGGCGCCGTTCCGGACGCCGTCGCTGATCGAGGTGAAGTCGATGACCAGCGAGAAGGCGGCGAGGCAAATCGCGAAGACGCCAATGACGAGGCCCCAGGGGATGCCATTGTCGAACCCGAACATACCCTCCGTGCCCGGAATACCTGCTCCGCGGATCCCGAACATGCTCTCGGTTACGCCGAACAGCATCAGCCCGAGGTTAACCAGGCTAAACAGTGCGTACCCAATGATTGCGACCATGAAGATCTTCATTGCCTTAGGGGTCGCACGGACCTTACCGCTGCGGAACAGCACCAGGGTGACAGCGAAGACGGTCAGTGTGCCGAGGAGGGCCTGCAGCGCGATGTTGGGGAACTGCGCCTCCAGGATCATGGTGAGGCCGCCGACGAACAGACCCTGCAGGAAGGCGTAAGCAAGGATCAGCCCGGGAACCGGCTCGCGCTTGAAGGCGTTGACCAGGCCAAGCACCAGACCGCCGATCATGCCGACAATCATCAGCGGCATGACGAGGCCGGGAAGCAGGAAGGCCGGGACAGCTGCGCCCACGAGGACGACGCCGATCGAGAGGACCGTCTTGACAATCACGTCATCGAAGGTCATCCGTCCCATCTGGGAGGGGCCAGCTGACGGCTGGTTGTAGAGGTCTTCCATCTGCGTGGTGCTCATTGCGCTCTGGCCTGCAAGCGCCGTCGAACCGTACCCGGCAGGTGACCCTGCCGGGTTGTTGCCGCGAGCAGCGGTACGGAAGTTCTTTCCGTTGAATACCGGGTTACCGCCAAGTGCCATGTGAACTAGTCCTCCATCGGGGGATGATATGCGTGTGTTTAACCTTACCAATGTCAACGGTTTACGGATCATTTTGTTCCCTAGGCAGCACCGGGCGGGGCTGAGTTGTTACCCAATCGCTACCAGCCGGTAGCCGTTTCGGTATCCGGTGAAACATGGCGCGGGTAACATGAACTCACACTCGGTGACATGTGTCACAAGACACGTGCCCGCAAGCCGTCCCTATCCCGCCGAATCCTCAGGCGGGGCAGCCCCATAGCGAGGTTCATAACTTGATAACCCGACCGACGCCTGCGTGGATCAGGAGGCTGCTGGTTTTTGCGACCGGGCTCATAGCCGTCCTGCTACTCAGCGCCCCTGCTGCCCAGGGTTACCACCCGGGCACCCCCGCCGCACCCAGCGCGGTGGCATCGTCGTCTCTTCCCGCCGGCCAGATCGTGGCCCAGGAGTTTTCCGATCGCATCAGCGGTGTTCTTCGCAACGCAGACGGGCCGCTCCCGGATGTCACCATCTCGGTTTCGGGCAACGGGTTCGACGGCGAGACCACCTCGGCAGCCAACGGATCCTGGTCGGTCGGTGTGCCGGAGCAGGGCGCCTATGAGGTGACCCTTGAGGTGGACACCCTCCCCGGGGGAGCAGCCCTCGCCGAGGGCCAGGCCAACCCCCGGACGGTGACCTTCGCGGGTACCTCGAATGTCACCACCCTCTTCCTGTTCGGCGAGGGAATCGTTACCAACACCACCAGTTTCTGGGACACGCTCGCCGAGCGGACCCTGGCTGGTCTCAGCTTCGGCCTGCTGCTCGCTCTGAGCGCCGTCGGACTGTCACTGATCTTCGGCACCACCGGCCTCACCAACTTCGCACACGGCGAGATGGTCACCTTCGGAGCAGTTGTCGCGTTCGGTTTCGCTGCCATCGGGCTACCCATCTTCGTCGCCATACCGTTGGCGGTGGTTGCCGGCGCGCTCCTCGGCTGGGTGCAGGATGCCGGTCTATGGAAGCCCCTGCGCCGGCGCGGCACCGGTCTGGTCCCCATGATGATTGTCAGCATCGGGTTGGCACTGGCCCTGCGGTACATCATCCAGTTCAACTTCGGTGGTGCCACCCAGCAGTTGCCCGGCGCGCAGAGCGCCCGCCTGGACTTCGGTCCGGTGTCCATCTCGCAGAACAACCTCAACTCGCTGCTGATCTCCCTGGTGATCATCCTGCTGGTCGGGTTCCTCCTGCTGCGTACCCGGCTTGGCAAAGCCACCCGTGCCGTCTCGGATAACCCGGCACTGGCGGCAGCCTCGGGCATCGACGTCGACCGGGTCATCCGGATCGTATGGATGGTCGGCGGGGCACTGGCTGCCCTCGGCGGCATCCTCTGGGCGTACTACCGTCCCGGTGTCTCCTTCAACATGGGCCAGCAGATTCTGCTGCTGATTTTCGCCGGCGTCGTGCTCGGTGGACTCGGCACGGTGTTCGGCGCCCTGATCGGCTCGATCATCGTGGGATTGTTCGTCGAAATCTCAACCATCTGGCTGGAGGCGGACCTGAAATACGTAGGAGCGCTCCTGATCATGATTCTGGTTCTTCTGTTCCGGCCGCAGGGTATCCTCGGCCGTAAAGAGCGCGTCGGTTAGGGGCTCACATCATGGATTTCGGAAATATTCTTGCACTCGCCTTCGGCGAAATGATCAGCCCAACCACCGCTGCCTACGCCCTTGCGGCACTCGGTCTGGCCGTCCACTTCGGCTACGCTGGCCTGCTGAACTTCGGCCAGGCCGGCTTCATGGCAGTGGGTGCCTACGGGTACGCCATCTCCACCCTCACGTTCGGCGTTCCCCTCCCTGTCGCCGTCCTCGTCGCGCTGACCGCTTCGGTGTTGTTCGCGCTCATCCTGGGCATCCCGACCCTGCGTCTGCGCGCCGACTATCTGGCTATTGTCACGATCGCCGCGGCGGAGATCGTCAGGTACATCGTCACCACCAATGGCCTCACCGACGTCACCGGTTCGGCCAACGGACTCGCCAACTTCGAAAACGGCTTCTTCGCGTTGAACCCGCTCGCCCCGGGGTCCTACAACGTGGGTCCCATCTCCATGAATGAGCGGGACCTGTGGATCAGGATTGTCGGCTGGACCATCGTGGCACTGGCCTGCCTGACCATCTGGCTGCTGATGCGCAGCCCGTGGGGCCGGGTCCTGAAGGGGATCAGGGAGGACGAGAACGCTGTCCGTGCCTTGGGTAAGAACGTGTATGCCTACAAGATGCAGGCACTGGTCATCGGTGGTCTGCTCGGCTCCCTGGCAGGCATGATCTTCACCCTCCCCCGTGGAGCGGTGCAGCCAGCCAACTACGCCACCGAGCTCACGTTCTTCCTGTACACCTGTCTGCTGCTGGGAGGGATGGCGACGGTTCTCGGACCGGTGATCGGCGCCATGATCTTCTGGGTGGTGCTGTCCCTGACCCAGGGGCTGCTGTATGGCGCCATTGAAATCGGAGCCATCACGTTCCTGTCCAACGTCCAGGCAGGGCAACTGCGGTACATCCTAGTCGGCGTCGCGCTGATGCTGCTCATGGTGTTCAGACCCCAGGGCGTCCTGGGTAATAAGAAGGAGCTGGCGTTCGCATGACCGAACCACGAGAGACGCAGGCAATCGACTACATGACCGATTCCCGCGACATCACCACCGGCGAGACCGGGCCGGGGTGCCGGAAGAGGGATCCGATTCTGGTTGCGGAAAAGGTGACCCGGCAGTTCGGCGGGATGAACGCCGTCGACGTCGACTACCTCGAGGTCCCCCGCAACAAGATCACCGCCCTCATTGGACCAAATGGTGCAGGGAAGACCACCCTGTTCAACCTGTTGACTGGGTTCGACACCCCTAACAGCGGGCAATGGCGTTTCGACGACAAAAGCATTGCCGGCGTGCCGTCCTACAAGGTGGCCCGGATGGGAATGGTCCGCACCTTCCAGCTGACCAAGGTGATGGGCAAGCTGACAGTGATGGAGAACATGCGCCTCGGGGCGACCGCCCAGCCGGGTGAGAGCCTCGCCCGCGCGCTGTTCAAGGGCCTCTGGGGCAAGCGGGAGAAGGAGATCACCGAGCAGGCGGATGTCCTCCTGGCGAAGTTCAAGCTCGACGCGAAGAAGGACGACTACGCGGCGTCGTTGTCCGGTGGGCAGCGCAAACTGCTCGAAATGGCGCGCGCGCTGATGGTCAAACCAGTTCTGGTGATGCTCGATGAGCCGATGGCCGGGGTCAACCCGGCACTCACCCAGTCCCTGCTGGATCACATCAAGAACCTCAAGGCCGAGGGCATGACCGTGCTGTTCGTGGAGCACGACATGCACATGGTCAGGCACATCGCCGACTGGGTGGTGGTGATGGCCGAGGGCAAGATCGTCGCTGAAGGGCCTCCGGAAGTAGTGATGAAGGACAAGGCAGTGATCGACGCCTACCTCGGCGCACATCACGACGTCGACCTGGGCGATTCCCAGGGCGTCGAGATGCTCGAAGTGGAACTCGCCCAGGACAAGGAGTCGGTGGTTGGTACCGCCGACGCCGGCATCCTCGCCCATCCCGGCGGCGCTCACGCGGACGGTGGTCCTTTGGACAGTGGTCCTGGGGATAGTGATGCTACAGGCGGTGCTCATGCGGCTGGCCCTGCGGATAGTGGTCCTGCTGGCGGTGCTCACGGGGCAGGGCCCGAGGGTGGACGCCCGGACACGACCGGCCCTTCCACCCGCGGCGCGCATGCAGCGAGTCCAGATACAGCACCGGATGACAAGGAGACCCGACCATGAGCGAGGACAACAGCACATCGGTAGTGAAGGTCACCGATCTGGTGGCCGGGTACCTGCCAGGGGTCAACATCCTCAACGGCTGCAGCATCGAGGCGCGCTCCGGGGAGCTGATTGGCATCATTGGACCCAATGGTGCCGGCAAGTCGACGCTGCTCAAGGCCATGTTCGGACTGGTGAAGGTCCATTCAGGCACCGTGGTGGTCAGGGACAGGGACATCACCGGTCTCAAAGCGAACAAGCTGGTCAGCCAGGGCGTGGGCTTCGTGCCCCAGAACAACAACGTGTTCGCGTCGCTGACCATCGAGGAGAACCTTGAGATGGGCATGTACCAGCGCCCCAAGGACTTCAAGAAGCGGTTCGAGTTTGTGGCTGACCTGTTTCCCGAGCTCGGAAAGCGGCGTGCCCAGCGGGCTGGGTCGCTTTCCGGTGGTGAGCGCCAAATGGTGGCGATGGGTCGGGCGCTCATGATGGATCCCGCGGTACTCCTGTTGGATGAGCCGTCTGCCGGCCTGTCCCCCGTCAAACAGGACGAGACGTTCCTGCGGGTGCACGAGATCAACCGCGCTGGAGTGTCGGTGATCATGGTCGAGCAGAATGCTCGCCGGTGCCTCCAAATCTGTGACCGGGCGTATGTCCTTGATCAGGGCAAGGACGCGTACACGGGAACCGGTCGCGAGCTGATGAAGGATCCGAAGGTGATCCAGCTGTATCTGGGGACGCTGGCGGACACCGCGTAACTGGCGGACGTCGCCTGTACCCGGGGACGCTGGCGGACACCGCTCAACTGGGATTCGTCGATGCCCGGTTTGGACCTCTTCGGAGGTCCAGACCGGGCATTTTCGCATGTGCCCCTATGCCCTTCCGTTCTCCATATTTCTCTCTCCATTCATCCCCTTCCCTCTCGGCGTCCCTCCCCTCACCCGTCCTCGTATCCCTCCCCACCGAAACCGTGTCCCTCCCCACCGAACCGTGAGATCCGGCGGTCGGCCCGGTCGTATCCGCCATCCCACCGAATCTAGCTATTCGCGCGATGTCATGGCGGTCGGTTTACGCCGTTCTCGGAGGCATCTTCGGGGGGTGGGAATAGCAAGTTGATTTGGCCCCGGTTTCGCCGCTTGTTTTGGCCCCACCCTGTTGGTGTTCCGGTCAGTTTTGCCGGGACTTGTTGATGGTCTGTTGGGTGGTTTTCAGCCGGTAGGAAT
>NZ_JADOUT010000022.1:0-50404 GCF_015752345.1 Arthrobacter sp. CAN_A212
CAGGCTCCAGGAAGCGTTGCCCTGCTGACCTACCTCTCCGGGTCAGCGACCAACGCCCCGGTTACCGCCCGTTTCGATGACTTCACCGTAACCACGGTGCCATAACAAATGTGTCTGGCCGGGTTCACCGTCACAAAGGAACCCGGCCAGCTTGGAAAGGATCGAATGAAACCCGGACCGTTCTCAGCTACACCGGCCCCATCGCCTCTTCGCCTAGGCGCCCGGATGCTGCGCAGAGGTACCCGCCGGTTCAGGAACCATCTCCTGTGGTTCTATCTCCGGATGCGCAATCTCACGGTACGCCGTGCGGTCACGGGGGCAACACCGGTAGCCGTATCCCTCACCACCTATGGGCGGCGTATCAACGCCGCCGCCATCGCTATTGAGTCGATTGCCCTCGGCAGTTCCAGACCTTCCCGGATCACGCTTTGGCTTGACGATCCTGAGCTATATGCAGCTCTTCCTGCAGCTCTGCGTCGACTCGAGCGCCGCGGATTAAAAATTTCGCTGACGGACAACCTGGGGCCGCACACCAAATACTTCCCGTACGTTAAATCGGTGCAGGACCACTACTTGCCGTTGGTCACGGCGGACGACGACATCATGTACCCGAGGTACTGGCTGCGCCGACTTTATGATGCCCATCTTAAACATCCGGCAAGTGTCAATTGCCACTGGGCAAGTAAGATTATTCTCGACGACGGCAAGCTGAACAGCTATCACACTTGGCCGAACTGCAAAGACACTGAACCGCGCTTCTCCAACTTCGGGCTCGGAGTTTCGGGGATCATCTACCCGCCGGAGATGCTGGTCGAACTGGCGAAACACGGGACAGCCTTTCGCGAGCTCAGCCCCACAGCCGATGACGTTTGGCTCCACTGGGTAGCGCTGCGCTCCGATTATCCGGTGCGTCAGATATCCGCAACTCCGCGACACTTCGCCTTGATACCCGGAACCCAGGCCGAGGCACTCATGAAGACCAATAATGTTGAAGGATCCGGCAACGATGCTTGGATCCATGGGCTTTACTCGGAGAGCGACCGGAGAAAAATTGCCGGCGTGTCATCCGTTGTGCCCGCGTTCGCCGTTACCGGCATTCGCGGGCGATCACACGGTCTGTTACCGGTCGCTGCCGGAAACAGACCGATCCTTCAGTAGTCCAGTGCTCGACTAAGGCAGGACCGTTATGACCGACTACCCAGCGTTACGGGGGGGGGACGGTCCATAGCGCTGTCTCCGCCGGTCCAACCTTCAGGACCAGGCACGCAGGACGGGCCTTTACTGCTGCCGCATTGTGTCTTTTGCTAGCGTGTTCAATCGCGATCATCGGCGCGCCCGCTAGCGCAGATACAGCACCAGCGGACCCTCTAGACCCTGCTACCCCTGTCACAGTTTCATCCGATGCCCTGCCGACCGCTCAGATCAACGGCGTCGCCTGGCAGCAGGTCATCGTCGGCAACATCGTGTACGTGGCTGGCAAGTTCAGCACGGCGCGACCGGCTGGTGCGGCTCCGAACTCGAATACAGTCACGCGAAACAATATCCTGGCGTACAACTTGACCACTGGTGCGCTTCTGTCTTCCTTCGCGCCGAACCTCAACGGTCAGGCGCTCACCATCGCGGCTGCACCCAACGGCTCCCGGATATACGTGGGTGGCGATTTCACTTCGGTAAATGGAACCTCCCGGCTCCGGGCGGTAGCACTGGACCCTTCCTCCGGAGCGGTCATATCCAGTTTCAACCCTCGGATGGGCGGGTCAGTTCGAGCCATCTCCGCCACCAACGATACCGTCTACCTGGGTGGAACATTCGGTTCCGTCGGGTCAGCCTCGCGAACGCGGCTTGCTGCCGTGCGGGCGTCCGACGGCGGCCTCCTGCCGTGGAATCCGATAGCGAACGAGCGGGTGAACGCTCTGGTATTGTCGCCCGACGAAACACAGGTCATCATCGGGGGAGCTTTCACCACCCTCAACGGGTCCAACCGGCCGGGCTACGGCCTTGGGCGGGTGAATGCGACGACCGGTGCGTCCCTGACGCTCGGTGTTAATGATGTCATCCGCAATGCGGGCACGGATTCAGCAATCCTTTCCCTTTCCTCAGACGGAACCAACTTTTACGGCACTGGCTACATCTTCGGAACCGGAGGGAACCTGGAGGGGGCCTTCGCCGGAAACTGGTCAAACGGCAACCTCAAGTGGGTAGAAGACTGCCACGGCGATACGTACGGTGTCTGGGCCTCCTCCACCGCTGTATACACAGCGGGCCATGCCCACTACTGCGGCAACATCGGAGGATTCCCGCAAACCGAGCCGCGGACGTGGTGGCGCGCCGTGGCATTCAGCAAAGCTGCAACCCGAACCGCCACGGCCGACATCTACGGTTATCCTAGCTTCACGGGTCGGCCGGCACCGGAACTTCTCACCTGGTTCCCACAGTTGGATACCGGAACGGCGACGGGGCAGTCTCAGGGGCCATGGACAGTAACCGGCACTGAACAGTATGTTGCCATGGCCGGGGAGTTCCGGAATGTGAATGGCAGGGCACAACAGGGGCTCGTCCGGTTTGCGGTGCGTGACATCGCCCCCAATGATGACGGCCCCAGGATCTCAGGCAGCGCAACGAATCCAGCCTTGACCTATGTGCGGGCCGGTGAGGTGCGCGTACGGTGGCAGACCAACTGGGACCGCGACAACGAAAACCTCACCTATAGGGTCATCCGCGACGGCAATACAGCTACACCAGTGCACACCACCATCCGGCAGTCCACCTTCTGGAACCGGCCGAACGTCGAGTTCACCGATGTCGGGCTGTCAGCGGGAACCCACACCTATCGAATAGTCACCAGCGATCCGTTCGGAAATACGGTGGGCTCGGGCACGGTCAGCGTCAACGTTCCCGTGGGCAGCACAGAGCCACCAGCTAATGCAGCCCCGGCCGCATTGTTCACGTCTAACGTCAACGGTCTGACCGTCACGGTGGATGGTTCCGGGTCAAGTGATTCTGATGGGACGGTTGCTTCTTATGCGTGGGACTTTGGCGATGGTGGTACGGCGACCGGCGTCACTGCGGCCCATACCTACGCCACGGCGGGGACGTACAGTATCCGGCTCACTGTGCGGGACAACGACGGCGCCTCCGCCACAGTGGTGCGCCAGGTTGGAGTCTCCGCTGATAACCCGCCACCGGCGGGAGATACGCTGGCACGCGACGCTTTCGGACGGAACGTGGCATCGGGGTTCGGTTCTGCAGACCAGGGAGGAGCATGGGCACTGGGTGGTTCGGCATCCCTGTTCTCTGTCGGCAACGGTGTCGGAACGATCAACCTTAACCAGCCTGGGATTGGTCCGTCGGCGAGCCTCAACGCCATATCTTCGACCCGGACTGATTCCAGCGTGCAAGTGCAGTTGTCGAAAGTGGGCAGCGGCAGCGGAACCTATCTATGGCTGTCCGGTCGTACCGTGGGCGCTTCCGTACGCTATCAGGCGAAGCTGCATATCTCAGGAAGCGGCGCTGTCCGCCTGGACGCGACGCGGGTGGTGGGTGGTGGCGAAACGTCCCTGATGTCCCGGACGGTTCCAGGCATTCAGTACGTTGCGGGACAAAAATTACAGATCCGGCTGCGGGTCGTTGGGGTGTCGCCCACCATCATCACCGCAAAAGTCTGGACGGAAGGGACCGCGGAACCATCGGATTGGCTGGTGTCTGCTTCCGATTCAACCGCAGCCTTGCAGGTGGAGGGCGGCGTCGGCCTCTTCACCTACCTGTCGAGCGGCGCGGGGAATGCACCTGTCCTAGCCCAATTCGACAATCTGACGGTCGATCAGGTGCCCTAGCCGGCGGCGGCGGCGGCGGTTGGTTGCGCCCGCCGGTACTCCCGGTACACGTAGCCAACCGCTCCCGACACCATTCCCGCGCCCCGGGCGATGGTACGCAACCCTTTGGCCCTGTGTTTTACCGACCCGGTCACTAACCCCTGAAAGCCTCGTACACACCCTCCGCCAATGCGGACTAGTCCAGCTGCGAGCAGCTTCAGACGCGACCGCAGTTGAACAAGGAGGCTGCCGTGGCTGCCGCTGGCCAGTTCAAGATCAACTCGGCTCCAGCTATTGCCGCTGCTGAACGCCCGTCGGAGCACCCAGGATCGAGTGAGTCGTTGAGCGGGTACGCGATCCATCACGATTGCTTCATCGCACCACACAATTTTGCCCCCTCGTTGCACCAGGAGCCGGGTGAACAGGGTGTCCTCGCCCCCCAACAACCCAAACCGGAGGTCGAAGTCCAGACCCATCGCTCGGACCTGATTCAGATCCAAGAGCAGGTTGTTCGTCGCTGCGACGGTGACAACAGTGCCAGTGGGCATTCTGCGGCGGATGAAAAATTCTCCCGCCATGATCCACCGCTCAGGCGGGTGGACGTATTCTGAGATGACCGGACCAACGACGGCGGCCGCTCCCGTGCTTCGCTGGACCTCCACGAGGAGGTCCAGCCAACCGCGCGACGGCAGCTCATCGTCGTCGATGAACACCAGCAGAGCCATCTCTCTGGCTTCAGCGAGTGCTCGGCTCCGGGCCGCGGCAATACCAGGAACCGGTTCGTGAACGTAACGCACCAGTTCTCGGTCTTTGCCCTCCACAAGAGCGCGGGCACCCGCATCCGGGTCATTGTCGATGACCAGGATGGTAGCCGGGATGCTGCTGGATCGCACCTGGGAGATCAGCTCTGGTAGAGCTACGGCAAGATCATCGGGCCGGCGGTAGGTTAACACCGCGATTACCATCTGTTCCCGGCTGGAGATAGCCATGTTGCTCCTTTCGAGGTGAACTGTGATCGCCTATTTTCGCAGGTTGGTCAAAGTCCTCAGACGGGATAGAAAAACCAGGGTCCGCCGACGATGGAACGCTGTCAGCACCAGAATGGCCACACCCATGAAAGCGATGAATCCTGCAGCCAACCGGACGATGTCCGGCATTTCTAGAAGACCAACAGCGATGTAGGCCGCCGCACCCCACGCGCTGCAGTGAACCGCGGGCCAGATCGTCCCCAACTGCTCGCGGACGCTAGCGCCGCACAATCGTGATTGGATGATGAGAAGGACCGGTGTCAACAGAAACCCGCCGGCGGCGTAACCGACGGCCACCCAAAACAAACCAAACTGGAGTCCGACGATTATCCCCGTCACCTGGGCGATCGTCGCTAGAATCTCGTATTTCAAATTCAGGCCAGCTTTGCCCATGCCTCGCATCAGCGAAGGCGCAATGAAGAAGATGGTTTCCCGGGCGCCTGCTATCGCCAATACGCTGAGAAGCGGTGCCGCCTCGGCCCAAGCATCCCCGAGAACAAGTTGCACGAGGAGGGGGGAAGCACACGCTGTGAAGGCCATCACTGGCACCACGAGCATTGATAGCACTTGCATCGATTTGAGGAGGTTACCCGAGACAAGGTCTCGGTCAGTGGAAGTACGCGAGAATACGGGGAACATGACCCGATTCACTGTCTGGCCGAAGAGCATAACTGGCACAGCGAGCACCCTGTACGCCATCCCGTAAAGAGATAGCGAGGTTACTCCAAGAAATCTTCCAACCAGGATGTTGTCAATGTTGCGGGAGAAATAGGCCAAGGCGTTGACGCCGAAGATGCCCATGCTGAAGCGCAAAAGAGGCCGAACCTCGTTAAGGTGCAAATTCGGGGCAGGGCCCTTCGCAGCAACGAGCAAGATCAATCCCGCAACGATGTCAGTGGCAATCACCTGGTAAACCACAGCAAAGTAGCTGGCACCCAGAAGCGCCGCGGCCACACCGCAGATCGCACCGATCGCAGCGCCGACAATATCTGACACGGCCATACCGCGAAATTTGAGTTCCCGGGACAACATGGCGCGGGGGACAATACCGATCGCTTTGAGGGGAAGAGCGACAGCTAGTATCTGCAGGACAAAAACCAGCTCGGGGACGCTGAAGAAATCCGCCAGTGGAGGGGCTGCGAGCCAGGTGAGGGCTCCCAGCAGAATAGCAGTGATCAGATTCAGGGAGACGGTTGCGCCTGCCGCTCGGGGCGCCAGTTGCGGACGCTGAACAAGCGCGGCAGAGAGGCCCTGATCGAGGAGGAGCGTCACCAGGACGATGTAGATGCTCGCCACGCTGATGATTCCGTAGCTTGCAGGGCCAAGTAGTCTCGCCAGAACCAGGGCGCTGCAGATTTGGAAGCCCTGACGACCGATCACGGCGAGCAGCGACCAGCGGACACCATGGACAGCCTTCCCCTGATGGTATCCGTCGTTGGCCGCCGCTGGGCTGGTGCTCGGTGGCATGCCAGTCCGGTCGACCGATCCGCGTTTCACCGGGTTGCACACACAGTTCGCTCAATGAGATCGGAGAGGGCGTCGCGATAGGACTGCGTACTGTGTTTGGTTGCCGCCGCTGTGGAATCCAGTGCCGCGGTCCGGCGGAAGTAGTCCCACTCATTCACAACGCGATGGAGGGCGTCAGCGAGTTCCTGGACGCTGCCTGGACTCACGAACTGGGTACTCTGATAACCCTCTGCGGCCTCCTTGAGGCCGGAGGTTTCACTCACAACGAGGGGGCGGCCTGCCAGCAGTGTCTCGACCGCTGTGTTGCCGAAAGGCTCGTCGAGTCGTGATGGCACAACAGCCACATCCGAAGAAGCTCTGAACGCCGACACATCGTTGTGGAACCCGTGGAACGTCACGAATTCATCGAGGCCCTGGTGACCGACGCTATCCCTGAGGCTTTGCTCGTAGGGTTCGTATCCGGGATACACGGAACCGACGACGTCGAGCACTACCGGGACCGACCGCCGATGGAGTTCTCCGACTGCATCGATCACGACATCCACCCCCTTGCGATGGGACAGTCGGCCCACATAGAGCACTCTGAGAGGTTGCGGGCGATCGGCGCGCGCAGGTGATGCCGTGGCCGGTCCGGGAACGCCGTTGTAGACTATCTCGGCCCTTCCCCTCAACCGTGGGACTACGGATGCATGGACTCCAGCGCTGTACCGGCTGTTGGCAACAATTGCGGTGGCAGCCAAGAGGGGTGCGGCCAAAGCGATCCTGAGGATACGCGGAGCGCTCCCCTCCGCCTCATGGACGTGGGTGAGGACGGGGCGGCCACTGAGGCGCCCCAGGACTGGCCAGAGCGGAATTGTTATCGTATTAACGTAGATAATGTCGGGTTTAAATTCCAGGATGACGCGAATTCCTTTAACCGCGCCTATCAGAGAGGCAAAGACCAGCCGGATGACGCCAGCCGGGGATAAAAGACTTTTCCGGAGCACTGGGGAACTGCACCGGTAAACAATCACCCCTCGATCCTGTAGTTCCGGTACAAGAGGACCAGTGACAGGTAGCGCAACCGCAACGGTCCAATGCTGTTCCAGGAAACCATCGACGCTCTCTAAAAGAACCCGGTCTGTTCCGTACAACTCACTGCTTGGATGTGTGACCAGCACTCGCAATTTTTTATTCGTCACCTTGCATGCCTCCTGTCCAGAGGTGAAGCGGAGACCTGATAGCCCGGTCGAGGCGCGACACCGTGCATCTACGAATGATTGTATGCAGTTCTGTCAATGGGGTTACGCCCGCCTGAATTGTAGGTAATACTGATCCGAAGCGCTTACCTGTGCCCAAAGCCGGGTTCGCTCCCAGCCGTGTCCGAGTGTATTGCCCGGAGCGCGGCCAGGATCCTAGACGAAGGCAGGTCTCAACCAATGCTGCAGAATTCATTCGCCCGATCGGCACGCAGGAATTGGTGGATGATTCTCATTTCGGTTTTACTGTGCACCGGGATTGCGGGCGCAGTTACCGCCGCGACCGTCCCGGTCTATCAAAGCACCGTGCGGTTCTACGTCTTCGCTCCGACTGCGGAGGGGCAGACGGCCCTGCAGGCGGACGAACTCGCTCGCTTGCGAATCATCGGGTATGCGACCCTGCTGACCAGCGAAAAGATCGTTGAGCAGATTTCGAAGGCCAGTGGCGTTGAGGAATCCGTTGAGACGGTGACAGATATGATCAGCGCGAATGGCGACGCTGACACACTGATACTCACCGCGAATGTGCGAAGCGAAGACCAGGACGAAGCGACGGCACTTGCGTCATCGATTGCCACGAATTTTAATCGCCTGGTCAACGACCTTGAAGGCGCCGGAAGCCCTGAGGGTGCTGAAACCGTCCTCAATGTGGTTGCGGGACCAACCCAGGATGACAATCCTGTCTCTCCCAGCGAGATGCTGAACTACGGGCTGGGAATACTGGTCGGGCTGGCGCTGGGCGTGGGACTCATTATTCTTCGCAGCCGCGCTGACAACACGCTCCGCTCGATTGATAATCTCGAGGAAGCAAGCGGGCTGCAGCTTCTTGCGACGGTGCCCGCTGACCGAAAGGTGGATCGTGGAAGCCCCGGCGTGTCGGTCCGAAATTCCCTACAATTCGAAGCCTTCCGAAATCTGCGTACCAACCTTCATTTCCGTTCTGACGCCGACTCCTTACGGGTCATCGCCGTCACTTCAGCGACTGTCGGTGAGGGTGCGTCCACCGTTGCCTTCAATCTTGCTGCTGCCTGCGCGGAAGCGGGCTACCGGACTCTCCTTATCGAAACCGATATTCGCAACCCGCAGCTCGCGCCTGGTCTCGGATCCGTGCATAAAGACGGATTAGCAGAGGTGCTGCAGCACGGGCGTGAATTCGGATCGGTCATCAATTCCGGACCGTATGAACAACTCTCGATTATGTGCGCAGGCACGGCATCCGGCCGGGCCTCGGAACTCCTCAACGCCGCCGCTGTGGAGGCTGTCCTCAGGAAGGCCAAAGAGGCCTACGATCTGGTGGTCCTCGATACCGCTCCGCTTCTCCCCTTCGCGGACTCGCGAACGGTTGCCGCTCTCTCAGATGGGGTGATAGTCGTTGCCCGGTATGGCTACTCCACGCCCAACGGTGTGAGAGCGGGAGCGGAGACATTGGAACTGGTGGGTGCCAAGGTTCTGGGAATTGTCCTTAACGCTGTGCCTTTGCCCAAGCGGATACGAGCCCGCTTTTCATCAGAGCATGAAGGTCACACGGACGCGGACCCCACCGAAGACCCCGGCACCTTCCCCACAGAGCCAGAGAGCAAGGAAAAGCGCGGTCAGCATGTGGAGAGCCAATGACCAGCGCTGTAATTCGGGCGACTCGCCAGGGGGCCTAGGGTGCAGCTTCTTGCGTGGATAGGTCTCTGCTTTGCGGTTGCTTTTCTTCTGCGTAACCGGCCGACCGCCGCAATAATCTGCATCATTGCCCTCTGGTTTTTCGTTCCGACCGTGGGAAGTTACCTACTGACAGGCCAGCGCATCGGTCCGCTGACCTTCCATGCTGCGACCTGGTTGACGTTCGCCGTGATCTGCGTGCAGATGGTTCAGGATCCCCGGTCGTTGCTCAACGCGGTGGCACGCAACAGTTATCTGTTTCTCATCCTGCTGCTGGTCCTGGCGACTTCCCTTCTGACGACGAGGACAGTGCAGACCGGCGGCGGTATCGTCTTGCTCACCGATCAAATGATCGTCCCCGCGGTGCTCTTCCTGCTGATTATTTCCGTGGGAGGAAACTCCCCAACGCTGGTGTACACACTCCGCAACTTTCTGTTCCTGTGCGCCAGTATTGTGACGCTTATCGCGATGTGGCAGTGGTCTTCACAAAGCGTTCTGCTGTACGAATCGGGCTTCCTGACACAGTTCTGGTTCAACCCTGAAACTCAACGGTGGATGGGTACTTTCGACCAGCCACTGGCGTTGTCGCTTGTACTGTGTGCGCTGATGCCTTTGCTTGCCGGTGTCCGTAGGCTCTTCCTCGCGGTTCCGATGTTAGCGCTGTTCATGGCTGGAGTAATGATCACTCAGTCACGCGTAGGAATGATCGTTGCCTCTGCCGGAGCCGTCTATGCAATTGCCTTCTCCCGCCACCGGCGATCAATCAAAGCTCTTGTTCTAACTCTGGTGGGGGTGGGGTTTGTGGGCCTGCTCGCCTCACCTCTCGCTGCGGGAATACTCGAAAGGGTCGCCGACGACACCGGATCCACCGAGGCCAGAAACAAGGCTTATGGAGTGTTCGCCCGTGACTGGGAACAGTACTTTTTCACCGGGCAAGGTGTCACATCTAGCTATGAAATATCCGAGTACGCTGGCCTGCAGACCAGTTTTGAAAGCTCGGTGCTCATGTATGCCGTAGATATCGGAATCTTTTTTGCCATTCTGTACTTCGGTTTGCTGCTCTTCGTGGTGCTGAGGAATCACTCGAGACACCATGTCCCGGGACTTACTATTGCAGGACTTGTTGTAGCAATCATCCCGCACACCTACAGCGGACTCGCTACGCGGTCTGTTGCCGGCGTCGTCGTATGGACTGTCGTCGCCATGACGGTGATCGCGGCCCAACGATCGGTCGGCAATCCTCGAATCAGGACTAGCGCTGGGCAACGCCCGCGTTCACCAGCGGACGAAGATGTGCTCCCTGACTCCGCGGCTCAGCTGAAACCCCGGCACAGCATCGGTTCGGACACAAGCTGGATAGGTCGATGACAGATGGAATCGATCGAGAACGGACATTTGCTGTTTTCCCGGCGACGATTTCTTGCAGGCGCGTCCGGAGCGATCCTGCTCGCCGGATGCTCCGCTCGGAACCCCGTGCAGCAGGTACATCCGGTCCACACGGTTGACGGGCTGTTGGCAGAGGCGGTGTTCTATGTCGCGCACCGCGGCTCAATGGATAACTGGCCTGAACATACTGCTGATGCTTATACACAGTCGCTGGCCGCCGGAGCGAAGGCAATCGAGATTTCTCTTAGCGCAACCGCTGACGGAGAGCTCGTATGCCACCATGATCTCAATACACTCAGAATGACCGGCGTCGATCGGGTGATTGCCGAGACGAAATTCGATGGGCTTCGAAGTTTGCAGAACAATGCCCGACAGTGGCTCGGGCCCAATAGCTTCCTGCTGCCGATTCCGCGACTTCAGGACGTCCTGGACAGCCACGCTGCCCACTCGGTGATTTTCATTGAAGATAAGCAGGGGACGAACACGGCAGCTCTGCTGGACCTCATGGATTCCTATCCGGATTCCACCCAGCATTTTGTGTGGAAGCAGCCGGCATTGGTTGATGTTCCTGATGAGGTTACGCGGCGCGGATACAAAACATGGGGCTACTTACCCGCCGACGATTTCGGCGTTCTTGAGGAGGGCCTCGAAAGACTCGTGTCGAGGTATGACCTCCTCGGCATTCATCATTCGGCACCCGACGATCTCATTCGTACCTTGGTCCAGGGCGGTATACCCGTGATGGTGTGGGAAGTACACACACGCTCGATGCGAGACCGGCTTGTTGGCCTCGGCGTGAGGGGAATGATGTGCTCAAACATTCCGTATGTCACAACGTCAAGTGCGCGGTCCAGAGCGGATATCTTTGCGACCGGTCTGCGCGGTCACGGAGATTTGCCATGGGCGCTGGCCTGGACACACCAACCAGAAATTATCAGCTCCGGGTCGTCGATTCTCTTGGCGCATAGCGACAAGGCAAGCTACTGCATGGGATCGCTGTGTCCCGTCCCGACGTCAAATTACAGCATCAACTTTGAAATGCGCTGGCCCAAAACTTTACCCCGTGACAGGGACCACGCGGGGGTTGCTTTTGGGCAACGGGATGACTCGCCCTACCGGGTGCGGGCGCCCGCCGACTCTGGCGGATACCACCTGATTATTCGACGCGACGGAGAGCTTGTCCTTTTTGGCCGGGTGGCCGGCGAAGTTGACGGGTACCCGCTGGGCCGGGTTCTCACTTTGCCGCCAGTCGTTGGCGAGTGGATGCGCTTCCGCATTGAGGTCACTTCCAGCACCTTACGATGCGTCAGGCTGGATGACGGGAGTGGCACGGTGACTGCCCGAACCGATGTCTACCGTGGGGGATACTTTTCCCTGTGCCGCAACTACTGGGAATATCCTCCGGTCGAATTCCGCGGCGTGTCCGTAACTTAGTTTCCCCCCATAGATAGTGCGTTACGTTTCCGTGATACAGTCTTCCCTGACCATCGGCTATCGGAACCTGCCGGTGAGTTTTGGTTACAGGATCGTTCCCACCGCTCGGGTTGGGACGAGGTCATGGGTCGTGGTCCGTCCTCCCCAACGGAGAAGATCAACCAGGAAACTGGCTGGCACGATTCTGGTCAATTAACCACCCCAATTGCACGCCGCCTACGCGGCATAGCAGCGCACTGAACACTGAGAGCTGGGCTTAGTTGCTAGGAATGCGCGAGATCGTGATTTGCGTTCTTGCCACTCACCGCACCTACCAGAGGACCCTCTATGAGGAAAACAACCACCCGTACTATCGGATACTTGCTCGCAATCTCCCTCCTGCCCCTCACGGGCACGGCCGCCGTTGCAGCTGATGAGACGACATGCGACGCTATGAATCAAAACTTCTATCGGAGCATCAATCCTGGGAGCGGCGCCACACTTCTCAGTTCATCGACGGCTGAAATTGCTGCGGCCAAGGAAGACTTCGGCTTCACCGAGGAAACCGGACTGGTCTTTGCAGCCGCACCAGCCGCAGCCGAAGGGCTTCATCCGGTCTACCGGATGTATAAAGACGGCAACTTCGTCTGGATGCCTGATACCCCCGGTATCGGGGAGTACGAGAAGGCCATCAGCAACCACGCCTACCAGAGCCAGAAAATTGAGTTCTATGCCTCGACGACTGCTATGGACTGTGGAATCCCTGTGCACAGATTCCTGAAGGGCGACATTCACCGGTTCGCGACGACTCCGGCGGAACGGACCGCCCTTTCGGGGGATGGATGGGCTGACGAGGGCGTCAAGTTCTGGGTAGAGGCTCCGGACGCCACGGCAGCGCCGGTGGCTGCTCCGGCTCCGGCCCCCGCACCGGCTCCGGCTCCGGCCCCCGCACCGGCACCTGCTCCGGCTCCCGCACCGGCACCTGCTCCGGCTCCCGCACCGGCACCTGCTCCGGCTCCTGCTCCGGCGCCTCCCGCCGCCAGCAATTGGGTGCTCTGGGAGAATGTGGCAAAGCCCGGCGAGAATATCAATACCGTCCTCGCGAAGCCCGAGCTCGCAGGGAAAGTTCTCAAACTGCCCGCAGGCGTCTTTGAAGTCTCCAACTTCCGTGACCCGGCTGCTGCGATCCGAGTGCCATCGACTGTCAAGGGCATCATCGGGGAGGGCCGCGACACAATCATCCGGATGAAAGCAAACACGTCTTCGTTCGGGTCGACGGTCCCGGCGCAGGGAAGCGGTCAAACAAACCAGCTCTACCTGATGAGAATGAACGATGGTCAGGACCAGATCCTCTCCGATTTCTGGCTTCAGGGAACAGAGCAGGGACACCTGTACAACGGCATCATGGTGGGCCAGTCATCGCCCGGAACCACGGTTCGGGACATCCTTATCACGGGCGTCCCGGGAGACGCAGGGACTCCTCCGGGAGAAACTTTCGGCCTCAACTGGTGGCGAGGTAGCGATTCCGTGACCCGGGACGTTGAAATCGATGGTTACCGCTGGACCGGTAACTCCTTTGGATCTCGTGTTAAAGGTCCCATCGTGGGGGCATCCCCCATTGGGTACAACAACCATGACCGGGCGAAGCTCTACAACGTGTTCACTCACGACTCCCTCGTCGGCATGCCGACCTTCTGGTACTCCAATAACGCGGAAACCTGGAACCTCCAGTCAATCCGCAACGTCACAGGGATCAATCATGAAGAGAGCTTCAACATTGTTCATAACCAGCCGGTGATTCACAGTTCGCACACCCGCCGCCACGTGAATTTCATGTCCAATCAGTCGGACGGAAAACTCACAATCATTGGTGCAATTACGGATGAGTGGATAAGCGGAAGCGAATCCGGGCCCATCGGGAAGGGAAAGCGAATTCTCATGCTGACCCCGAACAGTTACCGGACGACAAATGACAATACGATTAAGACACCGCCGAAGGTCGTTCTCGATGACGGTGTGACACCTGTGCCATATACCTGGGCACACTAGAAACTAGGCAGCACCACCCCTCATGTACCGGGCGCCCGGTCATCCCGACAGCGGGGTGACAGGGCGCCCAGTGCGTGAGGGGTAAACCTTCCGGTCGGGGCGCGTAGAGTGTAGGTGCCCGCGCAACCACTGAGGAGAAACGTTTGTCCATTCCGTCTGCTCCGCATCACCCTCTGACCGACACCGAGGTGCAGCGGATCCGCAACGACTTTCCGATCCTGGCTACCGAGGTCAATTCCCGGCCGCTCATCTACCTTGACTCCGGCGCCACCTCCCAAAATCCGTCGACCGTGCTGGAAGCGGAACAGGAGTTCTACGAGCAGCGAAACTCAGCCGTCCATCGTGGGGCGCACACGCTCGCCGTGGAGGCGACTGACGCCTACGAGGCGGCCCGGGAAACCGTTGCTGCCTTCGTCGGCGCCGCCGTGGACGAGATTGTGTGGACCTCCAATGCCACCGAGGCACTGAACCTGGTGGCGTACTCCTTCTCGAATGCATCAGTGGGACGTGGAGGACCCGCCGCTGAACGATTCATTCTGGGCCCCGGTGACGAGATCGTGGTGACCGAGATGGAGCACCACGCCAATCTGATCCCCTGGCAGGAGCTCGCCGCCCGCACCGGTGCCACGCTGCGCTGGATACCTGTGGACGACGACGGCGCGCTTCGGCTCGAGGACGCAACCGCCATCATCGGCCCCGCCACCAGGGTCGTCGCTTTCACCCATGCGTCAAACGTGCTCGGGACCATCAACCCGGTTGCTGAACTCGTTGCGATGGCGCGCCAGCATGGCGCCCTGACAGTCCTCGACGCGTGCCAGTCGGTGCCCCACCTGCCCGTCGACGTGCACGCGTTGGGCATCGACTTCATGGCCTTCTCCGGGCATAAGATGCTCGGACCCACCGGGATCGGGGCCCTGTATGGCCGTTCGGAGTTGCTCAACGCGATGCCACCCTTCCTCACCGGCGGGTCGATGATCACCACCGTCACGATGGAACGCGCCGAGTACCTTGAGGCGCCAGCACGCTTCGAGGCCGGGACCCAGCGGATTTCCCAGGCCATCGCCCTGGCGGCCGCAGCAAATTACCTCGCCGAAACCGGGATGCGGCGGGTGCAGGAGTGGGAGGAAACCCTGGGCCGCCAATTGGTGGAAGGACTCAGCCAGCTGCCGGGCATCCGGGTACTGGGCCCAGCAGCAGGGACGGAGCGAATCGGATTGGCAGCGTTCGACGTCGACGGTGTCCACGCCCACGACGTCGGCCAGTATCTTGACCACGCGGGCATTGCGGTGCGGGTGGGCCACCACTGCGCCCAGCCCCTGCACCGCCGGCTCGGCCTGACGGCCAGCACACGCGCCAGCACCTACCTGTACAACACCAGCGACGAAGTGGATGCCTTCCTGGCGGCCGTCGCCGGTGTCCGCCCGTTTTTTGGAGTGAAGTGATGTCCGACGACCTGCAGCAGCTCTACCAACAGATCATCCTGGATCACGCGAAGGAACGCCACGGTGCTGGTCTGCGGGACCACGACGGCGCTGGCAACCAGGGGCAATCCCATCAGCTGAACCCGGTGTGCGGCGATGAGATCACGTTGCGAGCCGTCCTGGTGGACGGCACGCTCACCAGCGTCAGCTGGGATGGGGCCGGATGCGCAATTTCGATGTCGTCCGCGTCGGTCCTGACCGATCTGGTGGTCGGTCAGGACCGCGACACGGTGATGGACCTGGTGGACGAGTTCCGGACGGTGATGCGCTCACGGGGCAGGGTCCCCGCAAACGAGGAGGTGCTCGGGGACGCGGCAGCCCTGGCCGGAGTCTCCAAGTACCCTGCGCGGGTCAAGTGCGCCATGCTGGCGTGGGTGGCGCTGGAGGAAGCGCTGCTCGCGGCGAACCAGTAGGTCCACGCCCGATTAGCCCTAGCGGTCCCGCCCCTCGAAGAGGTCGGGCACGCCGTCGTTGTCCGCGTCCACCTGTTCGGCTTCCTCAATCCCGCGGTAATGCTTGTTCCGGCTCCGGAGGATCACTGTGGCGGCGAGGGCAGCGATCAGGGACGCGCCGAGAATGGCGACCTTCGCATGGTCGTTCTGCTCGGTTCCCTGGGCGAAACTGAGGTCATTGACCAGCAGCGACACGGTGAAGCCAACCCCTGCGAGCAGGCCCACTCCCAACAGGTCGATCCAGCGCAGATCCGGGTCCAGGTTGGCGCGGGTCGTTTTGGTGAGCACAAAGGTGGTCAGCAGGATCCCGATCGGTTTACCGATTACCAGTCCCGCGATAATGCCGAGGGTGACGGTGTCGCCGAGGGCCGACAGCAGGCCTTCGGTCCCACCAACCGCCACACCTGCCGAGAAGAACGCGAACACCGGGACAGCGAATCCGGTGGACAGCGGGCGGAAGCGGTGCTCGAATATTTCGGCCAGCCCCGGTTTGTTCGGCCGGGGCATCTTCACCGTGCCGTCCTTGGCCTTGCGGAGCACCGGCACGAGGAAGCCGAGCAGGACACCGGCGACCGTGGCGTGAACGCCCGACGCATGCATCAGGATCCAGGTGGCGATACCAATCGGGAGGAGGATCAGCCAGGCGGCAGGGGTGTGGCGGCCAAAGTACTTGGGGTTCTTCTGCGCCAGGAAGCCAAACAACGCCAGGGGCACCAGCATGAAGAGCAGGTAGGTGAACTCGACGTCGTCGGAGTAGAAGAAAGCGATGATGGCAATCGCGATGAGATCGTCCACGACGGCGAGGGTCAGGAGGAAAACTCGCAGCGCGCTGGGGAGGTGGGAGCTGATCACTGCCAGGACGGCGAGGGCAAAGGCGATGTCGGTTGCCGTCGGAATGGCCCACCCCCGCAAGGACTCGGGGGAGGACAGGTTCACGATCACGTAGAAGAGGGCGGGCACCAGGACGCCGCCGGCGGCAGCCGTCACCGGCACCACCGCCCGGCTGAACTTGCGCAGGTCACCAGCAACAAACTCCCGTTTCAGTTCGAGGCCCACCAGGAAAAAGAAGATGGCAAGCAGCCCGTCCGCGGCCCAGGCCCCGACGCTCAGCCGCAGATGCCAGGGCTCGTACCCAAACTCGAAATCCCGAATCGCGAAATAGCTGGCTGAGGCTGGCGAGTTAGCCCAGATCAGGGCCGCGACGGCGGCGATCAGCAGCAGGATGCCACCGACCGTTTCCTTGCGGAGGATCTCATTGAGCCGCAGGTACTCCGGGTAGCTCGACCTTTCGAGGACCCGCTTTGGTGCCTTTGGTTCCTGGTTGTTGCTCACGGTGCGACCTTCTCTGATTTCGCCAATTCGATACTGACAGCCAACTCGATGCTTCTAGCCAACCAGGGCGCGGACGCCGATCACGAGGGTGGCTACGCCCAGGATCATTGAGGTGGTAATCAGCATAAAGTGCACCTTGAGGAACCGGGTAGGTGCACCCGACTCATCTTTGGAACGTGGGTCCTTGAAGACGCGCCGCAGGAAGGGTGGCCAGACGATCAAAGTCCAGATGCCGGCCAGGATGAGGATCAGGGCCAGGGGGGTGGGAAGCGACATGGTGATGAACTCCTTAGCCCTGGCGGCTCTCGAGCCACTTGCGTGCCTCGGTGGCCTGAAGGTTCAGTGCCTTACCGATCATGGGTTCAGCCGCCGACGCGATCTTGGACCCCATGAAGGGGATCGACGAGCTGACGGTCCCGGTGAGGTCCACCCGGGTGTCGGCGCCGGCCGCGACCAGACGCTGTTCGGCGTCAACGGTGACCGGCACACCTGCGACGGTCATGGTGACCTTGGCGGTGCGGGACCCATCGGGCGTCGGAGCGGTCCAGTGTTCCGTCTGGGTGACGGTGAGGGACTCGCCGACAAACTTACGCACCATGTCCGGGAGGCGCTTCGTGGGAAGCGTCCGGACGGCGCTCAGGGTGAAGGCGGCGGCGGTGTCGCCGTCGACGGTGACCGACTTCAGGGTGCCGCCCACCTTCTCGCTAACGTGCTTCAGGAAAGCCTCGTCGGTGAAGACGCCGGTTACCGTGGCGGCGTCGTAGGGCAGGGTGGTCGAAGCGTTCAGTGCCAAGGTTCCTCCGTAATGGAAAGGCGGTGAGGTGGAATGCGGTTTGCGCCCCACCCATCCTAGGGCCTTCCCGGGCCGCCGGGTGGGTCCCACAGGGTAGGCTTGGGGTATCCCCGGAATTCGACAGAATTTCGGGCTTTTGTGCTGGATAAACCGGTCGGAACCGCCTACCGCGGCCACCGTTGTCCCCGGAAACTGTCGGATCCTCGAGGAGAACCATTGAGCCTGAACGGACTGCGCGCCGCACTGATCGAGGACACGTCGTTCGCCCGGGTGAGGACGAATGCCTCGCACGGGGTCGCTGACCGGAACACCGACCTGCAGATCGGCGCGCCGGCCGGTCTGCGGGCAGCCTTGTTGGCCGAAATGGTGGATGGTCTGGCCTCATCCTCAACTACAACTGACGGTAACGCCGAGGGAGGCGCCAGCACACCGGTAGTGCTGGCCGTCACCGCCACCGGCCGGGAGGCCGAAGACCTTGCCGCGGCACTCCGGAGCTATTTGCCGGTCGCCGACATCGAGGAGTTCCCCAGCTGGGAGACGCTGCCCCACGAACGTCTCTCGCCGCGGTCAGACACCGTGGGCCGCCGGCTGTCCGTCCTGCGCCGGCTCGCACACCCCGAGGGGTCACCCGTGCGGGTCATCATTGCGCCCATCCGCGCCGTCGTCCAGCCACTGGTCGCGGGCCTGGGCGAGTTGCAGCCGGTCACCCTGAGGGTCGGCCAGGACGCCGAGTTCACTGAGGTGGTCCGGGCCCTGTCCGACGCCGCCTACGCTCGCGTGGACATGGTCACCCATCGTGGTGAGTTCGCAGTGCGTGGCGGAATCATCGACGTGTTTCCGCCCACCGAGGACCATCCTCTGCGGATCGAGTTCTTCGGTGACGAGGTGGAAGCGATGCGCTGGTTCGCCGTCGCCGACCAGCGCTCGCTGGTCCGCGAGGAGGACGGCCAGCCGAGAATGCTCTTCGCGCCGCCCTGCCGGGAAATCCTGATCACCCCCTCGGTCATGTCCCGGGCAGCTAAACTCAAGGCAGACCTGCCCGCCGCCGCAGCGATGCTGGAAAAGATTGCCGGCGGCATCGCAGTGGAGGGGATGGAGTCGCTCGCCCCGGTGCTGGTCGATGCGATGGTGCCCCTGGTCGGTGAGCTGCCCGCCGGGTCGATCGCCGTCGTCATTGAGCCCGAGAAGGTGCGGACCCGCGCCCACGATCTGGCCGCCACCAATGAGGAGTTCCTTGAGGCAGCCTGGTCCACGGCGTCCGAGGGCGGCGCCGCACCGCTCGACCTCGGCGGCGCCCTGGGCGCCGATTTGCAGACGGCGAGCTTCAGGTCCCTGACCGATACCCGCTCGGCGGCGCTCGCGAACAAGGTCGCCTGGTGGTCAATTACCTCCTTCGGTTCCGACGAGTCGCTGCAGGAATTCCTTCCAGAGATCGACGCATTCACGGTGCGGGCACGAGAGCCCCGCGGCTACCAGGGCGACGTGGCCGAGATGATGGATTTCCTGGGCGGCCGCGTGCGCGACCAGTGGCGGGTGGTCGTAGCCACCGAGGGCCCCGGTCCGGCTGCGCGCCTCGCTGAACTGTTCCACGACCACGACATTCCGGCCGCCCGGGTGGATTCACTCGAGTCACCGCCACAGCCGGGGATCATCGAAATTACGACGGCGTCCGCGGGCAGGGGCTTCGTCCTCGACTCCCTCAAGCTGGGACTCCTGACCGAGGCTGACCTGCTGGGCCGCACCACTGCGTCCGGAACCCGGGACATGCGCAAAATGCCCTCCAAACGGCGCAACGCCGTCGATCCGTTGCAGCTCCGTGAGAACGACTATGTGGTGCACGAGCAGCACGGTGTGGCCCGTTTCGTTGAACTGCTGCAGCGTGCCACCGGGGCGGGGCCCACCAAGACCATCCGTGAGTACCTGGTGCTCGAGTACGCGCCCTCCAAGCGCGGCGCTCCCGGCGACCGGCTGTTTGTCCCCACAGACCAGCTCGACCAGGTCACCCGGTATGTGGGCGGGGATGCCCCGGCGCTCAGCAAGATGGGCGGATCCGACTGGGCGAGCACCAAGTCCAAGGCACGCAAGGCAGTCAAGGAGATCGCGGGGGAACTGATCCGGCTGTACTCGGCGCGGATGGCATCACGCGGCTTCGCCTTCTCCGCGGACACCCCCTGGCAGCGTGAGCTGGAAGAGGCGTTCCCCTACATCGAGACCCCCGACCAGCTGACCACCATCAACGAGGTCAAGGCGGATATGGAGCGCGAAGTGCCGATGGACCGGCTGGTCTCCGGCGACGTCGGCTACGGCAAGACGGAGATCGCGGTGCGGGCCGCCTTCAAGGCCGTCCAGGACGGCAAGCAGGTCGCGGTGCTGGTGCCGACCACGCTGCTGGTGCAACAGCACTACGAGACCTTCTCCGAACGGTTTTCCGGTTTTCCGGTGAGGGTCAAACCCCTGTCCCGGTTCCAGAGTGCCAAGGAATCGCGGGAGACCTCCGAGGGGATTGGTTCCGGCGCTGTCGACGTCGTCATCGGCACCCACCGGCTGCTGTCCAACCAGGTCCAGTTCAAGGACCTGGGCCTGGTCATCGTCGACGAGGAACAGCGTTTCGGCGTGGAACACAAGGAAGCGCTGAAGAAGATGCGCACCAACGTGGACGTGCTCGCGATGAGCGCGACCCCGATTCCCCGGACCCTCGAGATGTCGCTGACCGGTATCCGGGAAACTTCGACGCTGGCCACCCCACCCGAGGAACGGCACCCGGTGCTCACCTATGTGGGCCCCTACACGGACAAGCAGACCTCAGCAGCGGTGCGGCGCGAGCTGATGCGTGAGGGTCAGGTGTTTTTCGTCCACAACCGGGTGTCCTCGATCGACCGGACCGCTGCGCACCTCAAAGAGCTGGTGCCCGAGGCGCGGGTCGCCGTCGCGCACGGCCAGATGAGCGAGTCCCGGCTGGAACAGATCATCGTGGACTTCTGGGAAAAACGCTTCGACGTCCTCGTGTGCACCACCATCATCGAAACCGGGCTGGACATCTCCAATGCCAACACCCTGATCGTGGACCGGGCCGACAACTACGGCCTGTCCCAGTTGCACCAGCTCCGCGGCAGGGTGGGGCGAGGGCGCGAACGTGCCTACGCCTACTTCCTCTACCCCTCGGAGAAGCCGTTGGGCGAGGTGGCACTGGAGCGGCTGAAGGCTGTCGCCTCCCATAACGAGCTCGGCGCCGGCATGCAGCTCGCACTGAAGGATCTTGAGATCCGCGGTGCAGGCAACATGCTTGGCGGGGAACAGTCCGGCCACATCCAGGGGGTGGGTTTCGACCTGTACATCCGGCTGGTCGGTGAGGCAGTCGCGGACTTCCGTGGCGACGCGGAGGAGAAGGCAGCGGAGATGAAGATCGAGTTGCCGGTCAACGCCCACCTGCCCCACGACTACGTACCGGGGGAGCGGCTGCGTCTGGAGGCCTACCGCAAGCTGGCCTCCGCGATCACCTACGACGCCATCGACGCCGTGGTGGAGGAACTGGGTGACCGGTACGGGGAGCCACCCGCTCCGGTGGTCAACCTGATTGCGGTCGCCCGGTTCCGGGTGGCGGCGCGTGCGGCAGGCCTGACCGATGTTGCGCTGCAGGGAAACTTCATCAAGTTTGCGCCGGCGGAGCTCCCGGAATCGAAGGAAATGCGGCTCAAGCGCATGTATCCGGGATCCTCGCTGAAACCAGCATTGAACGCGGCCTTGATCCCGAAGCCGAAGACCTCGCCGGTGGGCGGCCGGGACCTGTCCGACGCCGACATCCTTACCTGGGCGCAGAACGTCGTGGACGCGATCTTCACCGAGTAGGCGACGCCCTGCAGTGGTAAAGTCGAACCCGACCACACGGGTATGACCCCCTGTCCCACAGCCTGCGGAAACCAGCCGTTCAGCAGCGTCGCCGCGGCCCTGTTGCCCGGCTGTGGGAACCGTCCCGCCGTGGCACCGAACCGAAGTACGGAGAACACTCAACGATGGAAACTACTGCCACCGGGAGCACCGCCATAGCGACTGCGTCACGGGCACTGGAAGTGATCGGCGGGGACCTGACCGAGAAGGCCCTGAAACGCTACCTCGAAGGCATTGCCGGTGTTGACGCCGTGGGCCTTGAGGCGCGTGCAGCGTCCCTCGGGACCCGGTCGATCAAGACCACCTCCAAGGCCTGGGCCCTGGACAAGATCATCTCCCTGATCGACCTGACCACTCTGGAGGGTGCCGACACGCCGGGCAAGGTGAGATCCCTCGTCGCCAAAGCGCTGGTTCCCGACGCCGATGACCTGTCCACCCCCCGGGTGGCAGCGGTCTGCGTGTACGGCGACATGGTGCCCCACGCCGTGGAGGCGCTGGGCAGGGCCCACGACGCGGACGCCGCGGGCAGGATCAACGTTGCGGCGGTCGCTACGGCCTTCCCGTCCGGGCGGGCCTCACGGTCGGTGAAGCTCTCCGACACCGCCGACGCGGTGGCGGCGGGTGCGGACGAGATCGACATGGTCATTGACCGTGGCGCGTTTCTCTCCGGGCGGTATGGCCTGGTCTTCGACGAGATCGTTGCGGTGAAGGAAGCCTGCCGCCGCGACGACGGTTCCTACGCCCACCTGAAGGTGATCCTCGAGACCGGGGAGCTGAACACGTACGACAACATCCGGCGCGCCTCGTGGCTTTCCATCCTGGCTGGCGGCGACTTCATCAAGACCTCCACCGGCAAGGTAGCCCCTGCGGCGACCCTCCCGGTCACCCTGTCGATGCTCGAAGTGGTCCGCGACTGGCACCGGCTCACCGGTGAGAAGATCGGGGTCAAGCCGGCCGGCGGCATCCGCACTTCCAAGGACGCCATCAAGTACCTGGTCACCGTCGCCGAAACGGTGGGGGAGGACTGGCTTCAGCCGGACCTGTTCCGCTTCGGCGCCTCCAGCCTCCTCAATGACGTGCTCCTGCAGCGTCAGAAGCTCACCAGCGGCAGCTACTCCGGCCCTGCCTACGTCACGATCGACTAAGGATCCAACCCATGACTTTTCTCGAGTACGCACCGGCCCCGGAGTCCACGGCCATCCTGGACCTCAAGAGCGAGTACGGCCTGTTCATCAACGGTGAGTTCGTTCCCGGCAACGGCGAATCCTTCACCACCATTTCCCCTGCCACCGAGCAGAAGATCACCACCATTTCGTGCGCCAGCGAGGCCGACGTCGACTCCGCCGTCGCCGCCGCCCGCCGCGCCTACGAGAAGACCTGGTCGAAGCTCTCGGGCACGGACCGGGGAAAGTACCTGTTCCGCATCGCCCGCCTGGTGCAGGAACGCGCCCGTGAACTGGCAGTCGCAGAAACCCTCGACAACGGCAAGCCGATCAAGGAAAGCCGCGACGTCGACGTGCCCCTGGTGGCCGCGTGGTTCTTCTACTACGCCGGCTGGGCCGACAAGCTCGACCACGCCGGAATGGGCCCCAACCCCCGCTCGCTGGGTGTCGCGACACAGGTGATCCCGTGGAACTTCCCGCTGCTGATGCTGGCATGGAAAATCGCCCCGGCCCTGGCCGCGGGCAACACCGTGGTCCTCAAACCCGCCGAGACCACCTCCCTGACCGCGATGCTCTTCGCCGAGATCCTGCAGCAGGCCGACCTGCCAGCGGGTGTCGTCAACATTGTCACCGGAGCCGGTGCAACAGGCTCCGCCCTGGTCAACCACCCGGATGTGAACAAGGTCGCCTTCACCGGCTCCACCGCCGTCGGACGGTCCATCGCCCGTTCAACGGCCGGCACGGGCAAGAAACTCACCCTCGAGCTCGGCGGCAAGGGCGCGAACATCGTGTTCGACGACGCCCCCATCGACCAGGCCATCGAGGGCATCGTCAACGGGATCTTCTTCAACCAGGGGCAGGTCTGCTGCGCCGGATCCCGCCTGCTGGTCCAGGAATCGATCCACGACGAGGTGGTCGAACGGCTCAAGTCCCGCCTGTCCACGCTGCGCGTCGGTGACCCCCTCGACAAGAACACCGACATTGGTGCGATCAACTCGGCGTCCCAGCTCGGCCGGATGCGCGAGCTCTCCGACATTGGGGAGCAGGAGGGCGCCACCCGGTGGAGCCCCGACAGCAACCTGCCGCAGCAGGGTTTCTGGTTCCCGCCCACCATCTTCACCAACGTATCCACCAGCCACCGCATTGCCCGGGACGAGATCTTCGGACCGGTGCTCTCGGTGCTGACCTTCCGCACCCCGGCCGAAGCGATCGCGAAAGCCAACAACACCCCCTACGGCCTGTCAGCTGGCATCTGGTCGGACAAGGGCAGCCGCGTGCTCGCCGTCGCCGACAAGCTGCGCGCAGGAGTGATCTGGGCCAACACCTTCAACAAGTTCGACCCCGCCTCACCGTTTGGCGGCTACAAGGAATCCGGCTACGGCAGGGAGGGCGGTCGCCACGGTCTGGGCGCCTACCTGGCACCAGCGTCGTCGGGCGCTGCAGACAAGTCCGTCGTCTCGGCCCTCATGTCCAAGACCCCACTGGGAGGCTCCAAATGAGCGCTGCACGGCTAGGCGTACCGAAGACCTACAAGCTCTACATCGGCGGCAAGTTTGTCCGCAGCGAATCCGGACGCGTCTATGAGGTACCGACCAGGAAGGGTGGACCCCTGTTGAACACCGTCAATGCGGCCAAGGGCTCACGCAAGGACGCGCGCGACGCCGTCACCGCCGCCCGCGGGGCCGTCAGCGGCTGGGCCGGTACCTCCGGATACAACCGGGGCCAGGTGCTGTACCGCATCGCCGAGGTGCTCGATGGGCGCCGGGCCCAGTTTGCCGACGAAATTGCCGCGTCCGAGGGCGTCTCGGCCGCGGCCGCGATCGCCCAGGTCGACGAGGCGATTGACCTGTGGGTCTGGTACGCCGGCTGGGCGGACAAGTATGTCCAGGTGGCGGGCAACGCCAACCCGGTGTCCGGCCCCTACTTCAACCTGTCCACCCCCGAGCCCACCGGCGTGGTGGCGGTCATCGCACCGCAGGGCCCCGGCTCACTGATCGGTTTCGTCCGGGCGGTCGCGCCGGTGCTGGTCAGCGGCAACACCGCGGTGGTCATCGGCAACGAGCGGGCGCCCCTGGCCGCGCTCAGCCTCGGAGAGGTACTGGCCACCTCCGACGTGCCCGCCGGCGTCGTGAACATCCTCAGTGGTTCGCCAGCGGAAATCGCTCCGTGGCTGGCCTCGCATGCCGACGTCAACGCCCTGGACCTGCTCGGCGCCGAAAACCTGGACTGGGTGGACCTGCAGATCGCCGCTGCGGAAACGCTCAAGCGGGTGCTCCCTCCGGAGACCGGGCCCGACGCCGGTGCCCCCTCGATCGACCGGATCACCTTCTTCACCGAAACGAAGACGGTCTGGCACACCAAAGGTCTGATCTAGGCCTCCCGGCCCAGCTCCCACCCACACAAAAGTGGCGGACCTGCGGGGGGAGTGGTTGCTCAACCACTTTCCTGCGGGTCCGCCACTTTTGTGTGCGGTTGTTGGGTGCCGGGGGCTACGCCTTGCGGTCGCCCTTGGCAAGGGCGGGGCCGGTATCGGAGCGTCCGAGGATTGCCTGGGGAATCCAGAACGCGAAGAAAAACAGGGTCAGGCAGACGGCGAACGCCCAGACATTGCTCTGGTCGAAGAAGGTCAGGGCGAAAATCGATCCGAGGAACAGGACCATCATCACGGCGAACGTCACCAGGTTGCTGGCGAGGTGGCCTTCCCCGGAGTGGGTGGGCTGCTTGGCCGGAGCGGACCGCTCCGGGGATGCCGAAGTCGTGGGGTGTGCCATTGAGTCTCCTCGGAGGTGTGCGAAACGATACTCCCTTAACCATAACTGCCCGTCGGCGTGAGGCAGCGCAGCGGCGCTCAGACCGGAATCCGGTAACCCCGTTTCACCACCGTCGCGACCAGCCGGGGATCCGGGAGCGCCTTCCGCAGCCGGCTGACCGTCATGTCGAGGGCGTGCGCGTCAGCGGCGCCCGGAAGCACCGAGGCCAGATGGGCCCTCGTCAAGACGGCCCCACGAGCTTCGAGGAGCGCCCCGAAGACTGCCATTGGCGCGGGCGCCAGGAGCACCGGCGTCCCGTTGATGCGCAGTGTGCTGCCTCGGAGTTCAATGCTCCCGTAGGAACCCTCGTACCGCAGAGCCCGGCGGGACGGGGATCCAGTGGGGTCTGCGAGCTGCATTGGTCGATCTCCGGGGCTTGATCGGTGGCTGGTACCACTTCACCGTAGGTAGCCCTGATTGCCCGGGTGTTTCGTGGAGGTGAACGCCGAAAAACAACCCGGGCGCCCGCCTACAGACCCAACGACTCCTCGACGTCCCGGAGGACCGCGTCCAGGCGTGCGCGTGCGATGACCTTGGCGTCCTCGAGTGCTGCGGCCGACTCGACCGGTTCCACTACCTCGAGGTAGCACTTCAGCTTCGGTTCGGTGCCGCTGGGGCGGATGATCACCCGGGTGTTGTCCCGGGTGAGGAACAGCAGTCCGTCGGTCGGTGGCAGTCCTGCATGGCCCAGGAGGAGGTCCTCGACAACGTCGATTGCCGAGTCGGCGAAGGCCTGCGGCGGGTTTTCCCGCAGCCGGTTCATCATGGCGCCCAGCAGCCCGAGACTGCCGACCCGGACGGACAGCTGGTCGCTGGCGTGTAACCCGTGCAGCAGTGACAGGTCGTCCAGCAGATCGAACAGGGTCCGGCCTGCCGCCTTGGTGGCTGCCGCCAACTCGGCCATGAGCAGGGCCGCAGAAATGCCGTCCTTGTCCCTGACCATCCCGGGCGCTACGCAGTAGCCCAGCGCCTCCTCATAGCCATACGTCAGGGAGGGAACACGCGAGATCCATTTGAACCCGGTGAGGGTTTCGGTGTGGGTGATGCCTGCGGCCGCGGCGATACCTGCCAGCAACCGTGAGGAGACGATCGAGTTGGCGAAGACCGGCGCGGGCGCGCCAGGTGCGGCGTCCTGGACCAGACGGGTGGCGAGGTGCTGGCCAAGCAGCGCCCCGGTTTCGTCCCCCCGGAGCATCCTCCACTCACCGGTGGCTGGATCCTTCGCGGCGACCGCCACCCGGTCGGCGTCGGGATCGTTGGCCAGCACCAGATCGGCGTCCTGGGCTTCCGCCGCAGCCAGGGCAAGGTCGAGGGCGCCCGGCTCCTCGGGGTTGGGGAAATCGACAGTCGGGAAGTCGGGGTCCGGTTCCGCCTGTTCGGCGACAACGTGGACGGTCCCGAAGCCTGCGGCGGCCAGCACGTCCTGCGCGGTCTTTCCGCCCACCCCGTGCAAGGGGGTCAGCACAATGGACAGGTCCCGGGCCGGGAACGCCTCGCGGTCGGCGAGACCCACCACGGAGGTCACGTAGTCCTTTGCGATGCTCTCGGGCAGGATGTTCCAGCCCCCGGGGGCCAGCACGATGCTGTCCAGGGTGCCGACCGCGGCGATCCGGTCGGCGATTTCGGCGTCCTGCGGTGCGACGATCTGTGCGCCCCGGCCGGCGTCGTCCACAGCGCGTCCGCCCAGGTAGACCTTGTAGCCGTTGTCCTGGGGCGGGTTGTGGCTGGCCGTCACCATCACCCCCACCTCGCATTCGAGGGCGCGCACCGCGTAGGCGAGCACCGGGGTCGGCAACTCGGTGGGCATCAGGAAGGTCTGGATGCCGGCGGCGGTGAAGACCGCGGCGGTCTCCTCAGCGAAGATCCGGGAATTGTGGCGGGCGTCGAATCCGACGACGGCGCGGGGAGCGTAGGCGCCGTCGGCGATCCCGAGCACATAGGCGGCGACACCGGCGGCTGCGCGGCGTACCACCACCCGGTTCATCCGGTTGGGCCCGGCGCCGAGAGCAGCCCGCAGGCCAGCGGTGCCGAACAGGAGCGGGCCGCTGAAACGGTCCTGCAGTTCCTGGGCCACCATGGTGGCGCTGTCGGCGTCGTCGTACCGCTCGAGAAGGGCCTGAAGTTCCGCCGTCGTCTGCGGGTCCGGATCCTCAGCGGCCCAGGCGCGGGCGGCAGCGAGGAGTGGTTGGTGGTCGGCGTGCGTCATGACTTCTGGTTACCTTTGGTCAGGTGCTAGAGCCGGCTGATGATGTCAGCAAGCAGGCGTGAAATGCGGGGCCCGGCGGCCGCGCCGGATTCGATGACCTCGGCGTGGCTCAGGGGTGTTGAACTGATGCCCGCCGCGAGGTTGGTGACCAGGGAGATCCCGAAGACCTCCATGCCGGCGTGCCGCGCGGCAATGGCTTCGAGCGCCGTGGACATGCCGACCAGGTCGGCGCCGATGGTCCTGGCATACCTGACCTCGGCCGGGGTCTCGTAGTGCGGGCCGGTGAACTGTGCGTAGACGCCCTCGTCCAGGGTGGGATCGACTTCGCGGGCGAGGTCGCGGATCCGCGGGGAGTACAGGTCGGTCAGGTCCACGAAGGTGGCGCCCTCAAGGGGGGAGGTGGCGGTGAGGTTCAGGTGGTCGCTGATCAGGACGGGGGTGCCGGGAGTCCACTGTTCCTGCAGCCCGCCGCACCCGTTCGTCAGCACCATCACCCTGGCCCCCGCAGCTGCTGCAGTGCGCACCCCGTGGACTACCGCCCTGACACCCTTGCCCTCGTAATAATGGGTGCGGGAGCCGACCACCAGCGCGCGCTTGCCCGACGTCGTCAGGACCGATCGCACCGTCCCCACATGTCCTTCGACCGCGGGGGCGGAGAACCCGGGGATGTCCGATGCCTTCAGGGTGTGGGTGGTCTCTCCAATGAGGTCGGCTGCTTCACCCCAGCCCGATCCCAGCACCAGGGCAATGTCGTGGGTATCGACGCCGGTTTCGGCGGCGATGTACTCCGCTGCGGCTCGTGCCAGGTCGAAGGGGTCGGTCGGCGTCATTGACGTGGAGTTCTCGATCACTGGTCAAACTTACCCTCAGTTCCCAGCCCGCGGCCACCGCCGGGGCGGGCGCGGACCACCTCAACCGTTTGAGAGCGCGGCAGCGATAGGACAGAATGGTCAGTTGTGACCAGCCAACTAGATTTCAGTGCCCTGCGAATTGCCATCCTGGGCGGCGGGCCCGGTGGATATGAGGCGGCGATGGTTGCTGCCTCACTCGGTGCGACCGTCACGATCGTGGAGCGCCAGGGGCTCGGCGGGGCTGCAGTCCTCACCGATGTGGTGCCATCCAAAACTCTGATCGCCACGGCTGACATCATGGCCCGCGTCGATTCCGCGCATGAGCTGGGCGTGCGGTTCGAGAATACCAAAGCTGCCTACGCGGACCTGGGCCAGGTCAATGAACGACTGCTGCGCCTCGCTGCCGAGCAGTCCGCCGACATCTCCCGGGCGCTGGAGCGGGTGGGAGTGAAGATCCTCATCGGCGAGGGGAAACTGCTCGACAACCACCGCCTGGAGGTCACGGCCGGCGACGAAACCACCACCGTCGAGGCGGACGCCATCCTCCTGTCGGTAGGCGCGCACCCCCGGGAGCTGCCCACGGCGCAGCCGGACGGTGAACGCATCTTCAACTGGACCCAGATCTACACCCTCACCGAGGTGCCGGAGCATCTCATCGTGGTCGGCTCCGGGGTCACCGGGGCCGAGTTCGCTTCCGCGTACGACGGTCTGGGATCCAAGGTCACCCTGATTTCAAGCCGCGACCGGGTGCTCCCCGGCGAGGATGCCGACGCCGCCGAGGTGCTCGAGAACGTCTTCCGGAACCGCGGCATGACAGTGCTCTCCGAGTGCCGCGCCCAGGGCGTCGAGCGGGTGGGCGACGGCGTCGTCGTCACCCTTTCGGACGGGCGGACCGTCGAGGGCAGTCACTGTCTCATCGCGGTCGGCTCCATCCCCAATACCGCGGGGATCGGGTTGGAGGATGCGGGAGTCCAGCTCACCGAGTCGGGGCACATCAAGGTCGACGGCGTCTCGCGCACCTCGGCCCCGAACGTGTACGCGGCGGGGGACTGCACGGGGGTGCTGGCGCTCGCGTCGGTGGCCGCCATGCAGGGCCGGATCGCGATGGCCCACCTGATGGGTGACAGCGTCACCCCGCTGAAGCTCAAGCAGGTTGCGTCCAATATTTTCACCGCCCCCGAAATTGCCACCGTGGGGGTCTCCGAGGCCGACGTCGAATCCGGCCGCTACCAGGGCGACGTCGTGAAGCTCTCCCTCCACACCAACGCCCGCGCGAAGATGATGAACGTGACCGACGGATTTGTGAAGATCATCTCCCGCAAGGGGTCCGGAACGGTGATCGGCGGCGTCGTCGTCGGGCCCCGCGCCTCGGAGCTGATTTTCCCGTTGGCCCTGGCCGTGACGAAAAAGCTGCACGTGGACGATGTGGCCAACACGTTCACCGTCTACCCGTCGCTGACCGGCTCAATCTCCGAAGCGGCACGACGCCTGCACGTCCGGCTCTAGAACCAAAAGTTCCCAGCACCGGGTTCCAAGAGTCAACGGTGCTGTGGCTTGTCTCACGGCTGAGCTGTCCACATACTGGACAATTTTATCCACCTGTTGGACCTTGCTGTTCTGATTGATGCATTCAGCCGCCTCATCGCGGTGCCATCAGGCCCGCCGTAATGAAAGAAAGCCGCAGACATGTCAACATCCCCGTCCGCCGTGGACGCCGGTGCTTCGACGCCGAAGAATCCCAAGGGCCGCGTCATCTTCGCGAGCCTCATCGGCACCACCATCGAGTTCTATGACTTCTATATTTACGCCACGGCGTCGGTGCTGGTCTTCCCGGCGCTCTTCTTCCCGGACGCTACTCCAGCGAATGCGCTCCTGAGCTCCTTCGCCGTCTTCGGCGTCGCCTTCGTGGCACGCCCGCTCGGATCGATCATCTTTGGCCACTACGGGGACCGGATCGGACGCAAGGGGACGCTGGTCGCGTCGCTGCTGACGATGGGTATTGCCACCTTCCTCATCGGTGTGCTGCCGACAGCGCAGGTGGATGGCTGGATCATCCTCGCGCCCGCACTGCTGGTGCTGCTGCGCTTCTTCCAGGGTCTTGCCCTGGGTGGCGAATGGAGCGGTGCCGCACTGCTCGCCACCGAGAACGCACCGAAAAACAAGCGCGCCGTCTACGGAACGTTCCCACAGTTGGGTGCTCCGATCGGCTTTATCCTCGCGAACCTGCTGTTCGTCTACCTGAACGCCACCCTCACCAACGAGGAGTTCCTGGCCTGGGGCTGGCGGGTGCCGTTCCTGCTCAGCGCCGTGCTGGTCATCGTTGGGCTGTACGTCAGGCTCAAACTCATCGAAAGCCACTCCTTCCAGCAGGTCAAGGACAAGGGCAAGGTAGTGAAACTGCCCCTCGCCAGCGTTTTCAAGCACCAGTGGCGTGCCCTGCTGCTCGGCACGTTCATTATGTTCGCCACCTACGTGCTGTTCTACCTGATGACCGCCTTCACGCTGACCTTCGGCACCACCCCGGCTACGGTCGAGGACGCACGGACGGCCGCTGAAGCTGCGGGACGAGGGTTCGACGACGCCGCCGCTGAGGCCTTCGTGCCGGGACTTGGCATTGCCCGCGGTGACTTCCTGATCATGCTCATCATCGGTGTGGTGTTCTTCGGCATCTTCACCCTGGTCTCCGGTCCGCTCGCCGAGAAGTTCGGCCGCCGGAAGATGCTGATGGCCACCACCATCGGGATCGCGCTGTTCGGGTTCACCTGGGTCCCGCTATTCGGTGCGGGCACCACCGGCGCGATGGCACTGCTGATCATCGGCTTTATCCTGATGGGTCTTACCTTCGGTCCGATGGCGGCGATCCTGCCGGAACTGTTCCCCGCCAACGTCCGCTACACCGGCTCGGCTGTCGCCTACAACATGTCAAGCGTCATCGGCGCGGCTCCGGCATCGTTTGTCGCCATCGCCCTGTGGCAACTGGCGGACGGCAGCACATTCCTGGTGGGCCTGTACCTCAGTGCGGCGGCGGTTGCCACGTTCGTTGCACTCTGGCTCAGCAGGGAAACCCGCGACCACGACTACGACAACAACGTGGCGTAACCGTTCCACCCCTTCACGACGGCGCGGCACCTGTTGGTGCGGCGCCGTCGTCGTGACCGGGGAAGTCCGGTGGCGAGAAATAGGCTCCCACGTAGAATCGGTCAGGAAATCAACCAGCGGAGGCGGCATGAGTACCCAAGCACTGGCTGACGGACGCTACCTCCTGGGCAGCGTCCTCGGCGTCGGCGGGATGGCCGAGGTCTACCATGCCCGGGACACCCGGCTCGGCCGGGATGTGGCCGTGAAGCTGTTCCGTCCGGGGGTCGCCGACGGCGTCTCCCGCGGATCGGATGAGGCACGGCTGCTCGCGGATCTGCACCACCCGGGACTGGTGCGGGTGCTGGATATGGATTCGTCGAGTACGTCATCCGGTCCCACCTACCTGGTGATGGAACTCGTCGAGGGCCCCGACCTGGGCGCGATGCTCGCCGGCGGCGCGCTCCCGGCCGACGCCGTCCGCCTGGCCGGCTGGGATGTTGCCCGGACACTTGCGTACATCCACCAGCGAGGCATCCTGCACCGCGACATCAAACCGTCGAACATCCTGACCCGGGCAGCCGATCCGGACAGTGGAGTCTTCGGCTACCTGCTCACCGACTTCGGTATCGCACGCTTCTACGACGCCGCCCGGCAGACCGCCACGGGGCAGACGGTCGGCACCGCCGCCTATCTGAGTCCTGAACAGGCGCGCGGCGGCACGGTCGGAACCCCGACCGACATCTACTCGCTCGGACTGGTCCTGCTGGAATGCCTCACGGGTGCCAGGGCCTACCCCGGGACGAGCCTGGAAGCCGCGGTCGCCCGGCTGCACCGGTCGCCCGCAATTCCGGCTGAACTCGGGCCGGCCTGGGAATCGTTGCTGTCACGGATGACCGCAGACAACCCCGAGGGTAGGCCTACCGCCGGTGCCATCGCGGCCGAGTTCGCCCAGTGGAAGGAGCCTTTACCCCGCACCGAGGTCCTCCGAGCGGACACTCCAGCGGCCAGGCAGTTTCAGCTCTCCCTGCCGGACGAACCCGGCCGGCAACCGGCGCCCACCACGGTCCTCGCGACAGGACCGGCTGCCACCGAGGCCCAACCAGCAGCCAGTGTCCGGCCCGCCGAATCCCGCGCGACCGCTGCGGAGGCCGGCGCCTCAGGTGAGCCCCGCGGTGGCCGGTCCGTCCGCAACCCGTCCTCGCAAGGCCGGCCCGGCTCATCCCAGCCCGGCTCTTCCCGACCCGGCTCTTCCCGACCCGGCCGGCGCCGGACCTGGCTGGTGGGTGTGCTCGCCGTCGTCGCCGTGGTGATCTTTGGTTTCGTCGCCATCCTCGGGATGAACCCGGGCGGACAGACGCCGGTGGAGGAGCTTCCCTCGGTGCCGGGGACCACCGGCGAACTTTTGAATGAACTTTACGAGCGGGTGCAACCATGAGCCGGGCACAGGCTCCGGGGAGGCGGCTCCAGCGGGTCCACGCTGGCCGGGTGCAACGTCAGTGGGCAGTGGCGACCTCCCTGGGTGCCGCGTTGCTCTTGTCGGGCTGTGGGGCGCCGGCGCTGGATTCGGACGCGGCCGCGAGCTTCCAGGCCTCGGTCCGGGAGATCGCCACGGCGGCGGCCGCCGGCGATCAGGTCGCCGCCACCCAGCTCACCACCGAGCTTCGCCAGGAAGTCACCGTGGCGCGGGGGCAGGGCACCGTCACGGCCGAACGGGCAACCCAGATCCAGTCGACCATTGACGAGTTGCTCCTGGCCATCGCGGCCGAGGTGGGCCAGACCGCTCCCATCGAGCCTGCACCTGTTCCTGAGCCCACCACAAACACGCCGGCGCCCTTGCCTGCTACCCCGGCTGAGACACCCACCCCGCCTGCCGGGCCGTCGCAGGACGACGACGGCGAGGACAGCGGGAATGGGGACGGCGGCGACGACGCCGGCGAGGACAGCGAGGATGCCGATCCCGCCAGCGACAAGGCGCAACGTGATGCTGAACGGGAGCGGGAGAAACAACAGCGCGAGCAGGAAAAGCTAGAGAAGGAACAGCTCGAGCAGGCCGAAAAGGAGCAGGAGCAACGCGAGGACGCCGACGACGACGGGTAGCCCTGGGAACCGGACGGTAGGACCGGCCCCGCAGAGCAGGTGTGCTGTGCCTAGTCGGAAATTGCGGCGATCACGGCTCCGGCCGCCACGGTGTCACCCGGGGCAGCGCTGAGACCGGACAGGGTGCCGGACTTGTGGGCGGTCAGGGGTTGTTCCATTTTCATTGCCTCCAGCACCACAATCAGGTCCCCCTCGGAGACGAGATCGCCGTCGGCCACTGCCACCTTGACGATGGTGCCCTGCATGGGGGAGGTGAGGTCGTCGCCGTCGGCTGAAGCCGTCGACCCGCCTCGTGTCCGCAGCGCCTTCTTCGGTTTGCCGGTGGTGGCCTGCCGGCCTGTTCCGCCGAGGCCCGCGGGCAGGACCACTTCAAGCCGCTTGCCGGCTACCTCAACCGTGATGCGCTGGCGGCCGCCGTCGTCGTCGGACGCTGAATCGGCCGCGTCCGCCGGGCTCCACGGCGCGATGGTGTTGGTGAACTCGGTTTCGATCCAGCGGGTGTGGACCGTGAACGGTCCGTCGGCCGGGGCGAACGCGGGGTCCGCGACGACGGCGGCGTGGAACGGCAGGACCGTCGGCATCCCGATGACGCGCATCTCAGCGAGGGCACGCCGGGCGCGTTGCAGTGCCTGGGTGCGGGTGGCGCCAGTGACGATGAGCTTGGCCAGCATTGAGTCGAAGTTCCCGCCAATCACTTCGCCGGCTTCGATCCCTGAATCGACCCGGATGCCGGGTCCGGTGGGGAGGGTAAGTGTCTGGACGGTGCCGGGGGCGGGCATGAAGTTCCGGCCGGCATCCTCGCCGTTGATCCGGAACTCAAAGGAATGGCCGCGGACGATCGGGTCGCTGTAGCCGAGGGCTTCGCCGCGGGCGAGGCGGAACTGCTCCCGGACCAGGTCGATGCCGGTGACCTCCTCGGAGACCGGGTGCTCGACCTGCAGCCGGGTGTTCACTTCCAGGAACGAGATGGTCCCGTCCTGACCTACCAGGAACTCGCACGTTCCGGCGCCCTGGTAGCCGGCCTCTTGAAGGATGGCCTTCGACGCCTCGTAGAGCCGGCGGTTCTGGTCCTCGCTGAGGAAAGGCGCCGGCGCTTCCTCGACCAGTTTCTGGTTGCGGCGCTGCAGCGAGCAGTCGCGGGTGGAGACGACGACGACGTTCCCGTGCGCGTCGGCGAGACACTGGGTCTCGACGTGGCGGGGTGCATCGAGGAACCGTTCGACGAAGCACTCGCCCCGTCCGAATGCGGCAGTGGCTTCGCGGACCGCTGAGTCGTAGGCCTCGGGGATGTCGGCTGCGTCCCGCACCACCTTGATGCCACGGCCACCGCCGCCGAAGGCGGCCTTGATGGCGAGGGGAAGCCCGAACTCGTCGGCGAAGTCCTGGACCTCGCGGACTGAGGCAACCGGGTCCTTCGTGCCGGGGACCAGGGGTGCGCCCACCCTCTCGGCAATGTGGCGGGCCTTGACCTTGTCACCGAGTTGGGAGATGGCCTCCGGCGACGGGCCGATCCAGGTGATCCCCGCCTCCATGACCTTGCGGGCAAAATCGGCGTTCTCGGACAGGAAGCCGTAGCCCGGGTGGATAGCGTCCGCGCCGCTGCGCTGGGCCGCTTCCAGGATGCGGTCCATCACCAGGTAGGAGTCGGCGGCGGTGCTGCCACCGAGACCATAGGCCTCGTCGGCCAGCCGGACGTGCAACGCGTCCCGGTCGGGGTCGGCGTAGACGGCAACCGACGCGAGGCCCTCGTCGCGGGCAGCGCGGATGATGCGCACGGCAATCTCACCGCGATTGGCGATCAGGACCTTGGTGACGGGGTGTGCAGCAGCGGAAAGGGACTCGCTCATGGTGTGGTCTGGCTCCTTCGTTTCTGTTCGGAGCCTAGCGCCATATTGTCGTTTATGCCCATAATCCATGCGGATAGCGCGTGTGGCGGGCTCATTCTTTGTAGGGATGCTACAAACGGAATCCTGACCGGACGCGTCGCCAGGTGAAGATCAGCCGGCGAAGGTGCGGACTAGGTCCAGAAGTCCATCACGGTGAGGTTTGCCGAGGCCAGCAACCCGCGCAGAGTCGAGACGCTCAGCCCGATGACGGCGTGCGGATCGCCGTCGACCCGGGTGATGAACGCCCCGCCCAGCCCGTCGATCGTGAATGACCCGGCGACCTGGAGCGGTTCGCCGGTGGCCACATAGGCGTCGATCTCGTCGTCGGACAGTTGGGCGAAGTGCACCGAGGCGGAGGCCACCGCACCCACCGTGGCGCCGGATCCGCCGTCGGAGGGATCACGGGTATCCACCAGCCAGTGGCCGGTGTGCAGCACGCCAAACGAGCCGCTCATCCGGCGGATCCGGGCACGCGCGATATCGGGTTCCCACGGTTTGCCGTGGGCAGCGCCCTCGAACTCGAAGATCGAGTCGCAGCCGATCACCAGCGCCCCCTCCGAGCCGTCCACCGCGGCGACCGCCTCTGCCTTGGCGCGGGCAAGGAGGAGGGAGGTGTCAAACGCATCGAGGGGCCCGTACCGTGCGGCGACCGCTTCCTCGTCAACGTCGGAGACCAGCACCGAGTGGCGGATGCCCGCATCGGACAGGACCTTGGTGCGGGCGGGAGAGGCGGAGGCGAGGATCAGGTGGGACGTCATACTTCAGCTTAGGCACGCCGGGGGCACCACGGTGAACCGTGGTGCCCCGACGTGCGCGAGCTAGCCGCGGGCGTCGGCCAGCTGTGGTGTGTTGGCAGATCCCGTTTCGGCGGCGGGGGAGTCATCGGCGAACGGGTCGCCGGTGCGGGGTGCGTTGTACAGGTCGGCGTCCAGGATGCCCTCGCGCTTGGCGACGATCGTGGGGATGAGCGCCTGGCCAGCCACGTTCAGGGCGGTTCGGCCCATGTCGAGGATTGGGTCGACGGCGAGCAGCAAGCCCACACCTGCCAGCGGCAGCCCGAGAGTGGAAAGGGTCAGCGTGAGCATCACGACAGCGCCGGTGGTCCCTGCCGTGGCCGCGGAACCGAGGACCGAGACAAGTGCAATCAGCAGGTACTGCGTCAGGCTCAGGTCGATCCCGAAGAACTGGGCAACGAAGAGGGCAGCAATGGCAGGGTAGATCGCGGCGCAGCCGTCCATTTTGGTGGTGGCGCCCAGCGGAACCGCGAACGAGGCGTAGGCGCGGGGAACGCCCAGGTTCCGCTCGGTGACCCGCTGCGTCAGGGGCAGGGTGCCAATTGAGGAGCGCGAGACGAACGCCAACTGGATGGCAGGCCACGCCCCGGAGAAATACTGCCGCACCGACAAACCGTGGGCCCGGATCAGGACCGGGTACACGACCAACATGACCAGGGCCAGTCCCAGATAGATGGCCAGCGTGAACTTGCCCAACGAGCCGATAGTGTCCCAGCCGTAAACCGCAACGGCGTTGCCGATCAGCCCGACGGTCCCGATCGGGGCAATGCGGATGATCCACCACAGCACCTTCTGGATGACGGCCAGCGCTGAGGCGGTGAAGTTCAGGAACGGTTCTGCAGGCTTGCCGACCTTGAGGGCGGCAATGCCGACGGCGACCGCGACCACCAGCACCTGGAGTACGTTGAAGCTCAGCGCCGTGGTCAGGTCACCCGACTCGCCAGCGGAGGTCGCCGCGCGCAGACCGAGGAAGTTGGCGGGGATGAGGCCCGTCAGGAACGCCCACCAGCTCCCGGTCCGGCCCGAGTACTCCTCGGGAGGGGTGGCACCGGTTCCCGCGCCCGGCTGGAAGAGGGAACCGAGGCCCATCCCGATGACGACGGCGATCAGAGCCGTGATCCCGAACCAGAGCAGGGTCTGTCCGGCGAGCCGCGCGGCGTTGTGCACCGCGCGGAGGTTGCTGATGGAGCTGACCACCGCGGTGAAAATCAACGGGACGACGGCGGCCTGCAGCAACGACACGTAGCTGCTGCCGATCGTGCCAAGGGTCGAGCCAAGTGCGGTGGGCGTCTCCTCGGTGTGGCCGGTGTACTTGGCCAGCAGGCCAAGACCCAGGCCGACGACCAGGGCCGCCGAGTTCAGCGGATCCGCGCTGCCCCGAGGAGGAGGATCGTTATTCCCGCTCCGAGTGTGACAAACCTCCGGTTACCGGTCCGGTGAGCAACCTGGACATCCGTGGCCAACGTGCCGGTATCGGATGTCCAGGTTGCTCACCAAACACCGTGGTCCCTAGCCGACCAGGGCCCGGCGTAGCGTGTCCAACCCGACGGACCCGAGGTTCAGCGCCCGGGTGTGGAAGCCGCGCAGATCAAACGCGTCGCCCTCGCGGCTCCGGACCTCGTCGCGGATCTGCTCCCAGAGCCGCTGCCCAATCTTGTACGAGGGGGCCTGGCCCGGCCAGCCCAGGTAGCGGTTGAACTCGAAGTCCAGCTGGCCCTCGGAGATGGCAATGTTCTTCTTCAGGAACTCATACCCCTTGTCGGGGGTCCAGGTGCCGGTGCCCCAGCGTTCGGGGACGTCCAGTTCCAGGTGAACCCCGATGTCGAAGACCACCCGTGCCGCCCGCATCCGCTGCGCATCGAGCATGCCCAGCCGGTCACCCGGGTGGTCGAGGTAACCCAGTTCCTGCATCAGCCGCTCTGCGTACAGTGCCCAGCCCTCGCCGTGGCCGGACACCCAGACCGCGTTGCGCCTCCAGTTGTTCAGCAGACCCCGCTGCATGGTTGCGGTCGCAATCTGCAGGTGATGCCCGGGGACGCCCTCGTGGTAGACGGTGGTCGTCTCTTTCCAGGTGGTGAAGGAGTCCTCTCCCTCGGGGACCGACCACCACATCCGGCCGGGGCGGGAAAAGTCGTCGCTGGGACCGGAGTAGTAGATGCCGCCCTCATGGGTGGGCGCGATCTTGCATTCGATCGTGCGCATGAGGTCGGGGATGTCGAAGTGGACTCCCGCCAGTTCATTCACTGCCTTGTCGGAGAGCTGCTGCATCCAGGACTGCAGCGCGTCAGTACCCTGCAGCTGCATTTCGGGCGTCTCATCGAGGATTTTCATGGCTTCCTCAATGGAGGCGCCTGGCTTGATCTCGTTGGCTACCGCTTCCTGCTCGGCGATCACCCGATCGAGTTCTTCGACCCCCCACTGATAGGTCTCTTCAAGATCGACGACGGCGCCCAGGAACCGGCGCGACATCAGCGCGTAGTGGTCCCGGCCGACCGCGTCCTTGGCTGGCGCGGCGGGGAGTAGCTCCTCCTGCAGGAAGGCACCGAGGCGTCCGTACGCGGCGCGGGCTGCGGCCGACCCGGCCATGAGGTCCTGGCGTACCCCGTCCGGCAGCTCACCGACCTCAAGGGAGGCGTTCGACACGAAATCATCAAAGAATCCGCCGTCCTCCGCGTACTTGGCGGTCTGGTCAATCACGATCCGGATCTGGCGGTCCGCCGGTACCAGGCCGCGGTCCTTGCCGGCGCGAAGCGAGGTGAGGTAGCCGCCGAGAGCGTCAGGAATGTTGTGCAGACGGCCAGCAATGTGACCCCACTGCTCGGCTGTCGCGGTGGGCATCAGGTCAAAGATCATCCTGATCTCCTGTGCCGGGGAGGCGAGGTTGTTCAGGTCCGCCAGGTTCAGGCCGGACTCGTGGATCTCGAGTTCAAGGCCGAGACGCTCCTGCATGGCGTCGAGGGTGACGCGGTCGACGTCGTCGGCGGGCTCCAGATCGGTGAGACGACCGAGTGTTTCCCTGGTGGCCTCGGCCCAGGCCTCAAGGCCTGCGGGGGAGTAGTCGCGGTATTCGGTTTCGTGGCCGGGGAAGCCGAGCTCGGTCGCGAAGCCCGGATCGAGCTGCAGCAGGGTCTCGGTATAGGCGTCGGCGACGGCGTCAATCGCGGTTTTCGCCCGGGTCATTGGCGTTGCGGGCGACTGGTTATCTGTGGCGGGGGTCTCATTATTCACAGGTCGAGCCTAGCCGTTTTGCCGTCAGAATGGTTGCTTTGGGCCACGTTGGTCGACCGTAACCGGATTGTGCCCTGCGTTCCCGCGACGGTCCCCCGGCCAGGGAAGTACTTTGGATCCAGTGGTGCTGGCGCGGGCAAGGAAACGAAGGATGGGATCGATGGTGCGAGTTCGCAGGGTCGTCGCAGTGGCCTGGCTCTCTGCCGCCGGGATGGCCCTGACGGGCTGCGCCCCCGCCGCCCCGGATCTCCTGAGCGCCGACGTCGAACGCGCGGCCGTCCAGGTGGGGGACTACCCGGCGGCAGTGGCCAGCCTGCGGGACTCATCCTTCCGTCTCGGCGCGATGATGCTCGCCGGCGCCGATCCGACCGACAACGCGGTGACGAGCCCCGTTAGCGCCCTGTCCACGCTCGCCATGCTACGTGCCGGGGCGGCGACGACGACGGCGGCGGAGATGGACGAGGTACTCGGCTTTCCCGCCGAGCACCGCGACGAGGCAATGAATGCGCTGCTGGCTCTCTGGCAGGAGTACGAAGGCAATCCCGGCACGGTGGACGAGGATGACCCGCCGGAAACACCGCTGCTGCACCTGGCGAACGGGACGTTCATTGATCGTGGCCTGACCGTGGGGGAGACCTTCCTTCAGACGCTTGCTGCCCAGTACGGTTCGGGCGTGTACCCGGTGGACTTCAGCGACGGCTCCACCGAACGGATCCTGAACGCGTGGGTCAGCGAGCATACCGGCGGCAGGATCGAGGAGGCGCCGCTGGACTACGATCCGCTGACCCGGGTCGCACTGCTGAACACCGTGTATTTCGCGGCGGCCTGGGCCACCCCCTTTGACCCCGTGGATACTGCTCCGGGGCCGTTCCAGCTCACCGACGGCGGGTCCATCCAGACAGACATGATGCGGCAGCTCGTGGTGGCCAACTACGCCTCCAGCTCTGGGTGGACCGCGATGGATCTGCCCTACAACAACGGTTTTTTCCTGCGGCTGATCCTTCCGGACGACGGCGCGACACCGGTGATGAGCGCACGCCAGCTGGTCGATGTCCGGGTGGGAATGGAGGGCGGATCACAGGTCGACGTCGGTCTGGTCCTGCCGAAGTTCGATCACCGGTACCACCAGGATCTGTTGCAGCTACTCTCCGGCATGGGCCTTACCGAGACCTTCGGCCAGGACCCGGACTTCAGTCCGATCAATCCGGGTCTTTTCGTCTCGGGGGCGGCGCAGGAGGCCACCATCACCGTGGCGGAGAAGGGCACGATCGCGGCGGCTGTCACACAGATCTCCATGGCCGAATCGGGGATGCCCACCCCCGACGTCGACCTCGTCTTCGACCGGCCATTTCAGTACCAGATCATCCACGCCGAGACCGGCATGCCCCTGTTCATGGGGACGGTGATGGACCCCCGCTGAGGAGGGGAGGACACCGGGCGCGCAGCTAGCCCAGCGACTCCAACAGCCGTCGTTCAAACTCGGGCACCATCGTCTTGAGGTACGTTTCGCTCAGGTGGTTGTCATCCATGTAGACCAGGACGTTGCCGATCACCGGTGGGCAGGTGCCGCCCGGGCAGATCAGATCGGTCATCTCGATCGAGTGCAGTGCCGGGGAGCGCGCCGCCAGTTCATCCACCGGGTTCACCGGCGCCAGCTTGTCCCCGACGTCGAAGGTGCAGGACGGGTGATCCTGCCCTGAGCTTTCCACACACTCCGGAATGTTGATCCCGAACCGTGGATTGTCGCGGATGGCGATGACCTGGGCGCCGTCGGCCATGATCTGCTGTGCGGCTTCCTCGTAGCCGGGAACGAGGCGGTCGTCGGGTCGGGTGTGGTGTGAGGATGAGGAGACGGTGAAGACCAGACCAGGATTCACCTCGTCCAGGTAGGCGAGCACCTCCGCGTTCCACTGGTCGCAGTTCTCGACCGGCTCCTGTCCGACCGGTGCACCGAAGGGACACTGCCCCTTGCGCAGCACCACGAGGTCCCAACCCTGGCGTTTGGCCACGGGCTCGATCGCGGCCACCCACTGCTGGGGGTGCGATGCCCCGACCACCACGGCCAGTTGGGTTGGGTTTTGCACTGTCGACTGGGTGCAGCCGGCCTGCAACGGGCCGAAGGAGGAGGCTTCGTACGCGCCGGAACAGTCCTCCTCGAGATTGACCCACTCCCTGTCGAGCGCCGTCATCAGCGGCATCAGGGGAGCCTGGTCATCACCGAAGGGAACAAATCCCTCCCGGAGGGAGGCCGCACCCGGATTATTGGCATCATCAGCGGCGGCGGTCGCCGCGGTGTGGATCTGCAACTGCCAGGCTCCCACCGGAACACCAACGACGATGGCGCACAGGGCGATGACGACGGCGGACCGCCTCCGCTTCCGGGCGGCCCACTTCAGCTGCCGGATGGGTTTGTCGATGAATCGGGTGGTCACCACCGCCCACAGCACTGACACGGTGATGATTACCAGGCCCGAGAACAGCCCGGCCGCCTCCTGATCCCGATTGATCAGGAAGACCACCAGCAGCGGCCAGTGGATCAGGTAGAGAGCGTAGGACGCGTCCCCCAACTGCACCAGCGGGCGCCAGGAGAGGAACCGGTCCACACCGAACCGTTTTCCGGTTCCACCCGCGACGATCACTGCCGCCGCGGCGAGGGTTGGCCAGAGCGCGATATAGCCGGGGAACTGCTGTTCCACCTGAAGGACGATTCCGACGGCGAACATGGCGATCATGCCGACCCAGCCCAGGACCACCCGGCTCAGTACGGGTAGCCGGAGGTAGGGCAACGTCAGCGCTATGAGGGATCCGAGGGCGAATTCCCATAGCCGGGTCCGGGTGTCGAAGTACGCAAAGGCCTGGTTTGTTGCGGTCTGCCATATGGAGTAGGCGAGCGACGAGGCGAATACCAGCCCGAACAGCCCGAGCAGGACGCGCCGCGGACTGATCCTGAACCGGTGGGCGGCGACGGCGGCGACCGCGAACAGCAGCGGCCACAGGATGAAGACCTGGCCCTGGATGGACAGCGACCAGAAGTGCTGGAACGGGCTTGCGGTGCTGTGGTCGGTGGCGTAGTAGTCGACCGAGTTCGCCGCGAGCAGCCAGTTCTGGAAATAGAAGAGGGAGGCCCACGCCTGGTCGAGGATTTCCGTCCAGCGTCCCCGGGGGACGAAGGCCATCACGGCTCCGAGGGTGACGACGATGGTCAGGGCGGCCATCGGCACCAGCCGCCGGAAGAGGTTGACCCAGTACCGCAGCAGGTCCAGCGGCGTTCCGGTTTCCAGCTTGCGGGTGAAGGAGAGGGTAAGGAGGAACGCGGAGATGAGGAGGAAGACGTCGACGCCGCCGGAGACCCGCCCCAGCCAGACGTGGTAGACGACCACCATCAACACGGCGAGGGCTCTCAGCCCCTGCACTTCGGGCCGGTAGCCGGATTTCACCGGGCCGGACTTCATCGGGCCGGACGTCACGGCACCGCGCGGCGGAAGAGGTTGAGCCGCCGTCGCCAGTGGCGCGCGGCCCAGGTACCTGCCGGTCATGTATCTATCTCCTCAGCCGACAGAACTACCTCACCATTCTAGTGGCAGGTGCTGCCGCGTCAGTCCACGGGGCTTAGCGGCCGCTGCGCTTCCAGGAGCCCGGTCCAGGCAGGGGTGCCAGGCGCAGTTGGTTCCGGCGGACCCAGGTGCGGTGTGGGGGCCCGGCGTCGGGTTCCGGGGACTCCATGGAGAGCGCGACGACGACGGCGGTCAGCGCCGCCAGCTCCTCAGCTGTCGGGATGCCGCGGACCACGGCGAACGCAGGCTCCGCAGGGACCGTGGTGTCCGGGGGAACAGCGGCGTCGTAGGCGGCGGAACGGCCGGGCCGGATCGGGGCAATGGTCACAGCGGGATATTCCCGTGCTTCTTGGCGGGATTGGTGGCCCGCTTGTCGCGCAGTGCCCGCAGCCCGCGGACAATCTGCTGCCGGGTGTCCGACGGCGCGATTACCGCGTCAACGTAGCCCAGCTGTGCGGCCTGGTACGGGTTGAGGAGTTCTTCCTCGTACCGGGTGATCACCTCGGCGCGGGCGGCCTCGACGTCGCCGCCGGCGTCGGCCACCGACTTCAGCTGGCCGCGGTAGAGGATGTTCACTGCCCCCTGGGCGCCCATCACGCCGATCTGCGCGGTGGGCCAGGCCAGGTTGAGGTCAGCACCAAGCTTCTTGGAGCCCATCACGATGTAGGCGCCGCCGTACGCCTTGCGGGTGATGACGGTGAGCTTGGGGACAGTGGCTTCCGCGTAGGCATAGAGCAGTTTTGCGCCGCGGCGTATGATGCCGTTGAACTCCTGGTCCTTCCCGGGGAGGAAACCGGGCACATCCACGAGAGTCAGGATCGGGATGTTGAAGGCGTCACAGTTGCGGACAAAGCGGGCGGCCTTTTCGGATGCGGCAATATCCAGGGTGCCGGCGAACTGCAGCGGCTGGTTGGCGACGATCCCGATGGTGTGGCCCTCCACCCTGGCGTACCCGATCATCACGTTCGGGGCGTAGAGCGACTGCATCTCAAGGAAGTGGCCGTCGTCGACAATCGTCGAGATCACCGTGCGCATGTCGTAGGGCTGGTTCGCCGAATCCGGGATCAGGGCGTCGAGGTCCCCGTCCTCGGCCGTGAGCTCCAGCTGTTCGACGAACTCGGTGAGCGGTGCCTCGGCGAGGTTGTTCGAGGGCAGGAAGTCCAGCAGTTCCCTGACGAAGTCGATCGCGTCGCGTTCATCGGAGGCGAGGTACGCGGACGTCCCGGTGGTGGAGTTGTGCTGACGCGCGCCGCCGAGGGTCTCCATGTCAACATCTTCGCCCGTCACGGTCTTGATCACGTCGGGGCCGGTGATGAACATGTGGGAGGTCTTGTCCACCATCACCACATAGTCGGTGAGCGCGGGGGAGTAGGCGGCACCGCCCGCGCAGGGCCCCATGATCAGGGAGATTTGCGGGATGACCCCTGAAGCGTGGACATTGTTGCGGAAGATGTCGGCGAACATGGCCAGCGAGGACACGCCCTCCTGGATGCGGGCGCCGCCACCGTCGTTGATCCCGACCACCGGGCAGCCGTTCCGGAGCGCGAACTCCTGGACCTTGACGATCTTCTCGCCGTTGACCTGGCTCAGCGACCCACCGTAGACGGAAAAGTCCTGGCTGTAGACGGCGATCTGGCGGCCCTCCACCGTTGCATAACCCGAGACGACGCCGTCGCCCAAGGGTTTCTTCGCCTCCATGCCGAACGCCGTCGAGCGGTGGACCGCGAGGGCGTCGAACTCGACGAAGGACCCCGAGTCCACCAGCAGGTCGATGCGCTCGCGGGCGGTGTTCTTGCCCCGCGCATGCTGCTTCGCGACCGACTCGGGGCCGGACGGCTGCTGCGCGAGTCCCTCGCGGCGACGGAAATCGGCGAGCTTCCCTGCGGTGGTGGTGAGGTCGATCGAGTGATCCTGCGCGACCAACGGTACTGAGCCAGGCTGCATTGAGTCTCCGGGTTGACGGTGAACGGGCCGTTGCCGGGGTTAAGTAGGTTTTCCACAAAGCGCCCGGCGTTTCACCCAGTCTAGTGAGGGATATGGCCACCCGGACTGTAGGACACCTACAATTTCCGGTTCGTTGAGTTAGCTCCCCACCGCATGTTACCCGTGGGTAACAATTAGGTTCTCTAGCCCCCCGGCCCACTATTCTTGCTTCATGACCGCCAGCAACGACGCCCCACGTCAGTCCAGCCCAGCCACCCTCGAGGGTCGCACCATCCTCATGTCCGGAGGTAGCCGGGGGATCGGTCTAGCGATTGCCCTGCGCGCCGCGCGCGACGGTGCCAACATCGCTTTGATGGCCAAAACGGGGGAGCCGCACCCCAAGCTCGACGGCACGGTGTTCACCGCCGCCCAGCAGATCCGCGACGCCGGAGGCAGAGCCCTGCCCATCGTCGGCGACGTCAGGAACGACGACGACGTCGCGGCGGCAGTTGCCGCCACCACCGCCGAGTTCGGCGGGATCGACGTCGTCGTGAACAACGCCTCGGCAATCGATCTCTCCCCGACCCGGGACGTCAGCATGAAGCGGTATGACCTGATGGCCGACATCAACGTCAGAGGCACCTTCCTGCTGAGCAAACTCGCCCTGGATGCGCTCCTGGCGTCCGGGAACCCTCATATCCTGACCCTCTCGCCCCCGCTGAACCTTCAGCCGCGGTGGGCAGGGATTCACCTGGCCTACACGATGGCGAAGTACGGCATGAGCCTGACCACGCTGGGCCTGGCCGAGGAGTTCAAGGCCGAAGGAATCGCCGTGAACTCACTCTGGCCGCAGACCCTGATCGATACTGCGGCGATCCGCAACCTGCCCGGCGGAGATCAGATCGTGGGCGGGGCCCGCAGCGCCGACATCGTCGCCGACGCCGCCCACGCGATCCTGATCCGTCCGTCCCGGTCCTGCACCGGAAACTTCTTCACCGATGAAGGGGTGCTCCGGGAGGAAGGGATCACCGACTTCACCGGCTACAGCCTGGGCGCCCCCGAGGACCAACTGGTCCCCGACATTTTCCTGTAACCAGGCCACCCCTGGCGGCGCGGGGGCCCCGCCGAAACCGCACACGGGGCCGGCCAAAGCCACGCTGGGTAAGATCGCTGTATGACTTCCCGCTACTCCAACCTTGAACGCCCCGGTCTGGACGAAGCGGCGCTCCGGGACGCCCTGTGCGCACCCAAGGGTCCGTACGGCCGGCTCGACGTCGTCGCCGAGACCGGATCCACCAACACCGACCTGGTACGGCATGCCCAGCTCCGGGCCGACGAGTGGCCGGACCTCAGCGTCCTCACGGCCGAACAGCAGAGCGCCGGACGCGGTCGGCTGGATCGTGAGTGGATCGCCCCCGAGCGGTCCTCCCTGATCGTCAGCATCCTGTTGCGCCCCCACAACCCGCAGGGCAGGCCGCTGCCCACCCAGAGCTACTCCTGGCTGTCACTGCTCGCCGCGCTCGCGTTGGCGGAAAGCATTGAGGAACGCACCGAGATCAGTCCCCAGCTCAAATGGCCCAACGATGTGCTCGTCGACGGGCGGAAACTCGCCGGCGTGCTGGCGCAACTGGTCGCTGATGACCGCGGGGGGCCAGCAGCCGTCGTCGTCGGCGTGGGGGCGAACGTGTCCCTGACCGACCAGGAGCTGCCCGTCCCCAGCGCCACCAGCCTGTTGCTCGAGTACTCAACAACCACCGACCGCAACGTGCTGCTGCGGGCCTTCCTCCGCCGGCTCGCCGACCACTACGCCGCGTTCCAGGCGGTCGACGGCGACGCCCGCCGTGAGTGGGCCGACGGCACCACCCTCGCCCAGCGGGTGAGCGACCGCATGGTCACCCTGGGCGAGCACGTCAGGGTCGAACTGCCGGGCGGGATGGAACTGATGGGCCGTGCGCTGGGTCTTGACGCCCACGGCGCGCTGCTGATCCGCGACTACGACGACGAGCGGCACACGGTCACGGCGGGCGACGTCGTGCATGTGCGGCAGGTCCCCTGACGTGGGCAGCTGACCGTTGTGCGACTGAAACTTGCGCCGGGGGAGCATGTGATTGTGCGGACCCGCCCCCACCCGCGGCCACTGGCGCTGCCGTTCGTGGGAGTGCTGTTGGTGCTGGCGGCGACGGGGTTTGGGCTGGGGCTGCTGAGCCGGCAGGACCTCCCGCCGGTGGTGGTCGAATGGGTGCCGCTCGCGGTGGTCCTGGTCCTGGCGGTGGCAGCCCTGATCCTGCTGCGGATCTTCGTCCGGCCGATGATGCGCTGGTGGGGGACGCGCTATCTCCTGACCAGCCGCCGAATGATCACTCGCCGCGGGTTCTCAACCCGACGGGAGCATGAACTGGCGCTGGCCAGCATCTATCAGCTGGACACCTCCCAGACCCTGCTGCAGCGATCCACCGGCAGCGGAAACCTTACGGTGGACCTTGGCCGCGACCGGACCGTGGTGTTCCCTGACATGCCCCAGATCCACACGTTCAAGGAGTTCATGGTGGAGGCGATCGGCGACCTCCCACTGACTGTGATGTTTGATGGTGTAGACATGGAAGCTGACCCGGTGCACGACCTCGAGGGTTATTGATCGCCGGATGACAGCATGGACGGGAGACGAGCGAATGACGGCTGACGAGTTGTCCGACAGGGAACAGGACGAGCAGCAGCCCAGCCCTGCCCCGGAATCGATGGACTCCGAGGCACTTCGGAGCGACGAGCCTGGCCCCGATGTTCCACAGCTCCAGGGTCCCCAGGTCGAGCTGAACCGTGAAGCGATCCGGAATTTGGAGATTGAACTGCTCGGCGCCGAGCGGACCCTGCGACGCCGTGACGTTGCCGCCCGCGCGGGGGTGTCACTGCTGTCGGCACGCAAGCTCTGGCGGGCCATGGGTTTCCCGAATATCTCCGACGAGGATGTTGCCTTCACGGAGAAGGACAAGGATGCACTGATCACCATCATCGAGCTGGTCCGCAGCGACAAGGTCTCCGAGAACGCCGCCATCTCCATCACCCGGGCCATTGGGCAGATGACTGACCGGATGGTTGTCTGGCAGATCGAGGCGCTGGTCGAAGAGATGGCGGCGCAGCGGCAGATCCCCGACGCCGTCGCCCGGAAGGCCCTGGTCGCTGAACTGCCCGACCTCATCGAGCCCCTGGAGAAGACCCTGGTCTACGCCTGGCGCCGGCAGCTGAACGCCGCGGTGCAGCGTCTGGCGCTGCGCGCCGAATCCGGGCTTCAGGCCAGCGCGGAGGGGCGGCTGGGCGACGAGGATGATGCCCCGCTGCCCCTGGCCCGCGCCGTCGGCTTCGCGGACCTTGTCTCCTACACGAGCCTGTCCCGGCAGATGAACGAGCGCACCCTGGCCCACCTGGTGCAGCGCTTCGAGAACGTCTGCGCCGAGATCATTTCGGTTGGTGGCGGCAGGCTCGTCAAGACCATCGGCGACGAGGTGCTCTACATCGCCGAGTCGCCGGAGGCCGGTGCCGAAATCTCGCTCGCCCTCGCCAAGGCGTTCACCGAGGATCACCTGCTGCCCTCCGCCCGCGTCTCAATGGTGTGGGGCCGCATCCTGTCCCGTCTCGGCGACATTTACGGGCCCACCGTGAACCTGGCGTCGCGTCTGACCTCCCTGGCGGAGCCCGGTACTGTCCTGATCGATGCGTCGACGGCGGCGACCCTGCGGGAGAACGAACGGTTCGTGCTCATCCCGCAAAAAGCGCGGACCATCAGGGGCTTCGGCGAAGTCACTCCGGTGACCCTCGCCCGGGGCACCGGCACCGGTCTGATCCTCGACTAGCCACGATGGGCAGTCCGGGGCACAGGCTCCAAGCGATGGTCGACTAGGGTATCCAAGTAACTACGTGACACATCGCATTTGACGAAAGCTAAATGGCAGGGCGGATATGACAACCGACAAGACACCGGCCGCGGGCCTCGACCTCACGGTGAGCTGCGGGTACGCGTCGGACGTCGGACTGCGCCGCGAGCACAACGAGGACTCGCTGATCGCTGCCAACCCCATCTTCGCCGTCGCCGACGGGATGGGTGGCCACGAGGCTGGCGAAGTGGCCAGCAGCATTTGTATCCGCACCCTTGGCGAGAGCCGGATCGCCGGCCACCCCCTTCCCGAACTCGACCCTGACGAGCTCCAGGAACTCCTGGTCCACTCCGATGAGCAGATCCGCGCGGAGACCGGCGGGCGAGCCGGTACCACCCTCAGCGGGACGGTGCTGGTGCAGGAGGCCGGCGTCCCCTACTGGCTGGTGTTCAACGTGGGCGATTCGCGCACCTACCGTTTCAGCCAGGGCGGCCTGGAGCAGATCACCATTGACCACTCCGAGGTGCAGGAGCTGGTGGACTATGGTCGGATCACGGCCGAGGAGGCCCTGACCCATCCGCGTCGGCATGTGGTCACCCGGGCGCTCGGCACCGGAACCGATATCGACGCCGACTTCTGGCTCATCCCCGCTACCGCGGGGGATCGCCTACTGGTCTGCTCGGATGGTCTGATCAACGAGGTGGGGGATGAACAGATCTTCGACCTGCTCGTTTCGATCGCACACCCCCAGGAAGCCACCGATGCCCTGGTGCAGGCGGCGCTGAGGGCTGGCGGCCGGGACAATATTTCGGTCATCGTCGTGGATCTTGTAGGAAGCTAGGAAGCTAGGAAGCTAGGAAGCTAGGAAGCTAGTGTAGCGTGTCGTTGGTTCCTTTGTGTCTGATCTTTGTCAGACTTGATCCATGGTTTATCTGGCGAGGGCTTTGGAATTGCGTGACGGG
>NZ_JADOUT010000023.1:0-47948 GCF_015752345.1 Arthrobacter sp. CAN_A212
CACGGCGGCGTGGATCAACCAGCCCCAACAAAGCGAGGTCCCCACACACGCCTAACCACTTAGCTGTGTCTCAAACGCCTTGACAGATTCCGCCCCGGGACTTCCTGAGCAGGTTGCTCCGTTGACTATCTTCTATGTTGCCGTTGACGACAACGGTGTTTCAGGACCCGCGATCGGCTGCGGTGACAGCCTTGTCGCTACAACCACGGCCCCTGTCCGATTCACGGACCAGGTTGGCCCCAGCATGAAGACTCTACTCGCCAACAAGAGCCGCGACGTCGGCATGTCGGGGCTCGTAAACGTCTTGTACCAGTCCAGGCTCACGTACGTCGGCGGCGAGCTGAACGGCAGTACTGTCACCATCTGGCTCACTGGACAGTTCATGCTCGGGGGTGTTTGCGATATACCGCGAGCGAAGGCGCAGCTGGAATACACCGCCATGACCGCCGCCGGTGCAACAACTGCCCGGGTGCTTATTAACGGTCGCCCGATCGACGAGGTGCTGAGTCAGAAATAGGGCACAAAACCGTTCCCCGGCCTGCCGGAACTCTGCCGCTTGACCAGTATTGTCGTCTCCTCTGGCCGGGCGCGTTAGCCAGCAAGCTTCATCCAGTAGCCTAGAAGAGCCGCTGCCTGCCGGTGCTGGTCTCACATGCCGGAGGAAAAATGAAACGAGTGCGCCCGCGCCGATCCCAACGGATCGTCGTCCTGGCCGTCGTCGCGCTACTCGGAATCAGCGGCATCGCCGCCTGTTCCTTCGATGGTTCCTCGGAGGGAAAGAGTCCCGACGACGCAGCCACCACTCCTGCTCTCATCAACGGCTACCGGAGCGTTGGCTATTTCCCCCAGTGGGGGGTCTACGGACGCCAATACACAATGAAGGACCTTCAGGACTCGGGCGCGGCGGGCAACCTGAGCCACATCAACTATGCCTTCGGCAACATCCACCACGAGACCCTCACCTGCTTCCAGGCAAACAAGGCTCAGGAAAGCGGACCGGATGGCTCGGACGGCGCCTCCGATGCCTGGGCGGACTACGGCATGGCCTACGACGCCGCCGGTTCGATTGCCGGTACGCCGGACACGGCTGAGCAACCGCTGACAGGATCGTTCAACCAGCTGAAGCAGTTGAAAGCAGCCAACCCCGGGTTGCGCGCCGTAATCTCGCTCGGTGGATGGACCTGGTCGAAAAACTTTTCCCGCGCCGCCGCCACCGACGAATCCCGGAAAGCCCTGGTGGCCTCCTGCATCGACCTGTACATCAAGGGAAACCTTCCGGTTATTGAGGGCAGGGGAGGGGTCGGCGCCGCTGCCGGCCTGTTCGACGGCATCGACATCGACTGGGAGTGGCCGGGCACCGACAAGGGTCTCGAAGGGAACGGTGTGGACACCGAGAACGACGCCGAGAACTTCCGGTTGCTGTTGCAGGAGTTCCGGGCACAGCTCGACGCCTACGGTTCAACCACCGGTGCCTCCTACTCCCTGAGCGCCTTCCTGCCCGCAAATCCGGTGGTCATCGAGGCTGGCGGGTGGAACGACCCCGCCTTGTTCGAGTACCTGGACTTTGGAAACATCCAGGGCTACGACCTATGGGGAACCTGGGAGCCGAACCTCACCGGACACCAGGTGAACCTCTTCGACGATCCGGACGATCCTCGTGAAGATGGTGAACGTTTTTCGGTCGACCGGACCGTGAGCGCCTATCTCGATGCAGGGATCGATCCCGCCCAGCTCGGGCTCGGCCTCGCAGCGTTCGGCAGGGGCTGGTCCGGAGCTGACTCCGCAGAGCCCTGGGGTACAGCCACCGGGCCTGCACCGGGTGGCGAAGAACCCGGCCTCGAGGACTACGACGAACTGCTTGAGGTTGGTGAAGAGTTCACCGACTCGATCCTGGGTACGGCCTGGCGGTTCGACGGCGATCAGTGGTGGAGCTACGACAACCCCGAGACCGTGCGCCTCAAGAGTGACTACATCCTGGAGCGTGGACTGGGCGGTGGAATGTGGTGGGACCTGGCCGGCAACCGGGACGGCTCGCTCTTTGCTGTGCTGTCCGATCAACTGCGCGACGCTGCGACGGGCCCTGCCCGTGACCGGGTGATGCCCGAGCCAACAGTCCAGCCATCCAGCCCGACGTCGGCACCCGGTACGCCGACCGCTGTCCAGGACCCGACCACCCAGGGAGCGGCGGACTCCGACCCCTCACCGTCGGTAGATGAGGCAGCGGACGTTGCACCCGTTCCGTGGGACGAAAACGAGGTGTACACCGAGGGCCGCCGCGTGGTCTTCGAGGACAGGGTGTACCGGACCCAGTGGTGGACCCGCGGCGATGTGCCTGGTGCCGAGCAGTGGGGCCCGTGGCGGCAATCGGATGACTGACCGGTCCCAGACAACGCTGTTTCATTGACAAAGACCATGGCCGTTACGCAAGTAGCCGGTCAGCTTCCGGCTGGTTTGCAGAACCGGAATTGCCTAAACCCGAAAATACAGTTGAGTGAGCTCACTGGTGTCACAAACAATCAGCGGGCGCCAGCAATGTTGTCTCTTGTGTTGTTGGTGACAACGCGCAGCAGGGGACGAAGTTTCGCCCAGTCATTCTTAAGGGCTTTGACCTGTGTCTGGTCTGATGCTGGCTCCGCATAGAGTGTCACCCCGCTGGAGCGGACCAGGACATGTCCGCCATAGTGTTGCAGCGCTTCAGCGAGCGCATATCCCTCTGGCGACAGTCCAAGCCCACCCAGGGCGGTGCCTTGAGGAAGGGCGAGCATTGAGCCCATAGGGATATTCCCCGTGTAGGCCCGCGCTGAATCGCCATCCTCTCGCCGTGCTGGCCAGACGCCGGTGCCGCTGTTAACGCTCTTGAGCTGCGCATTGTCGATACCAATCGCGAGGCTATGGTTGATGTCGAGGTTCTTCAGCTCGTCCTTGCGAATCAAGCCATGGAGATGGCTGATTCCAGAAGCCCGAGCCCCAGCTGTCATTCCCTCGCCGCGAATGTCGGTCTTAACGATGTAGCGGGCGGTCCACTCAGTTGCGGATATCCGCTGCATCCCCCAGGCCTCGTAAGCAGTTTGAGCGTCGGGCTGGATGATCGACATGTGTTGGTCGGTCCCGCCGGTGGTGGTCGCGTTGAGCGGCATCCTGATGGAGTGGGTGCCGCCGGCGTCGGCACGCACCGTGGCCACCGGATCGCTTTGCGAGGCTTGTTGAACGGAGATGGACCACCGCTCGCTGTTGACGTTGGTTCCGCCGGAGAGAAATGTTGAGTGCCGTGGGTCAGACGCGCTGGCGAACCTTATTGCAGGTCCCACTCTGGTGTTGGAGAACGCAGAAGTACTGAACGGATAGAGCCTGAAATCCTTTGTCACGGGTATCAACGGCAGGATGTGATTTGGGGGCAATTCGGAGGCGGTCCGGTACATAAAAGCTGCCATCGCGTCGCGGTTGACGGCTTGCAGCGGCTTGAAGACGTCGCCTGGGTACCCGGTAGAGATTCCGGTGGTCGCAAGCCAGCAGATCTCCTTATAGAACTCGACACCGACCGGAACATCGCCGAAGGCTGCTGCTCTTGGGGGAGCGAACTCGGGGCTGACGGCGAAGCGGTAGAGGAAGGCAGCCATCGCGTCCCGCTTAACTGGTTGAAGCGGTTTGAATGTCCCATCGGACCAACCAGTTGCAATCCCGGAGGAGGCAAGCCAATGAATCTCTTTAAAGAATTGCGATCCCACTGGAACGTCGACGAATTTCGACTGCGCGGGCGAGTTGAACGATGGCTTGCCTGCCAAGCGGTATAGGAAGGCCGCCATAGCGTCCCGATTGACGGGCTGTCCCGGCTTGAAGGTTCCGTCAGGATAGCCGGTGGAGATGTTCTGGGTTGCCAACCAGGTGATTTCGGAATGGAACGGTGTGCCCGGTGGAACGTCGCTGAATGCGGAAGCCGACGTAGCTGGTTGGGGAGCGATGAGACTGCCAGCCAATAGAAGGAAGGCGCACACTACGAGAATGGCAGATTTGATCAGCAACAAGCGGGTCTCCAAGGCAGAAGGTGCGCAACGAGGATCCGCTTCGCGAGAGTGAGCTCAAGTTGTACCGGGATCGAAACAACTGTGGCGGGTAGCCGACTGAGCTCTTGTTGTTGAGAGCGTATCTTCGCGGTTGCTGCCCGAGGAGGGTCCAGCGAATTTCCTGTACAAAAACTGGGCGAATATTGATGATCAGCGGGGGCTGGGAATCAGCTGTGCGATGGCTGGAAATAAATTTGGTTGCATCTCGGTAACAACCCGGACGCGCCGGGGGTTATGACACCTCGCCGCAACAATTAGCATTTATGCTTCTAGTCATGTGAGGCACGCCACTCCTCTCGCGGGGGCGTGTCAGCTCTTTGTAAAACCACATTGAGCTATTTCCAGAACATGAAATAGGAGGCGGAATGCGTTTCGGACGTACTTCCAAAGCTGTTGGAGTCGCAGCAATCGCTGCACTTGCACTCAGCGCCTGCGCCAGCACTGACAGCGGCGACGGCAATTCTGACCCAGACGCAAGCGGTGACACCGGAGCCTCAAGTGGCGGCGTCGTCAGCGTTGCCGAGGTAAACCCGTTTACCTCGTTCAACTCAGACAGCGCCACAGGCAACGTGGACATCAACGGCAAGGTCAGCTACCTGACCAAGTCGGGGTTCAACTACATCAACGACCAGCTCGAGGTTGTTCCCCGGGAAGAGTTCGGATCCTACGAAGTCGTCTCCGAGGATCCCCTGACGGTCACCTACACCGTGAACGAGGGTGTCGCCTGGTCCGACGGCGAGCCCATCGACGGTGGGGACCTCCTGTTCTCCTGGGCCGTCAGCTCCGGCTACTTCGATGATGCAGACGCCGAAGCAGAAACCGGCACTACGTACTTCACTGCTGCGAGCACCGCTGGCCTAGATCTGTCCCTCCTCCCCGAACTGGGTGAAGATGGCCGTTCCATCACCATCGAATACACCGAGCCCTACGCCGACTGGGAAATCGCCTACGGCGTGATCGACACCCCAGCGCACGTGGTCGCCACCCAGGCTGGTCTGGCTGACGAAGATGCACTGATTGAGCTCATCCAGAACACCCCTGAGGGTGACCCGGAGGATCCCCAGGAGCGTCCCGATCTGCAGCCTGTTGCCGACATCTGGAACACCGCGTTCGACACCACCACCCTTCCTGACGATCCAGCCATGTACCTGTCCAGCGGACCGTACATCGTTGACGCAATGACGCCCGACCAGTCAATGACCCTCGTCAAGAACGAGGACTACAACTGGGGCCCCGAGACCCAGCTCGACGAAATCACCATCCGCTACATCGGTGACGCCACTGCCCAGGTCCAGGGCCTGCAGAACGGCGACGTCGACGTCATCCAGCCGCAGGCATCCGCCGACACGCTGGCTTCACTCGAAGCCCTCGATGGCGTCAACATCTTCGAAGGTGACGAACTCTCCTTCGATCACCTTGACCTCAACTACAGCGGTGTCTTCGAAGATGAGAACGTCCGCAAGGCGTTCATGATGACGATCCCTCGCGATGCGATTGTTGAGTCAACCATCCGTCAGCTCGACCCCGAAGCAGATCACAGGAACTCCCACATCTTCGACGTCGGCACCCCCGGCTACGAAGCCGCAGTGCCTGAAAACGGTTCGGATATGTACGACGAGGTAGACATCGAAGGAGCCACCGAGCTGCTTGACGGTGCTACCCCAGAGGTCCGCATCATGTACAGCGTCGACAACCCCAACCGTGTTGACGCCTACACCCTCATCGCTGAGAGCGCCGAGCAGGCAGGCTTCGTAGTTGTTGACGGCGGTCTCCCCGGTAACGAGTGGGGTTCTGCCCTCGGAACCGGCACCTATGACGCGACCATCTTTGGCTGGGTCAGCACCGGCGTCGGCGTCACCGGCGTTCCGCAGCTGTACGGTTGTGGTTCGGCATCCAACTTCAGCGGATTCTGCGATGAGGAAGCTCAGGCCGCTATGGATGAGCTGATCGTCACCACTGATGAAGCTGAGCAGCAGGAACTGCAGACCATCGTCGACACCCGTCTGTTCGACACCGGCTACGGCCTGCCACTGTTCCAGTCGATCGGCATCAATGCCGCCAGCGACTCCATCGAAGGCGTCGGCTTCAGCCCGACCCAAGAAGGAATCTGGTGGAACTTCTGGGAATGGAACGTTGCTGAGTAATTCGGCCACACCCACGACCTAATGTGCTAGATCTGAAAGCGCTGGGGCCGGACCACTGGCCCCAGCGCTTTTCTAGTGCCTGAAGTACCCGAAGACGTGCCCAGGAAAGCGATTGGGATCTCCCAAATATCGGCTGACTATTAGGTGCATTACACTTTTGCCACAACGCCGGGTGATCCCCGGAACCTTAACATTGAGGTTATAAACACTATGGTGACCTACATCGTCCGGCGCTTAGTTGCTGCCGTACTCATCCTGCTGGGCGCATCCTTCATCGTCTACATGCTGACCGCAGCATCAGGCGATCCGTTGAGGGACTTGCGCGAGAGTAACGTCCCCAACCGGGACACGCTCATCCAGCTGCGGACAGACCTCTTGAGTCTGGACGTCCCCGCCCCTATCCGTTACTTCGAATGGCTGGGTGGCGCCGCAAGCTGCCTCATCCCCTTCGCCGCTACCTGCGACCTCGGCAGCAGCATCGCCGGCATCGAGGTGACCCAGCTCCTGGGCCGGGCAATGGGACAAACCATTCTCCTGGTGACCGGTGCCACCGTCCTCGCGATCCTCATCGGTATCTCGCTGGGAATCATCACCGCCCTCCGGCAGTACAGCGGGCTGGACTACGGCGTGACCTTCATGGCATTCCTCTTCTTCTCTCTCCCCATCTTCTGGGTGGCGGTTCTCCTCAAGGAATACGGAGCGATCAGCTTCAATACGTTCCTCGCCGATCCGAATATCTCTCTCACAGCCATTCTCATTACCAGCCTGGCGAGTGCGTTCATCTGGTATCTGGTGGCACGTGGAACATTGAAGAAGCGACTCATCGCAGCCGCCGCAGGGTTCGCCTTTGCGGCTGCCATCCTGTTCTTCCTTGACATCACGCAGTGGTTCAGCTCGCCAGGCTTCGGCCCAGTAGTGATCGCAATCGCCGGCGTGGGCATCGCCTACGGGATCACCCTGCTGACTGCCGGGCTCAAAAACCGTAAGGCCCTGTACTCCTCCCTGATCACCGTGGGAATCGGTCTCATCGCCTACTTTGCGGTCCAGCCACTCCTGGATCTGGCCACCCCGCTCATGATCGTCCTACTGGCCATCGTCACTGTCCTGGTCGGCGTTGCGGTCGGCTACTTCATGGGCGGCTACGACCGGCGTCAGAGCATGAATGCGGCCGGGCTGACAGCGTTCCTCATGGGGTTCACTATCCTGCTCGATCGCTTCATGCAGTCCTGGCCGCTGTACTCGGACAACAACCGCATCCGTGGCAGGCCAATCGCTACCCTCGGTTCGTCAACCCCGAATCTTGACGGCGACTTTTGGATCATGGGCATCGACACGTTCACCCACCTGCTGCTCCCAACCATCGCCCTCATGCTGATCTCCCTGGCTGGTTACAGCCGCTACTCCCGCGCGTCAATGCTGGAGATCATGAACCAGGACTACATCCGCACCGCCCGGGCCAAGGGCCTGGGGGAGCGCACGGTGGTCATGCGTCACGCCTTCCGCAACGCGCTCATTCCGCTGGCCACCCTCGTGGCGTTCGATATCGGCGGTCTGATTGGCGGCGCCATCATTACCGAGCAAGTCTTTGCCTTCAGCGGCATGGGCCAACTCTTCATCGGTGCCCTAGGACGCGTTGATCCAAATCCCATCATGGGAGTCTTCCTGATTACCGGCATTCTGGCCCTGGTCTTCAACCTGGTTGCTGACCTGGTCTACTCGGTACTCGACCCACGAGTGAGGGTAAAAGCATGAGCACGAGAGCAGAGAACAAGAAAAAGCCCACCCCGGCGAAGGACGACTCGATCGGTCTGAGCCAGGGTCAGATCGTCCGTAAACGGTTCTTTGGCAACTCCGCTGCCGTCGTCAGTATGGTTGTCTTCGTCTTCGTGGTGATCATGGCCTTCACCTCGATTGGGTACGCAGGTATCCCCGGCTGGTGGAAATGGAACTACGTCCAGACGCTTCCTTTGGCGACTCCGAACGGGGCTCCCACCTGGGTCCTGCCGTTCGACTTCGGTGACCACCCATTCGGTCAGGACCGCGTTGGTCGTGACCTGTTTGCGATGACCATGCGTGGGACCCAGCTGTCCCTGATCATCATGTTCATCATCGGCATCCTCGGAGGCATCCTCGGAGTCATCATTGGTGGTGTCTCCGGGTACTTCCGCGGTTGGGTCGAAGCAGTGCTGATGAGGTTCACCGACGTCATCATCGTGATCCCCCTGATCATCCTCGCCGCCGTACTGGGCAGCGTGGGCAACAACCTCACCGGGAACGGCACCTTCCTGCGGACCATTATGGGCGGCAGCGCCGGAGTGATCCTGCTGGGCGTCTTCGTGGGACTCATCATCTGGACCGGACTCGCACGTTTGGTCCGCGGCGAATTCCTTTCCCTGCGAGAGCGCGAGTTCGTTGATGCTGCCCGGATCGCCGGCGCATCCGACACCCGGATCATCTTCAAGCACATCCTGCCGAACGCCGTCGGTGTCATCATCGTCAACACCACCCTGGTGATGGCCTCGGCAATCCTGCTCGAATCCGCGCTGTCCTTCCTGGGGCTCGGTGTGAGGGCTCCGGACATTTCCCTGGGCAGCCTGATCAGCGATAACCAGCAGGCATTCAACACCCGTCCCTGGCTGTTCTGGTGGCCGGGGCTCTTCATCATCCTGATCTGTCTGTCGATCAACTTCATTGGTGACGGTCTCCGGGATGCGTTTGACCCGCGGCAGAAGAAGTTCAATGCCAAGAAGGCAGTGCATTCGGGCGACATCTCCGATCCCAACCGTCCCGAGGCCTAAGATGCCGAGGCGCAGGGTTCATCCGGTGGGTGTGGCAGCGGTGCAACTGCGCCGCGCCCACCGGTTAGACCATGGAGAAGGCGATCACATTGGCGGCGATCAGTGCAACAGCGCAACCGATAGCAATCCAGTGGAAGCGGGACGTCACAGTGGTCGTTTCAGTGGCGTCAGCGTCAATCAGGCCGCCGTCGACGAGCGTCGCCCAGTGGGTTCGCACCAGGAAGGCTGCCGCACCCGAGTCGGTGTTTTTCAGGTCTCCAGGCCGGATCGATTGAGCAGGACCGTAGCTGGATTCGGGGAGCCCCTGAACATGCTCGGGCTTCCCCCGGTGAGTGCCCCACACCCCGGGCGCCGGTGCTGCCCACGCGGTATGGCTGCCCCGGACGGTGACCAGGGTGAGCGCGAACTTTGTGTCGACATGGATAAGCGCCGGCCACGGGACGGAGATGGACCGCACCGGGTTATTCAGCGTGACAGCATTGTCGGCAACAACCACCGAGGGATACCAGAACAGCAACCAGCCAAAGTAGGCCAGGGCGAGCAGGGGCCACGCGGACACCAGGCCCTCGACGCCATCGCTGAAGACCGACAGCACAATGCCGATCCCCGCCAGCACCCAGGTCAGGGACGCAAACCACTTGCCGAACCGGGGTTTGAACACAACGGGGCTGGCGGCATCATTCGGGCGACTCATACCCATATAGTTTCAGGATTCCGGGCCAGGCCACTAATCACCAGAATGTGGCAGGCCACGGGCGGAAGGAAAGCAGAATCATGACCGACGGCGTCATCATCAACTCGGACTCAGGGCAGCCACCTCGAAGCGACGTGCCAGTGCTGGAGGTCAGGGGCCTCAGCGTTGACTACGGGGTGGACAAGGTCTGGGTGCCTGCGGCCATTGACCTCAACTATGAGGTCAGGGCCGGTGAGGTACTCGCAATCGTCGGTGAGTCCGGTTCCGGCAAAAGCGCCAGCTCGATGTCGCTGCTGGGGCTGTTGCCCGAGAACAGCCGCACCTCCGGCAGCGTCAAGCTCAATGGGAGGGAAATTCTGGGCCTGACGGGGAGCAAGCTTCGGCAGATCCGCGGCCGCGACGTCGCCGTGATCTTCCAGGAGCCGATGACGGCGATGAACCCGGTCTACACGATCGGCTTCCAGATCGTTGAGACGATCCGGCTGCACAACGAGATCTCACCTGAAGAGGCGAAAGAGCGCGCCTTGAAGTTGCTGGAGATGGTCGAACTGCCGGATCCGGACAAGGCCTTCAAATCCTATCCGCACCAGTTGTCGGGTGGGCAACGCCAGCGCGCCATGATCGCCCAGTCGCTCTCCTGCGACCCGAAACTGCTGATCGCTGACGAGCCAACCACCGCCCTCGATGTGACGGTCCAAGCAGAAATCCTCGATCTGATGCGCAATCTGCGCAGCAAGCTCAACAGCGCCATCGTGCTGATCACCCATGACATGGGGGTCGTCGCCGACCTCTCCGACCACATTGTGGTCATGAGCAAGGGCAGAATCGTCGAGGCTGGCACCGCCGAACAGATCTTCCACAACCCGCAGCACGAGTACACACGTAAGCTGCTCGCAGCCGTGCCCCACCTCGGGCAGGGCGGCGAAGGCACCGATGAGGTGGACATCACCGCGGCGCTGGCCGCCGCCACGTCCACCGAGCTGCGCGGGGTGGACCACGACGAACTGATGCGCCGCGAACGCGAGAACCAGGCCCGCCTGGAGGAGAAGGAACGGGCGGCCGACACCTCGCGGGGTGAGGCAGTCCTCAAGCTGACGGACGTGGCGATCGAATATCCCAAACAGGGCCGGGTGCCAGCGTTCCGCGCAGTGGAAGGCGCGAACCTGGCAATCTACCCTGGAGAGATCCTCGGCCTGGTGGGGGAGTCGGGATCAGGAAAGACCACGATCGGCCGGGCTGCGGTTGGTCTTCTGCCTGTCGCCGAAGGATCCCTGACCGTCACGGGCAAGGAGATTTCCAACGCCACCCGCAAGGAACTCTTCGAGCTGCGACGCAATGTTGGAATGGTTTTCCAGGATCCCTCCTCATCCCTGAACCCTCGCCTTCCCCTGGGTGAAAGCATCGGCGAGCCCATGTTCCTCGCCAAGGTAGCCAAGGGTGCGGACCTGCAGAAGCGGATCGAAACACTCCTTGACCAGGTGGAACTGCCGCGCGCCTACCGCAACCGGTACCCCCACGAGCTGTCCGGCGGCCAGAAGCAGCGGGTTGGTATTGCCCGGGCGCTGTCCCTGAAACCCAAGCTGCTGGTCGCCGATGAGCCGACGTCGGCGCTCGACGTCTCGGTGCAGGCCACCGTCCTGGAGTTGCTGAAGAACCTGCAGCAGGAGTTGGGCTTCGCCTGCCTCTTCGTGACCCACGACCTCGCCGTCGTCGACCTCATGTCCGACCGTATCTGCGTGATGCGGCGCGGCAAGATTGTGGAGCAGGGCACCCGGGACCAGATTCTTCGGCGACCACAGGACCCGTACACCCAGCGACTGCTGGCAGCGGTGCCGTTGCCCAACCCGGAGAAGCAGCGCGAACGCCGCGAACTGCGGGCGAAACTCCTGGCGTCAGCCGAGTAGTCCCTCACAAAACCGGCGCGAACGACGGAGTCCTGTCCCTGCGGGGATAGGCCGCCGTCGTTCGCAGGTTAAGGGGGACCTTATGCATAAGGAGCCTTACTTCTGTAGGGTGGGATAGGCTCTACTGCCTTTGCAGCGGCGTGTCAATAGTCTTTCTCACCCTAAATCGAAACGTACGAGGAGTAACTCGAATGTCCCTCAGGTCCGGAATTCCGGCAACCGATAGTCCACCCGGCGAGCAAGACGGCCATCCCACGGAAGGAAAACCGCAGCCTGCCTCACGGCTGTCCAAAGCGGTGTTCATTCCAGCAGCTGCCCTCATCGTGGTGTTCGTGGGCTTCGCCCTCATCTTCCCCTCCACGGCCGCAGAGGTCTTTGGCGCCATCCAGACGAACGTCATCAGCGGGTTCGGCTGGTACTACGTGGCAATCGTCGCCATGTTCGTTGTGTTCTCCCTCTGGGTCGGACTGAGCCGCTTCGGAGACATCCGGCTCGGTAAGGACGAGGATCGTCCCGAGTTTTCACTGATGTCCTGGTTTGCGCTGCTTTTCGCTGCGGGCATGGGCATCGGCCTGGTGTTCTGGGGTGTTGCCGAGCCGCTGAACCACTTCGCGGCTCCGCCTCCCGGAACTGAAGGGACCGGCATCGAGCTGGCCCAGCAGGCCCTCACCCAGACCTTCCTCCACTGGGGACTGCACGCCTGGAGCATCTACGTGGTGGTGGGTCTTGCGATCGCCTACGCGGTCCACCGCCGCGGCCGCCCGATCTCGATCCGTTGGACCCTTGAGCCGCTGCTGGGCGACAAGGTCAAGGGTAAATGGGGCGACGCGATCGACGTCATCGCCCTGGTGGGTACGCTCTTCGGTGTCGCCACCTCCTTGGGCCTCGGAGTGCTCCAGATGTCGGCCGGTCTTGACACCGCCAACATCGTGGAGGCAACCAAGTTCACCCAGGTGGGCCTGATCCTCTGCATCACGGCGCTGACCCTGGTCTCCGTGGTTTCCGGCGTCGGCAAGGGCATGAAGTGGCTCTCCAACACCAACCTGGTCTTGGCCGGCGTACTTTTGCTGTTCATCCTCTTTACTGGTCCCACCCTGTTCCTGCTGCGTGAGTTCGTTCAGTCGATTGGTAACTACCTGCAGAACGTCATCGGACTCACCTTCGACACCCTGGCGTTCGCCGGGGCCGACGGCGAAGCCTGGCAGTCCGCCTGGACCACCTTCTACTGGGGCTGGTGGATTTCCTGGGCCCCGTTCGTAGGTATCTTCATTGCCCGTATCTCCAAGGGCCGCACCGTGCGCGAGTTCGTTGCCGGCGTGCTGCTGGTACCCACCATGCTTACTTTCCTGTGGTTCTCGGTGCTCGGCGGATCAGCTCTCTACCGCGAACTGTTCGGTGAGGGCGGCCTGGTGGGCGAAGACGGAGCGGTTGACACCAACAACGCCCTGTTCGGGCTGCTCACCGAGCTTCCCGGTGGGCCGATCCTGTTGATCGGCGCGATCATCCTGATCGCCATCTTCTTCATCACCTCCGCGGACTCCGGCGCGCTGGTGATGAGCATGATCTCCACGGGCGGGCACCCGGATCCGAAGAACTCGGTCCGTGCGTTCTGGGCCGTTGCTGCAGCATCAGTGGCGATCGCGCTCCTGCTCGTCGGGGACGACGGGCTGGCCTCAATCCAGACCGCCGCGATCCTCACGGCCCTGCCGTTCAGCGTGGTGATGATCTTCATGTGCATTGCGACAGCGAAGGCCTTCCACGACGAGCACCAGCAGTTCCTGCGTGCCCAGCGACGCCAGGCCCGCAACGCCCTCGCCGACCAGGTCACAGACCAGGTCAACGAGCACATGTCCGATCGCATGGATCAGCAGATCCAGGACCAGCTTGCGGATTACCATCTCGAGGAAGCCTCAGGCTCGGCGGGCACCAGCTCCACCCGGCGCTGGAAGCTCTCCCGCTCGAAGAAGTCCTAGCCTCCTCCGAGCACACGTCCTGCGGCTCGAGATAGCGCAGAAAGCAGCAGCGGCCCGTCCCTCTGGGACGGGCCGCTTTTTTGTGCCACCGGACGCTGTCTGGCGCAAACTGCTGGTCACCGACCGGTCCGACGGCGGCTCGCTCCCTGGGGGTGGGCCGCCGTCGGGCGTTGCAGTGACCGGCGAAAGAGCTGTGATTTTGACCCGAAATGGTCCCTGCGTTAGGCCATTTTTTCCTGAGAGCTTAGACTGGTACAAGCAGGCGCCGTCCTCATAACGCTAGATTCCCCTCAAGATTACTGAATTGAGTCATTACGCATGTCTGAAACCACAGGCAACACAGCTGTTCGCAGCGACCTCCGCAACGTTGCCATCGTGGCCCACGTTGACCACGGAAAGACCACCTTGGTTGATGCCATGCTCCGGCAGACCAATTCCTTCGCAGCCCACGGCGACGTGGCAGACCGGGTCATGGACTCGGGCGACCTTGAGCGCGAAAAGGGCATCACCATTCTCGCCAAGAACACCACCGTCTTCTACGACGGCCCGTCGGCTAACGGTGAGACCATCACGATCAACGTGATTGACACCCCCGGCCACGCCGACTTCGGCGGTGAGGTGGAACGTGGACTGTCGATGGTTGACGGCGTCGTTCTGCTGGTTGATGCCTCGGAAGGCCCTCTGCCCCAGACCCGTTTCGTGCTGCGTAAGGCCCTGGCCGCGAAGCTCCCCGTGGTGCTGCTGGTCAACAAGACCGACCGCCCCGACTCGCGGATCGACGAAGTGGTCAGCGAATCCATGGACCTCCTCCTGGGCCTCGCGTCAGACCTGTCCGACGAAGTTCCTGACCTGGACCTCGATTCGGTGCTGAACGTTCCCGTGGTGTACGCCGCAGCCCGTGAAGGCGCAGCCTCGCTTGAGCAGCCCGCCGATGGAACGGTTCCGTCGAATGACAACCTTGAGCCACTGTTCAAGACCATCATCGATCACATCCCAGCGCCACGGTACAACCCGGAGGGCGTGCTGCAGGCCCACGTGACCAACCTGGACGCCTCACCGTTCCTCGGCCGTCTCGCCCTGCTGCGTATCTTCAACGGCACCCTGCGCAAGGGCCAGACCGTTGCCTGGGCGCGTCACAACGGTGAAATGAAGTCAGTCAAGATCACCGAGCTGTTAGCCACCCGCGCCCTCGATCGTGTGCCCACCGATTCTGCCGGACCGGGCGAGATCGTCGCCGTCGCCGGCATCGAAGACATCACCATCGGTGAGACACTGACCGACATTGACAACCCTCAGCCACTGCCGCTGATCACCGTCGACGATCCGGCCATCTCGGTCACCATCGGTATCAACACCTCGCCCCTCGCGGGCCGGGTCAAGGGGGCCAAGGTCACCGCGCGCCAGGTGAAAGATCGCCTGGACCGTGAACTGATCGGCAACGTCTCCCTGAAGGTTCTTCCCACCGAGCGTCCCGACGCCTGGGAAGTCCAGGGCCGTGGCGAGCTCGCTCTTGCCATCCTGGTGGAGCAGATGCGCCGCGAAGGGTTCGAACTGACCGTCGGAAAGCCACAGGTTGTTACCCGGATGGTTGACGGCAAGGTCCACGAGCCGATGGAGCACATGACCATCGACGTCCCTGAGGAGTACCTCGGCGCCGTCACCCAGATCCTGGCAACCCGCAAGGGCCGGATGATCAACATGTCCAACCACGGCACCGGCTGGGTGCGGATGGAATTCATCGTTCCCGCCCGCGGCCTCATCGGCTTCCGCACCAAGTTCCTCACCGACACGCGCGGCGCCGGCATCGCTTCCTCGTACTCAGAGGGCTACGAGCCGTGGGCCGGTGACATCGAGTACCGCACCAACGGTTCGATGATCGCTGACCGTGCCGGAGTTGTCACCCCGTTCGCCATGATCAACCTGCAGGAGCGCGGCTCATTCTTCGTGGAGCCCACCTCCGAGGTGTACCAGGGCATGATTGTCGGCGAGAACTCACGCGCCGACGACATGGACGTGAACATCACCAAGGAAAAGAAGCTCACCAACATGCGTGCGGCCTCCTCTGACACCTTCGAGAACCTGACCCCTCCCCGCAAGCTCACGCTGGAGGAGTCGCTGGAATTCGCCCGCGAAGACGAGTGTGTCGAGGTGACCCCTGAGTCGATCAGGATCCGCAAGCTGATCCTCGACGCCAACGAGCGGATGCGTGCGGCTCGTTCACGCGCCCGCGTCTAGGGTCGCTGACGTTGCAGGATCCTCCTCCGGGACTGACTGACGACGACGCGCGGCGCCCTGCCGCCGTCGTCGTCGGTCGTTCGGGGGGCAGTACCCCTGGTGACCGTAATCGGGGGAACTCTGCGTGGCGTCCCGCGTCCCGCTGGCTTTCGCTGGCAGGTTCGGTCGCTGCTGGGGTGGCCGCAGCCATCCTGGGGACCGCGCTGCACGCCCGGGGATGGGATCTGGCTGGGTTGACCGTGCCCCTCGGGGCCCTGGCCGCTATCGTCCTGGTGGGAAGCACTGCTGTTTTCGCTGCGGTGTGTGCCCGGAACGTGTATTTGAGCCCCGTGGTCGGCGGGGTGGCGTACCTCGTGGTGGGGTGGTTTGCCGCCGTCGAGACCTATCCCCTGGTCCTGACCGATACGGGAGCGGATCCGGCGCTGCCAGCGGCAATCGCCGGAAGTGTCTGGGTTTTTGGAGTGGCCGTCGCCACGCTCCTGGCGACCCTGGTGTCCTGGTGGGCGCTGCGTCCCCGGCGCCCAAACAGGCTTCGCGCCGTGTAGCTTTTGCCTAGTCGGCGCTGCGGTCCAGGTGGTGGGCCAGCATGATCGAGGTTGCGGTGCCGTCGGTGTCGGAGTCACGCACCGCGTATTCTTCGAGGATTTCGCGGATCCTGCGCATCATCTCGGTGCGATTGTCCTCGTTGAGTCGTACTCCGAGGCGCCAGACATCAATTTCGGACGGGTTCAGACCGTCAATCTCCTGCAGGAACGTTTCCACCAGCACCGGTGCGGCATTGGGAATCCTGCTGCGCCACGACAAACCTGTCGCGCGGTAGGGGATTTCCTTCGCTCCACGGTTACCGGTACGGGGCTCTTCTGCGGCGAGGAACTCGGTGGCCAGCAGGGTCCGCACGTGGTGCAGCGCGGTCGCTGGGTTCAGGTCGAGGATTTCGGCAATTTCCTTGTTGGTTCTGCCCTTGTGGAGGCATAACCGGAGGATTCGCAGTCTAACGGGGGAGCTGAGCGCACGGCCGCGCGCCTGTACGTCCTCATCAGTATCCATGGCTTAAATGATACGTCAGACCGGCCGAGTGGTTGACAATTTCCAATCACTGCCCGCTCCAGCTCTGGAAGCCGCAGTGTGTCCCAGTGACGAGGGTTATTCAGTGGAATTGTCTAGACAGTCCCACTGACTCGTGGGCTTCGGTGGGACAGTTCGCCATTGCGGCTGAGGATTGTCCACATCCAGCCTCCCGCCCCCACAAGGAGAGCTGTCCGGGAGCAGTATTCATTCATGGATCTTCTCAATCTGATGGCCGCAGGTGGTGGAGTTGCCCGGCGCAAGGATCTGGTCGCCAACGGAATCAGTAGTCACCAACTCGCCGCAGCGCTCTCTGCAGGCCAGCTATCCAAACCTTGCCGCGGAGTCTATTGCCTTCCCAACGCCAACCGCTCCGCCCTAGCCGCTGCCTGCGCGGGTGCTGACCTCGCCTGCATCAGCGCGGCCACGCGGCACGGACTATGGGTCCTGCGTCCACCGACGCAGATTCATGTCAGCATTGACCATGGCCGCTCGCTGGATCAGGCGTTCAAGGTCCACCGATCGTCAAAACCCCTGACCATTCTTGATATCTGCGTTCAGTGCATGAGGTGTCTGCCCGAGCTGGATGCGCTGTGCATCGTCGAGTCCGCGGTAGTCCTGGGCGAAGTCACCATTGACGCCCTTCGGCGCAGGGCGTCCGGCCGTCGGGATGCATCGCTTCGAACAGTCATCGACATGATTGACCCATTCTCGCAGTCGATCATCGAAACGGTGTCAAAATATTACCTGCGTCGGGCCGGATACAGCTTCCAGTCCCAGGTCTACGTCAAAGGGGTGGGACGGCTGGACCTGATTGTCGAAAAGGTGCTGGGGATCGAAGCAGATGGCCGTCAGTTTCACAGCGGGGCATCAGACTTCGAGGAAGATCGTCGGCGGGGAAACCTGCTTGTGATCAAGCGAATTCCAGTGCTGCGGGCTTCATACGCACTGCTGGTCGACCACCCGGAGGTGTTCCTTCAGCTGGTCAGACAGGTGATCGATGCGTACGTTCCCACTGAACAGCACCCACCGGTGGGAATATCTAGACAGTCCCACTGATCGGGTGGGTTCGATGGGATATTCGGTGCCAGGGTGAGCACACCGGGCTAGAACCGCCGGGGACGGCGGGGCGGCGGGGGAGGAACGGGCTTCGCAGCGGTCACGAGGTCCAGATTGATAACGACGTCGCCCTGCCGCCGGGTCCGTACCGTGCAGCTGACGCTGTCAACGTGCACCAGATCGCCCAGCGCATCCGTCAGTCCACCATCGATGCGATACCGCACCACCACGCGGGTACCCACGGGAAGGTGCGTCAGCTGCTGTCCGGGGGAGTCCATTCTGTTTATCGTAGTGGGCAGCGTCATAGCGCGGGTCGTGGAGGCGATGCGGCTGCAACCGGCCCTTGCGTTAAGCTGGAAACGGAATCAAAGCCCCAACTGGAAAGGCGTGGGAAGTGACCTACGTAATCGCACAGCCGTGCGTGGATTTGAAGGACAAGGCCTGCATCGAGGAATGCCCCGTAGATTGCATCTACGAAGGCGAACGGTCCCTCTACATCCATCCGGATGAGTGCGTCGACTGCGGCGCCTGCGAGCCGGTGTGCCCGGTGGAAGCCATCTACTACGAGGACGACACCCCCGACCAATGGGCCGAGTACTACAAAGCCAACGTCGAGTTCTTCGACGACATCGGCTCCCCGGGCGGTGCCGCGAAGCTGGGAAACATCGGCAGGGACCACCCGATCATCGCTGCCCTCCCGCCCCAGACCCACGACGTATGAGCGTCCAGGGCGGAAACCGGCAGTTCGGGATCGCCCTCCCGGACTATCCGTGGGACGCCATGGCACCCTACGTGGCGATGGCAGGAGAGCACCCCGACGGCGCGGTCAACCTCTCGATCGGCACCCCGGTGGATCCCACACCCGCCGTCATCCAGGACGCCCTGACCGCAGCCGCTGACGCGCCCGGCTACCCGACCACCCACGGCACCCACGAACTCCGGGTGGCGATCAGTGACTGGTTTGCCCGCCGCCGGGGAGTCGATGGCTTGGACCCCCTGAACATTCTGCCGACCGTCGGCTCCAAGGAACTCGTCGCCTGGCTGCCCACTCTCCTTGGCCTGGGCGAGGGCGACGTCGTCGTCCGCCCCACCGTCGCGTATCCCACCTACGACATCGGCGCGCTCCTGACCGGCGCCACAGCAGTGGCCGCCGACGACCTCTCCACCCTTGACGACGACACCCGTGCGCGGGTGCGGCTGGTGTGGGTCAACTCGCCGGGGAACCCGACCGGCCAGGTGTTGTCAGCCCCCGAGCTGGAGCGGATTGTCACGGATGCACGGGCGCTCGGAGCCGTCGTCGCATCGGACGAATGCTACGCGGAGCTGGGCTGGGGCGACTGGGACAGCGTGCGCGGTGGCGAGGCCGTACCCAGTGTGCTCGACCCCCGCGTGAACGGTGGCGACCACACCAACCTGCTGGCCGTCTACTCGTTGAGCAAACAATCCAACATGGCGGGTTACCGGGCGGCGTTCACCGCTGGCGACCCGGATCTGATCGCGAACATGGTCAACTCCCGCAAACACGCCGGGATGATTGTGCCCTTCCCTGTTCAGGCTGCCATGCGCGCCGCCCTCGGCGACGACGACCATGTGCAGGCCCAGAAGGACCTTTACCGGGCGCGCAGGGAACAACTGATGCCGGCACTTCAGCACTTTGGCCTGAAGATCCAAGACTCTGCCGCTGGACTGTACCTGTGGGCCACCGCGGGTGAGGACACCTGGACCACCGTCGAACGGTTCGCCCGGCTCGGCATCATCGTGGGGCCCGGCACCTTCTACGGCGAGGCCGGCAAAGGGTTCATCAGGGTGGCCCTGACCGGGACCGACCAGGGCATTGCGGCGGCCGCAGCAAGGCTCACCGCCGCGCAATGAGTGTGACGGGGCTGGCGGATTAGCGCTGGGGGTGCCCCTGACGGTAGCGTTTTAGTTGAATGTGCCGTAGAGCCAATGCATGCCCCACTCCTAGAGGAGAGTTCAATGACCGAGCAAAACGGTGCGTCCCTGCACTATGACGGAGGCGAACTCAGCCTTCCGATGGTCAACGCCGCTGAAGGCAACAATGGCTACGATGTGTCGAAGCTGCTCAAGCAGACCGGCGCTGTCACCTTTGACCCCGGCTTCATGAACACCGCAGCCACCACCTCGGCGATCACCTACATCGACGGCGACCAGGGCATCCTGCGCTACCGGGGTTACCCGATCGACCAGTTGGCGCAGCACTCGAGTTTTCTCGAAGTCTCCTATCTGCTGATCTACGGGAATCTGCCCACCCCCACCGAGCTGGCCGCGTTCGACGACCGGATCCGACGCCACACCCTGCTGCACGAGGAGCTTAAGGGCTTCTTTGGCGGCTTCCCCCGTGATGCGCACCCCATGCCGGTGCTCTCGTCGGCGGTGTCGGCGCTGTCCACCTTCTACCAGGATTCCCTCGACCCGTTCGACGATGAGCAGGTGGAGCTCTCCACCTTCCGCCTCATGGCGAAGCTCCCCGTCATCGCGGCGTACGCGCACAAGAAGTCCATCGGACAGCCGATGCTTTACCCGGACAACTCGATGAACCTGGTCGAGAACTTCCTCAGGCTCTCCTTCGGCCTCCCCGCCGAGCCGTACGACCTGGACCCGATGATGGTCAAGGCGCTCGACCTGCTGCTGATCCTGCACGCCGACCACGAGCAGAACTGCTCGACGTCGACCGTCCGCCTGGTCGGCAGCTCGAACGCCAACATGTTCGCCTCGGTTTCGGCCGGCATCAACGCGCTGTTCGGCCCGCTGCACGGTGGCGCCAACGAGGCAGTCCTGAACATGCTCCGCGACATCCATGGCAAGGGCATGAAGCCCGAAGACTTCATGGAAAAGGTCAAGAACAAGGAAGACGGCGTGAAGCTCATGGGCTTCGGACACCGCGTTTACAAGAACTATGACCCCCGCGCCACCATCGTCAAGGCCACCGCCCACGACATCCTCAGCAAGCTCGGCGGAAACGACGAACTGTTGGACATCGCGATGCGGCTTGAGGAGAAGGCCCTCGCCGACGACTACTTCATCGAGCGGAAGCTGTACCCGAATGTGGACTTCTACACCGGCCTGATCTACAAGGCGATGGGCTTCCCGGAGAAGATGTTCACCGTGTTGTTCGCCATTGGCCGCCTCCCGGGCTGGATTGCCCAGTGGCGCGAAATGATGCAGGACCCGCAGACCAAGATCGGTCGCCCGCGGCAGCTCTACACGGGCGAGGCGGAGCGCAACTACCCCGCGCGGTAGCGGTAGCGAACGCCGCATCGGTGTCTTCTGATTAACGACGACGACGGCCGGTCACCTCCTGAGGTGGCCGGCCGTCGTCGTCATACCCGGGGGAATCCGGGCGTCTCCTAGCTCGCGTAGCCCTGGGGGTTGTGCTTCTGCCAGCGCCAGTGATCCTCGCACATCTGCGACAGCGAACGGTGCGCGGACCAGCCAAGGTCGGCCAGGGCCGCTGACGGGTCGGCGTAGCTGACCGCCGCGTCGCCGGGCCGGCGGTCAGCGAATTCGTAGGGGATTTCGTGGCCGGCGGCGGACGAGAAGGCGGCGAGGACTTCCAGGACCGAGGAACCGTTGCCGGTGCCCAGGTTCCAGCGGTGCACCCCGGCGTGGGTGCGCAGGTAGTCGAGGGCGGCCAGGTGGCCGGCTGCGAGGTCCACCACATGGATGTAGTCGCGGACGCCGGTGCCGTCGGGAGTGGGGTAGTCGTTGCCGAAGACCATCACCTTCTCGCGGCGGCCCACCGCCACCTGTGCGACGAAGGGCAACAGGTTGTTCGGGATGCCGGTCGGGTCCTCGCCGATCTTCCCCGACTCGTGGGCGCCCACAGGGTTGAAGTACCGAAGGAGGGCAATGTTCCAGCGGTCGTCCGCCGCGCCAAGGTCGGTGAGGATGTCCTCGATCTGTTCCTTGGTGCGGCCGTACGGGTTCACAGCGTCGAGGGGCATCTTCTCGATCAGTGGCACCTCTTCAGAAGCACCGTACACGGTCGCCGAGGAGCTGAAGACCAGGGTCCGCACCTGCCGGGAGTCCATGACGCGCAGCAAGTTCAGGGTGCCGCCCACGTTGTTGTGATAGTAGTGCAGCGGTTGGGCTACCGACTCGCCGACAGCCTTCAGGCCCGCGAAGTGGATGACGGCGTCGATGGCCTCGGCGTCAAACACCGCGGTCAGCGCCGCCTCATCCAGCAGGTCCACCCGGTGGAAGGTGAGGTCTTTCCCGCTGAGTTCCCGGACCCGGTCCAGTGCTGTCTCGGAGGAGTTCATCAGGTTGTCGACGACCACCACCTCGTGTCCCGCGTCGAGGAGGGCGAGTGTCGTATGGGAGCCTATGTACCCGCTACCGCCGGTAACCAAAATTTTCATGCTTCCAGCCTAGTTTGTTCCTGCCATATTGATCTGCTCAACCGCTGGAGGGGTGTGAGAGTTAGGTCTACCCTTGAAGGCAGCGGGCCGAGCCCAGGACCGGGTACCGGGAGGGCTTGCCGGGAAAGGTTGTGCTGATGATGTCCACCGGTGGGCCCGGATGGCAGGTCGTTGCTGGTTCATCGCGGGTGCTGCTGTTCGCTCTGTACCTGCGGGACTGCGCCGGGCTGGAGGCGGTGGGAAGCCCCCTGCTGCCGCCGGTGATCCCTCCGGTGCGCAGGGCAGACCCATGTCAGCTGGTGCACGCGGCGGGTGGGCTGACGGTCCTGCGGATCGAATGGGAGACCTGGTGGTATCAGCTGGTGGGAGATTGCTTCGACGCCAAGGCGACCGCTCCGGGGTTCCCTGAACTCGATTCGCTCCCGGCGTTGCAGCTTCTTGCTCGTGCCCACTACGGGGCGGGCCTTGACTGGGCCCGCGAACGGCGGACGGAGTACGTTGCCATGGCCGAACGTCGCGGCGGTAGCTTACGGCAGCCGGAACCTTTCGATCAGCTGGTTCATGAGCGGGAGCTGGAACTGGGCAGGGACGCACGGCCTTTCACGTTGCGGGTGGTTGAACTTCCGCTCAGCGAGGCGCGGGCATGGTTCGTCGAACCCGGTACCCTCCTGATGAGTCAGGACCTCGCCACCGACCCGCCGACCTTCAGCAGCTACGTGCGACCGGTGGTCGAACTGCTCGCTTAAAGCTAGAACTAGGACTAGGGCTGTTCGCCGTCGTCGCCAGCGAGCTCGATGCGGATCTGTCCGGTGGTCGTGTCGACGGCGGTCCATCCGTGCCCGGCACGGGTCCATTCGAGGCCTCCGAAGGCTACCGACTCGATGTGCAGCGCCTTCGCGTTGGCGACCGCCCACTGCGCCGCCGCCCAGCCGGTTGCGCCGGTGGCTTCGAGGATGAGCGATCGGTCATCCACCACCGTCGAGCCGAGTGATCCGAAGGCAGTCGCCGCCGCAACCTGGACTGACTCAGGGTCCCCCACCTGGTCGGCACCGCGCAGCACACAGTTGAGCGACGCGGGGGAGTTGCCGGTGAGGGCCGAAGCGAACGCCCGGCCCTCCGCCTCATGGTCGGCGTAGGCGTCAGGCAGCGCGCTGCGCTGCACCGCCTGCGCAGCCTCAGTGATGGGCAGCGACTCGTACCCCGGAATGTCCAGCAGGGCGTCGTAAAACGCGCCGGCAGCATAGAGCGGGTCCTGCACCTGATCGTCGGTACCCCACCCCTGGGAGGGGCGCTGCTGGAAAAGACCCCGCGAGTCTGGGCCGGCGTCGTCCCCGTAGTCGAGGTTGCGCAGCCCCGACTCCTGGACGGCCGTGGCCAGCGCAATCGATGCGGCGCGGGCGGGAAGGCCACGCGCCACCGCCACCGCCACGATCAGGGAGGCGTTCTGTGCCTGTTCGAGGCCCAGCTCGTACGTGTCGTTGCCGACGACGGCGGTGCACCGTTCCCGCACCAGGACCTCCGAGGAATTCACCTGGCTGACGGCGAGGTAGATCCCACCCGTCAACACCGCCAGCAGAATGACGAGGACAATCGCAGTCTTCCGGCGGCGGCGTCGACGTGCCTCGGCCTTCGTGTACGCCATCGGCTAACTAGTTGGCGTGCAGCACTGAGTTCAGGGCGACGCCGTGGCCGCTGCGGGGACGGGCTTCGACGACGCCGGTGGCCGAGTTGCGGAGGAACAGGAGGTGCGATTCGCCGGAGAGCTCGGACGCCTTGATCACGCGCGCGTCCGGCAGGGTCACCTTGGTGCCGGCGGTGATGTACAGCCCGGCTTCGACGACGCAGTCGTCGCCCAGGGAGATACCGATGCCGGCCTGCGCACCGAGGAGGCACCTCTCGCCGATGGAGACGCGTTCCTTGCCCCCGCCGGAGAGGGTGCCCATGATGGAGGCCCCGCCGCCGATGTCCGAACCGTCGCCCACCACCACTCCGGCGGAAATACGGCCCTCAACCATCGAGTGTCCGAGGGTACCGGCATTGAAGTTGACGAATCCCTCGTGCATCACCGTGGTTCCGTCGGCGAGGTGGGCGCCCAGGCGAACCCGGTCGGCGTCAGCAATACGGACGCCGGTGGGCACCACGTAATCAACCATCCGGGGGAACTTGTCCACCCCGTAGACCACCACGGCGCCGCGGGAGCGCAACCGCAGGCGGGTGGTGTCAAAGTCCTTCACCGGGCAGGGGCCGAAGTTGGTCCACACCACGTTGGCCAGGAGGCCAAACAGTCCGTCGAGGTTGATCGAGTTGGGAGCGGCGAGCCGATGGGACAGCAGGTGCAGACGCAGGTAGGAATCGGCAGCGTCGGCTGGCGGGGCATCCAGATCGCTCTGCACCTGGACGACCTCCTGGCTGGTGCCGCGGAGGTCATCGGGGCCGGCCAGGGCGGTAAGGGAGTCCCTGAGATCCTCCTGGGTGGAACCGCCAAGCTCCGGGCGGGGGAACCACACGTCGAGGACTGTGCGGTCGGCGGTGAGGGTCGCCAGGCCTAGTCCGTGGGCTGAGCGGGGGCCAGAATGGGCTGGGGCGGGAGCTGTGGCTCGTTCAGTCATGGCCTCAAGTCTACCGAGCGATAGGCTGGATCAATGACCGCACACCTTCCCCCCGCCCTTGATCTGACCGCCGATGTTGCCCTCCTGACCGCCTCGCTGCTGGACATCGAGAGCGTTTCTGGGAACGAGCTCACCCTTGCCGATGCCGTTGAGACCGCACTGCGGGGGTACCCCCACCTGGAGGTGGTGCGCGACGGCGACTCGATAATCGCCCGGACCTCGCTGGGCCGGGCGGAACGGGTGATCCTCGCGGGCCACCTGGATACTGTCCCCCTGCCGACGGTGCCGGGCTCCCGCGGCACCGTGCCGAGCACCTGGGACGGGGAGGTTCTCTACGGCCGTGGCGCGACCGATATGAAGGGCGGCGTGGCGGTGCAGCTGGCCCTGGCCGCAGAGCTGACCGCGCCCGCCCGCGACATCACCTATGTGTTTTACGACCATGAGGAAGTGGAGGCCTCGCTCAGTGGGCTGGGCCGACTGGTCGAACGGTTCCCGGACTGGCTGACGGCCGACTTCGCTGTCCTGCTGGAACCCACCGACGGCACCGTGGAGGGTGGGTGCAACGGCACCGCCCGTTTCAACGTGACCACCACCGGGCGGGCCGCGCACTCCGCCCGGGCCTGGATGGGGGAGAACGCCATCCACGCCGCAGCCGACATCCTCGCCCGGCTTCGGGACCACGAGCCGTTGACTGTCGACGTCGATGGCCTGGCCTACCGCGAAAGCCTCAACGCCGTGATGATCAAGGGTGGCACAGCGGGGAACGTCATTCCGGACCGGACGGTGATTGAGGTCAACTACCGGTTTGCGCCGGACAAGACGCCCGACGACGCCGAGGCTTACGTCAGGGCAGTGCTGGCGGGCTACAACATCGAACGAACTGATGCAGCAGCCGGCGCACGTCCGGGCCTGAACCATCCGGCGGCCGCCGACTTCGTTGCGGCGGTGGGAGCCGAGCCCAAGCCGAAGTACGGCTGGACCGACGTCGCAAGGTTCAGCGAACTGGGTATCCCCGCCGTGAATTTTGGGCCCGGCGACCCCTTGCTGGCCCATTCCGACAATGAGCATGTGAGCGCCGACGAGATCAGGCAGTGTCTGGGTGCCCTGCGGACCTGGCTGGGCTAAAGCCCCTCTTCCGCAAGGCTCCATGACGCAAAGAGTGCGGCTACACCCCTGGGGGTGTAGCCGCACTCTTTTGTATCGCGAAGTAATCCTCGCGGGCGATCAGGGTACTGGGGCAGCGGCCGCCAGTTCCGGATCCTCGGTCTTCTTCACCTTGCGCCCGGTTCTGAAGCTCAGGAGCGTGGAGAGCTTGTTGGCAACCGATGACAGGATGAAGTTGATCAGGATGAAGATGAACGCTGCGATCAACAGGGACTGCAGGAGGTTTCCTTCACCCACGCCGAGTCGACGTGAGTACTGCAGCAGCTCGGCGTAGCCAATGATGTAACCCAGCGCGGAGTCCTTGAGGATGACCACGAACTGGCTGACCATTGCCGGGAGCATTGCCACCAGCGCCTGGGGAATCTCGACGCTGCGCAGTGACTTGCCGGGCGTCATGCCGATCGCCATGGCTGCCTCGCGCTGGCCCTTGGGCAGGCCGTGCACACCCGAACGGACCAGCTCGGCGATTACCGAACCGTTGTAGAGAGTCAGCGCCGTGACAACGGACACGAAAATCGGATCCTCAATGAATGGCACCTGCGACAGTGCCAGCCACAGGAAGATCATCATCAGCAGGACCGGGACAGCGCGAAGGAATTCGACCACCAGTCCGGCAAACCAGCGGATCGGGGCGATGTGGGACAAACGGCCGATACCGAACAGTAGACCGAAGGCGATTGACGTTACGACCGCCACCGCTGCTGCCTTGAGGGTGCTGAGAAGGCCGGGGAGGATAAAGAACTCCCAGGTCCGCCACTCAAGGAAGGGAGTCCATTTTGCTGCGGCGAATTGCCCTTGCCCGGCCAGAGCGACGACGACGAAGGCCAGGAGCCCGACGACCAGCAGGACGCCGGCAATGTTGCCGAGGAGAATGCGGCGCTTGCCCTTGGGCCCGGGGGCATCGAATAGAACCTGTTGAGCGCTCATCGTGCCACCGCCAGTTTCTTCGACAACCAGGTTGTCAGCAGGCCAATGGGAACCACGATGATCACGAACCCCATGGCGAAGACGAAGAAGATCGGGATCACCAGGTCGCCTCTGAACTCGATCATTTCCTTCATCAGGTTCGATGACTCGACGACAGACCCGGCAAATGCGACAGTCGAGTTCTTGGTGAGGGCGATCAGGACGTTACCCAGCGGTGCGACGGCGCCGCGGAGCGCCTGGGGGAGGATGACCAGGCGTGCAGCCGGGAGGAAGCTGAGCCCGATGGCACGGGCGGCTTCGGCCTGGCCGAGCGGGACGGTGTTCACGCCGCTGCGGATCGCTTCACAGACGAAAGCGGCGTGGTAGATACTCAGCCCCAGGATGGCGAGGCGGAGAAAGTTCACCTGGAAGTCTTCGGCCAGGACAACGTTCAACTGCCCCCAGAGCCCGAGAACACCGAAGGCAATAATCACCGTGAGCGGTGTGTTCCGGAAGATGTTCACGTACGCAGCCCCGAACCACTGCAGGCTGGCGATCGGCGAGATGCGCATCAGCGCAAGAATGGTTCCCAGGATGAATGACCAGATAGCGGCCCAAAACGTCAGCTGGATATTGACCCAGAACGCTCCTGCGACGTCGTACGTCTCAAAGAGCGATAGGAAATTATCCATGGTTCACCTCTTCCGTGGTGGTGAAATGCCTTGACGGGGCGACCACAGGGTCACCCCGCCAAGGCATTAAACGGTTGGAGCCTAGGCGCAGGCGTCAGGTTCTGGTGGGTTCAGTTCGTCGTTGTATGAGTAGTCAGCACCCTCGGTGTTGGCCATGATGGCCTCTTCCCAGGCGCCGTCGTCGATCATCTGGACGATCGCGGCGTTGATGTCTTCACACATGTCGCTGCCCTTGGGGAGGCCAACTCCGTAGTTCTCCTCGGAGAACGGGTTGCCGACCACCTTGAAGTTGCCAGCGTTGGCTTCCTGGGAGGCGAGGCCGGCCAGGATGATGTCATCGGTGGTGACGGCGTCAATCTGGCCGCCGCCCATCAGTGAGACACACTCCGCGTAGCCGGGCTGCTCCACCAGGTTCGCGTCAGCGCCGAACTCTTCGTTGATGCGGGCGGCCGAGGTTGAACCGGCAACTGAGCAGAGGTTCTTGCCGGTCAGCGCCTCCGGGCCCGTAATCTCTTCATCGTCGGCGCGGACGAGGAGGTCCTGGCCAGCGACGAAGTAGGGTCCGGCGAAATCGACGGTCTCTTTGCGCTCGTCGGTGATGGAGTAGGTCGCGAAGATCATGTCCACCTCGCCGGTGGAGAGCAGGTTTTCACGGTTGGCTGAGGGAGCCTCAACGAATTCGATCTGATCCTCTTCGTAGCCAAGTTCAGCGGCTACGTACTTGGCCACGTCGACGTCGAAGCCGGAGTACTCGCCGCCCTCATCGAAGCCGAGTCCCGGCTGGTCGAACTTGATACCGATGCGGATGCTGTCGGAGGCTGCTTCCGAACCGGTGTCGTCGCTGGCCTCGTCCCCTCCGCCACAGGCGGAAAGGGTGAGTGCGGCTGCAGCAGCCATGGCGGCTACTGCATAACGGGGCTTGCGCATGATTTCTCCTTGCGTTCGTCTATTTATTGAAATTTTTTCGGTGCGGTGGCAGCTAGTGCGCAAGAATCTTGCCGAGGAAATCCTTGGCACGGGGGCTCTGGGGGTTGGTGAAGAACTCTTCGGGAGTGGCTTCCTCGACGATCTGGCCATCGGCCATGAAGATCACCCGGTCGGCAGCCTTCCTGGCGAAGCCCATCTCGTGGGTGACCACGATCATGGTCATGCCCTCCTTGGCCAGGGTGACCATGGCGTCGAGCACCTCGTTGATCATCTCGGGGTCGAGCGCGGAGGTCGGTTCGTCGAACAACATCACCTTAGGCTGCATGGCAAGCGCCCGGGCGATCGCGACACGCTGCTGCTGGCCGCCGGAGAGCTGGGCTGGCAGTTTCTGGGCCTGGTTGTCAACGCCAACCCGTTTCAGCAGGGACATAGCGAGCTCTTTGGCCGCGCCGCTCTTCATGCCCTTGACCTTGATCGGGCCGAGGGTCACGTTCTCGAGGATGGATTTGTGCGCAAATAGGTTGAAGGACTGGAACACCATCCCGACGTCGGCACGGAGCTTCGCCAGTGCCTTGCCTTCGGCGGGCAGTTCGACACCATCGATGCGGATTTCGCCGTCGTCGATGGTTTCCAGCCGGTTGATGGCACGGCACAGGGTCGACTTTCCGGAACCGGACGGACCAATGACCACCACCACCTCCCCGCGGGCAACCTCAAGGTTGATGTCCTGCAGCACGTGCAGGTCGCCGAAGTGCTTGTTGACGTTCTTCAGCAGTACGAGCGGCGTCTGCGCCGATGCTGCAGTGGACCCGGACGAGTTTGCTTCGAAATCACTGGTCATAGTGATGAATGTAGCGAAGGATTGGCTGCTGGCAAGACACCTTGGTGCCGAATGTCGAAATCGTGACTCAAGAGCAACCAAGACGGAGAGGGGTTGCGGTGGACCGATAGGCTCAAAAGATGCCTTCCAATGAGTTCACCCAGGATCCAGTACCGACCACTGCCACCCCTACGCCGACCCGGCGCCGAGGGCAGGTCGAGTTGCGCCGCGGCCAGACCAAGGCAACCCAATCAGACCGGTATCTGCTCGATTCCGGTGGCGGCAACCACTTCACCAAGACGGACCCGTGGCGGGTGCTCCGCATCCAGAGCGAGTTCGTGGAAGGTTTCGGCACCCTTGCGGAGTTGGGCCCGGCGATCAGCGTGTTCGGATCCGCCCGCACCCCACGGGATTCACCGTTCTACGCGATCGGTGAGGAGGTGGGTCGCCGGCTGGTGGAAACGGGCTACGCGGTGATCACCGGTGGCGGACCGGGCGCCATGGAAGCAGCCAACAAGGGTGCGTGCGAGGCGGGCGGCATGTCGGTGGGCCTGGGTATTGAGCTGCCGTTCGAGCAGGGGATGAACGAGTGGGTGGACCTGGGCGTCAACTTCAGGTACTTCTTTGCCCGCAAAACGATGTTCGTGAAGTACGCCCAGGGCTTCATCGTGCTGCCGGGTGGTTTCGGCACACTGGATGAACTCTTCGAGGCGATGACCCTGGTCCAGACCCAGAAGGTGACCTCCTTCCCGATCGTCCTGATCGGCACCGAATTCTGGACACCACTCTGGGACTGGGTCCGCGGCAGTCTGTTGGCGAACGGGATGATCTCCGCCAAGGATCTGGACCTGGTCCATCTGGTGGACGACCCGGCCGAAGCGGTCCGGTTGGTGCGCGCGGACACCGCCTCCCATGTCTCACCCTGACGGAGGAGCCGTCGCTGATCCTGGGGTGGGTATCTTAGAACGGTGAGCATTTTCCTTGTCCTGGTCGCGGTAGCAGTTCTCGGCGCGGTGGCGTTTGCGTTGCTGGATGGGCGCCGCGCCGGTGGACAGGACGCAACGCCCGCCGCCAACTTCGCAGGGCTGGTTGAACCCACTCCATCCCTGCCTGCGGTGTTGTTGCCTGACGAACCGGACGCTGCCGACGTCGGAGCGGTCCGGTTCGCGCCAGCCCTGCGCGGATACCGGATGGACCAGGTCGACGAGGTCCTCGATCGGCTGGCGACAGTGCTGGAGGAGCGCGACGCGACGATTGCCGAGCTTCGCCAGGCACGCCAGGATTACCCGTGAGCGCCGGTGTCCGTGGCGAGGACGGCCTGATTCGCTGTGACTGGGCGGATTCAACCGCGGAATACCGGAGGTACCACGACGAGGAATGGGGCCGGTCCGTCGCCGGTGAGGCGGCACTTTTCGAACGGCTCAGCCTCGAAGCTTTCCAGTCGGGTCTGAGCTGGCTCACGATCCTGCGCAAACGGGACGCCTTCCGGGCCGCGTTCAGCGCGTTCCAGCCATCAGCGGTGGCTGATTTCGACGACGACGACGTCGAGCGCCTATTGCAGGACCAGGCGATCGTCCGCAACCGGGCCAAGATCCTCGCCACCATCGCCAACGCCCGCGCACTCCAGCAACTCCCGCCGGGGGAGTCCCTGGGCATACTGCTGGAACAACACCGTCCGGCGCCCCGGCCGGCACCGGCCACTCTGGCCGATGTTCCTGCGGTGGTCCCGGAATCGGTGGCTTTGGCCAAGGCCTTGAAGGCCCGCGGGTTCCGGTTTGTCGGGCCCACCACCGGGTATGCGATGCTTCAGGCCACGGGGTACGTGAACGACCATCTGCGCCACTGCTGGGTGCGGGGTTCGATGTGACCCACGACGCACCGCGATTCGCCCACTCAGCCCACGTGTTGGATAATGAACAAGGATCATTGCGCGGGGGCCAGCATGCCGCCGTGTACGTGAAGTTAATTTTCGTTGACGGGCGGCCGGGGATCCCGGGCGCGCACTTGTGAAGGGATACTCCTTATGGCTGCGATGAAACCGCGGACCGGCGATGGGCCGATGGAAGTCACCAAAGAGGGACGCAGCCTGATTATGCGGGTCCCGATCGACGGCGGCGGGCGGCTCGTTGTCGAGCTCAACGCGGAAGAAGCGGGCAAGCTCAAGGACTGTCTCCTCACCGTCACCGAGTAGTCAGCGGTCCGTCATCACGATGACGGACCGATCCTGTCGCGGTGAGTCAGCTGCCGCGGAGAGTGACCAGAACCGACAGCGACCGGTACCGACCGCGGCCGAATCACCCCATGGGTGGTCGGCCGCTGTCGCGTCTCAGCGGCTGGTTGGCATCTTGACGGCGAGCAACAGCCCATGGCCGGTCGGAAGCAGCGCTGTGACCAATTGGTCGTGATCGCGAATGGTGCGGCCCACCTGGCGCGTGACGTTCGTCGATTCGTCCCTGATGGCGGGGTCCGCTACCCGGTCCTGATCCAGCGCATCGTTGAGCATCAGCATGCCGCCGGGCTTGAGCAGGCGAATGGCCTGGTTCACGTAGAGCGGGAGACCTGCCTTGTCAGCGTCGATGAAGACCAGGTCATACGCGGCGTCGGTCAGGCGTGGCAGCACGTCGGCTGCCCGGCCCGAGATGGTACGGGTCCGGTTGCCCGGCACGCCTGCTTCGGCGTACGCTTCCCGGGCTGCCCTCAAATGGTCGACGTCGGAATCAATCGTGGTCAGGACCGCCTGTGGCCCCAGTCCTCGCAGGATACACACTCCCGAAACGCCCGCTCCCGCGCCGATTTCCACGACAGTCTGCGCCTTCGACGTTGCGGCCAGGACGGTCAGGGCCGCGGCAACACCGGTGCTGACCGGAGTGACCCCGAGTTCGTAGGACCGGTCGCGGGCCCGCAGGAGCACGTCGTCCTCATCGGGGAGTCCCTCGGTGTAGGACCAGCTGCTCTGTTTGTCCGCGCTCATATGTATACCGCTGTCTTCTCGCTCAGGTTGTGTGCACTTCGACGTCCAGCCGCTGGGTGTCCCTGCAGTCGGCGAAAGTTTTCCTTACCAGCGTACTGGGTGCCGGCCCGTGGCCCTATTGTCCGCAGGCCGCGCAGTGCGTGCTGATTCATGACCGCGAGGGCCAAGGGACTGCCGGGTTGATTTTTCAGCGATCTCCCAGCTTGATAGGGCAATATTCAAGTCCGGGCATCCGGTTCTTCATCGGCCGCGAATACCCTGATGAGACGGCAGCAGCCGTCCCACACTGGGAGGAGAGGTTGATGTCCACTTCGCAAACAACGGTGGCCGATTCGACTGCTGCCGATGGAACCCCCGAGACGGAACCTGTTTGGGTGGCGCCGTCCTGGGAAGAGGTAGTGACCGTCCATTCGCCAAAGGTTTACCGTCTTGCCTACCGGCTGACGGGCAACAAGTTCGACGCCGAGGATCTCACGCAGGAAGTGTTTGTCCGGGTCTTCCGGTCACTCGCCAATTTCAAGCCGGGGACGCTCGACGGTTGGCTCCACCGCATCACCACCAACCTGTTCCTCGACCAGGCGCGACGCAAGAGCAGGATCAGGTTCGACGGGCTGACCGAAGAGGCCGAAAGCAGACTTCCGAGCGCTCACCCGGGCCCCGAACGAACCTTCGAGTTCAACAACCTGGACATTGACGTGCAGGCTGCCCTGGAGGAGCTTCCCCCAGATTTCCGCGCCGCGGTGGTCCTCTGCGACCTTGAGGGTCTTGCCTACAACGAGGTCGCGGAGGCGCTCGGCGTCAAGCTCGGAACGGTTCGCTCCCGGATTCACCGCGGCCGCACGATGCTGCGGGAGAAACTCGCCCACCGGGATCCGTCGCTCACCGCGGCGAAGGGTCCGCGGATGCAGATGCCCCGGATTGCAGGTGCCCGTTAGCGGCTATGCGACATCCGAAGCGACATCTAGCTGACTTCGTCGACGGGGAGTTGCCCTCCGGCCGCCGTCGGGCGGTCGAGAACCACCTTGCTCGCTGTGGTTCCTGCCGGGAGATCGTGCAGGGACATCGTGGTGTCCGGAATCGGCTACAGAATTCCGAGATCCCGAGGCCCGACGCCGACCTGGTGGGCCGGATCATGGCCACAGCCCACCACGAACCGGCCAACGCGCCCGTGGACCTGACCGACGACGTCGGGTACCACGGTGAGCAGGCCCGCAGGATGAGCGGGTTCGCGTCGCGTCACCGCACACCCATGGCCGTCGCGGGCGGCCTCGTCGTTGTGGCATTGGCAACCCTGACCGGCGCCTATGTACTGGGTGCTGAATCGGAGGACGACATCCTCGCCGACACGGGCCGGAATGGCGCGCTGATGGCGGGCTGGGAGTCGGTGGCCGCCGAATCACCTTCGGTGCTGAATGCCAGCGAACTCGACGAGCTGAGGGGCGGCGGTTGGTATTGCCCGGACCTGGAGCGGATGGGGTTCACGGTCTCCAGCGCAGAAGCGATCACCGTCGCCGGTCGCCCGGCGCTGATGATGGTGCTCGAGGACGGGGCCAATTCGGTCACCATCTACGAGCAACGGAAACTGGGCAGTGGTCGGCAGCCTGAGGCGTCGCCGCCCATCAACGCCGTCACCGGGAACTCGGTGACTGCGGACGGCTTCGAACGCATCGGCGGGATGCAGCGCCAGCTGTGGGTCCACCCCGGCCACTCCTGGCAGGTGGTGCTCGACTCCCGCTCCGTGACCTACACGGTGATTTCCAGCCTGCCAGCTGCCGAGATGCCCGCGGCCGTCAACCAGCTGGTGCTGGCCGAACACTCGCAGCTCGCCCCCACCACGCCGACCCCCCACGATCCGCTCAGCCGGATCCTTCGCGGCCTCAATAAGTTGGCGCAGCCATCCTCGGGGCAGTGAGCCAAGTAGCTCCTGCCGCCGCAGAAAGGTAGTCTTCATCAGTGTTTGGAATCAACGGGCTCGAGTTTCTGCTGCTGGCGGTCATCGCCGTCATGGTGCTCGGACCCGAACGCCTCCCCGAGTATGCCGGTCAGCTGGGACGGCTGGTCAAGGACCTCCGACGGATGGCCACCGGCGCCCGTGAACAGCTCCGCGACGAGGTGGGTCCGGAACTCGACGAAGTGGACTGGCGGAAGCTCGACCCCCGCCAGTACGACCCTCGCCGGATCATCAAGGAAGCCCTGCTCGACGACGTGCAGGAGGCGTTCAAGCCGGTCAGCGGCGGCGCACCCGGCAGCATCAAGGGGTCAGGTGCCGCGGCATCGGGTGCCGCCGGGTTGGCCACGGGTGGTGCGGTGCCTCCGGTCGAGTCGGGACCACGCGCCCGCCCGATGCCGTCGGTAGCCAGCTCCCCACATCTTTCGGTCGGCGAGCGAGCACCGTTCGATCTGGAAGCGACCTAGGCCACCTGCGCTGACCGCGCTGGTCGTCACTGACCGCTGTGGTCAATCCGCCTAGGTGGGAGTGACCTTCAGCCGCAGGTCGCCGAGCCCGCGTGGACGGCGTGCAAGGGCCCCCGCGATGTCGCGGAGTTCCCGTGCGGCGGCCGAGTCGCTGGCGCCGGCGACGATGGGTTGGCCGCTGTCGCCGCCCTCCCGCAGCGCAACCTCCAGTGGGACACTGCCGAGCAACGGTACCGTATATCCCATCGCATCGGTGAGGCGCCCCGCGAGGGCGGCTCCGCCACCCCTGCCGAAGAGTTCCATCCGTTCCCCGCCGGGGAGCTCAAGCCAGGACATGTTCTCGATGACTCCCGAGACCTTCTGCCCGGTTTGAGCGGCGATGGTGCCCGCCCGCTCGGCCACGTCAGCTGCGGCTGTCTGCGGCGTGGTGACCACGAGCAACTCGGATGAGGGGAGGAGCTGTGCGACCGAGATCGCGATGTCTCCCGTGCCGGGAGGCAGGTCCAGGAAAAGGACATCCAGGTCACCAAAATGCACGTCGCCGAGGAACTGTTCCAGTGCCCGGTGCAGCATCGGTCCTCGCCATGCGACCGGCTGGTTGCCGGTGATGAACATGCCGATGGAGATGACCTTGACGTCCATTGCCACGGGGGGCAGGATCATTTCATCCACCCGGGTGGGCGCCTGGGTGATCCCCATCAGGGACGGCACGGAGAAGCCGTACACATCGGCGTCGACAATCCCAACGCGCAGCCCCTGCGCGGCCATCGCCACCGCAAGGTTCACTGTGACACTGGATTTACCGACGCCGCCTTTTCCGCTGGCCACCGCATAGATCCGGGTAAGGGACCCGGGGTCGTTGAAGGGGATACCCAACCGGTCGCCGGGCCCTTTGAGCTGTTCCTTGAGCCGGTCCCGCTGCTCCTGGGTCATCACCCCTAGCCGGACCTCCACTGCCGAAACGCCCGGCAAGCCGCCAACCGCTGCCTCAACATCCCGGGTAATCGTGCCCCGAAGCGGACAGCCCGCAATGGTGAGCAGAATGTCGACGGTGACCACGCCGTCGTCGAACGCGGTGCCAGCCACCATGCCGAGCTCCGTGATGGGTTTGCGAAGTTCAGGATCGATCACGGTCCCCAGGGCCGCGTCAATTTCCTCCAGCGTTGTAGCTGACGTTTCCGTCACGTCCGGTCTGTCCGGTTGGGTTGGAGTTTTGGCAGGGACGCTGTTTGCTCGCCGCTCCGGCGCCGGGCCTTTTTATGCAGTGCGGTGTCCTTGTCCTCGGTGTCGAGGATCTCCTCGAGCACTGAGCGGAGCTCCGACCTGACGTAGTCGCGGGTGGCAACCTCACGGATGGCGATGCGGAGTTCCGCGATCTCGCGGGTCAGGTACTCGGTGTCGGACAGGTTGCGTTCGGCACGCTGACGGTCCTGGCGGAGTGACACCCGGTCGCGATCGTCCTGCCTGTTCTGGGCCAACAGGAGCAGGGGAGCGGCGTAGGACGCCTGCAGGGACAGCATCAGGGTCAGCAGGGTGAAACCGATCGCGGCGCTGTCGAAACGCAGCCCGCCGGGTGCCCACGAGTTCCAGGCAAGCCAGAGAGCAACGAAAACGGTCATGTAGAACAGGAACTGGGGGGTCCCCATGAACCGGGCAAAGTTTTCGGTGGCGCTGCCGAACCGGTCAGGGTTGGGGCGCAGGCGGGGGAGCCAGCGGGTCCTGCTCTCACGGGGGGTGTCGAGCCCCGTCGCAGTGGTTTTAATTCGCTCAGCCATTTGTTGCTCCCTTTGTCACTCCGGGATAGTCGTTTGCGGCCCGCCAGTCGTCGGGCAGCAGGTGGTCCAGCACGTCGTCGACCGTTACCGCACCGACCAGCCGGCCCTCCTTGTTGACCACGGGAAGGGAGTTCAGGTTGTAGGTGGCAAGGATGCGCGCCACTTCACTGATGTTGGCCTGGTCGCCAACGGGTTCCAGATCGGTATCCACGATGTTGCCCAACTGCTCGGGCGGTGGGAACCGCAACAGCTGCTGGATGTGGACAACGCCCAGGTACCGTCCGGTCGGGGTCTCCAGGGGTGGCCGGCAGACGAAGATCGACGACGCCAGGGCGGGAGTAAGCTCCTCGCGGCGGACATGAGCCAGTGCTTCCGCCACCGTCGCTTCGGGCGGGAGGATGACCGGCACCGTCGTCATCATGGAGCCCGCAGTGTCCTCCTCATACTGAAGCAGCCGCCGGACATCCTCGGCGTCCTCGGGCTCCATCAGCGCCAGCAGATCTTCCTTCTGCGCCTCGGGGAGCTCATTGAGCAGGTCGGCGGCGTCGTCCGGGTCCATTTCCTCAAGGACATCAGCGGCGCGCTCGCGGTTGAGGGACGAGATGATCTGTACCTGGTCGTCGTCGGGCAACTCCTGGAGGATGTCCGCAAGACGGTCGTCTTGCAGTGCGCCAGCGATCTCGGTGCGCCGCTTGTCGCTCATTTCGTGGAGAGCATCAGCGAAGTCGGCCGGTTTCAGGTCCTCATGCTGGGCGACGAACTGGGAGGCACCCTGGGGCTCGGCCGCGTCGCCGTGATAGGCGTCCAGCCAGTCAACGATCAGGCGCTCGCCGCGCCTGAGACCACGCAGGGGTGACGATGCCGTCCCGCGCCTGATGAACACCTGGGACACGTGCCAGTCGCCGGCACGGTCCATCTCGATGGCAATGTCCTCGACCGTCGCCTCACCGCTGTCGTCGCGGAGGGTGACCCGACGGTCGAACAGTTCCCCGACGACCAGCATTTCGGCACCCCGCTGCTCGAAGCGGCGCAGGTTGACCAGCCCGGTACAGATGATCTGGGTGGAGTCAATGGAGGTGACGCGGGTCATCGGCACGAAGACGCGCCGTTTGCCGGGAACCTCAACCACCAGGCCCACCGCCTGCGGGGCGGCATTCGGTCCAAGATCCAGGACGACGGCGTCGCGAAGCCTGCCCAGACGGTCACCCAGGGGGTCGAACACATCGAGGCCAAGCAGGCGCGCCACAAAGACGCGGGTCGGGTTAGTACTCACCTGCCTAGGCTACTTCGGAACAGCTGGTTCTGCGTTATTGAGTCGGGGGCCGGTGGGGGCTAGTTCACTGCGAGCGATACGGGCCCACAGCACAGTCAAAGTGGGCAAGAATAGGATCATGTCAAACGTGCTTGGACGAACGGCGTCACGGGATGAAGGCCGCACCCTGCCCAAAGGCGAGACCGTTGGGAGGTACAGTGCCTACCTGGATGCGCAGAAGGCAGTGGATTTCCTTGCCGACAGTAAATTCCCGGTCCAGAAGGTCTCGATCATCGGCAGCGACCTGAAAATGGTCGAACGGGTCACCGGGCGGCTTAGCTACCCACGGGTGGCTCTTGCCAGCGCGGCTACCGGTGCCTGGTTTGGCTTCTTCGTGGGCCTGATCCTTACCCTGTTTGGCGACGGCGGCACGTACCTGCCGATCATCACCTCGATGGCGCTCGGTGCGGTGTTCTGGATGCTCTTCGGCGTAATCACCTACGCCTTCCAGCGTGGCAAGCGGGACTTCACCTCGACAAGCCAGGTCATCGCGACCAGCTACGACGTCATTGTCGAACCGGATTCGGCGGGCGAGGCCCGTCGCATGCTGCAGCAACTCCCCATGAATGGGCAGTCCCAGCACCCCGCCCGCGCCCCGCAGGGCTGGCAGCCCCCCGCAGCCGGTGGACAACCGCAGCAGCCGACGACGCCGGCCGCCTGGCAGGATCCGCTGGCGCAGCCGCCCCGCAACATGCAGCCTGCCGGCGAGCAGCCGACCGGTTCGCAGGGTTCCGCCGGGGAACCGACCCCGGAGTCAGGCGTGCGACGCGGACAGTTCGCCGATCTCCCAGACGGCCGGCCCCAGTACGGGGTGCGCGTGAGCCAGCCGGACAACGGGCCGGCTCCCGAGACAACCGGGCCGCAGGAACCCAGTGAACCCGCTCAGCAGGATCCGAAGCAGTAAAGCTCCCGCCCGTGCAGGTGACGTCGCGGTAGGCGTCAACTGTCCTGCTGAACGCCTCCGGTGGAGCGCCGGAGTACCCACTGTTCGCCGTCGAGGGCGGTGGCGAACACCACCCGGTAGTCGAGGCTCGCCTCGTTCAAGCGCAGACTCTCCGGATCCAGCTCGAGACCGTGACCGCCCAGCCGGCAGCGCCGTCAGCTCTGCCGGTGACGGCGCTGCCGGCTGGGCGGTCATCGGATTACTCTCCGGTGGGGCTGTAGATGCCCGCCATCCAGGCTTCGACGTCGTCAGCCTCGCGGGGCAGCGCTGCGCTCAGGTTCACGGGACCGTCGGCAGTCATCAGGATGTCATCTTCGATGCGTACACCGATGCCGCGGAACTCCTCGGGCACTGACAGGTCCTCGTCCTTGAAATACAGGCCCGGCTCAATGGTGAACACCATGCCCTCGGTAAGGATCCCCTCCAGGTAGAGCTCACGCTTGGCCTGAGCGCAGTCGTGCACGTCCATGCCGAGGTGATGGCTGGTGCCGTGGGGCATCCAGCGGCGGTGATGCTGGCCGTCCTGGGACAGGGCCACCTCGAGGGATACCGGGAGCAGGCCCCAGGCGTCGAGGCGTTCGGCCAGGACGGTGATCGAGGCCTGGTGGACGTCCCGGAACTTGCGGCCCGGCTGGGCGGCGGCAAACCCGGCGTCGGCCGCGTCGAGCACAGCCTGGTAAATCTTCCGCTGGACGTCCGAGTATTTGCCGTTGACGGGGAGGGTGCGGGTGATGTCGGCGGTGTACAGGCTGTCGGCTTCGACGCCGGCGTCGAGGAGCAACAGGTCACCGGCGTGAACCTGCCCGTTGTTCCGGATCCAGTGCAGCACCGTCGCGTTGTTACCGGACGCGGCGATGGTGTCATATCCCAGATCGTTGCCCTCCTCCCGGGCGCGGGAGAAGAAGGCGCCCTCAACCACACGCTCACCGCGGGGGTGGGTGATGGCGCGGGGAAGTTCCTTGACCACTTCGTGGAATCCGTTGACGGTCGCGGCGACGGCAACCTTCATCTGCTCGACCTCCCACGAATCCTTCAAAAGCCGGAGCTCGGAGAGGGCCTCAGCGAGTTTGCTGTCCAACTCGTCGGACTTCTCCAGATCGACGCCGGTGTTGATCCGGGAGGTATCGACCAGCGCGTCGGCGTTGAAGTCCACCTCACGCAGCAACCGGATCCGCATGCCGCCGACCTCCGGTACTCCCGCATCCTTCGTGACCGCGACCTCCAGTTCGGACAGGTCTGCCGTCTTGATCGACAGCAGTGTCTGGACCTGGGCGTGGGACAGGCGGGATCCGATCCAGAACTCGCCGTACCGCGCGTTGGCGTAAAACTCCGGGTTGTCGTGCCCGGCGAGTTCCTTGAAGTACAGGGTGGCGTGGTGCTGGCCGTCGTCGTCGCCCTGGCCAGCCTCGGTGGGCTCCATGATCAGGACGGCATCCGGCTCGTGGTCAAGCCCGAGACCGGTCAGGTGGGCGAACCCTGAATGTGGCCGGAACCGGTAGTCGGTGTCATTGGAGCGCACCTTGAAAGGTCCGGCAGGGATCACGATCCGCTCGCCGGGGAACTTGTCCGAGATGGTCCGTCGTCGCTTCGCTGCGAAGGGCGCCACCTCCGTCTCGGCGGGCAGTTCAGTGGGCTTCGCTGCCCACTGCTGGGCCATGAAGGCCTTGAAAGCATCCGAATCCGGCCGCTGGGAACGGTTCTCGTTCCGGGCGGCGAGGGGCTGCTCCTCTGGGGTGAGAGGTGTCGCGGCGGTCTGGGACAGGGTGTCGTTCTCTGCAGTACTCACCCCCCTATGATCCCACCGGTACCGGAGGCAACCAAACACTTGTTCATCGGAGCGTCGGCGCGGGCGTAGATTGGTTGGGTGAGAATCGACCTACACACCCACTCGACCGTCTCGGACGGCACCGAAAGCCCAGCCGTGCTGATCAGGGCGGCCCGGAACGCCGGACTCGACGTGGTCGCGCTGACCGACCACGACTCGACCGCTGGTTGGGGGCCGGCTGCCGAGGCTGCGCAGCTGGAGGGAGTGGCATTGATCCCCGGGATGGAGGTCTCCTGCCGGACCGAGACAGGCATCAGCGTCCATGTGCTCTCCTACCTGCATAACCCGCTGAATGCGCCCCTGATGGAGGAGATCCAGAGGTCCAGGGATGCACGGCTGTCGAGGGCGGAGCGCATGGTTGAACGCCTCGGCGCCGACTATCCCATCACCTGGGCCGACGTGCAGGAGCACATTGCCGAGGGCGCAACGGTCGGCCGACCCCACATCGCTGATTCGCTGGTCGCGCTGGGAATCGTCTCAGACCGCAGTGAGGCCTTCAGCCACATCCTCACCGCCGCCTCGCCCTACTGGGTGGGCCACTACGCGCCACACCCCGCGCGGGCCGTGGAGCTGATCCGCCAGGCGGGAGGGGTGGCGGTCTTCGCCCATCCGGTGGCCTCGGCGCGCGGACGGGTGGTGGGCGACGACGTCGTCGGGCAGATGATCGACGCCGGCCTGCAGGGCCTCGAGATTGAGCACCGGGACAACCCGGAGCCGGGACGCCAGGAGCTCCGGCGCATCGCCGCCCAGCACGGGCTTCTCACCACCGGATCCAGTGACTACCACGGGGAGGGGAAACCCAACCGGTTGGGGGAGAACCTGACCTCCCCGGCGGTGCTTGAGCAGATTGAGGCGCTCGCCACCGGTTCCGTCGTCGTCCGCTGACCCGACGCTCGAGCTAGATCTTCGGAGTCCGGTCCGGGCCTGCCGGAGTGGCAGGCTCACAGTACTGGCCGAGCCGGGAGTTCATTACCTCGATCGCCTGGGGGTTCTGGTCCACGCAGACAAAGCGGCGGCCCAGTTTCGCTGCTACCGCTCCCAACGTCCCGGACCCCGCGAAGAAGTCGAGAACCCAGTCGCCTTCGCGGCTGCTGGCCGTGACGGCCCGGCGGAGAAGACCCTCGGGTTTTTGCGTGGGGTAGCCGGTCTTTTCCCGGCCTGTGGGGGAGACGATGGTGTGCCACCAGACATCGGTGGGCAGTTTGCCCAGCGCCGCCTTCTCGGGCGTGACCAGCCCGGGCGCCATGTACGGCTCCCGGTCCACCCCGCTGCTGTCGAAGTAGTAGTTTGCCGGGTCCTTGACGTAGACCAGGATGTTGTCGTGCTTGGCGGGCCACCGGCTTTTCGCCCGTGCACCGTAGTCGTAGGCCCAAATGATCTCGTTCAGGAAGCTTTCGCGGCCGAAGAGCGCATCAAGCATCACCTTGACGTAGTGCACCTCCCGATAGTCCAGGTGCACATACAGGGTTCCGTCATCGGTGAGGAGCCGCCACGCCTCCGCGAGGCGTGGTGCAAGGAACTCCCAGTAGTCCTCGAAGGCATCGTCATAGCTGGCAAGCATGCCCTTGACGGTCGAGTAGCTGTGCCCCTTGAAACCTATCCGGTCCCCGGTCCCATCAAGGTTGCGCACCATCGAGGTTTGCTGGCGCCGCTGAGCCCGCCCCGTATTGAAGGGCGGGTCAACGTAGATCATGGTGAAGGACCTGTCCGGCAGCGTGGGAAGGTAGGTCGCGTTGTCCGCGTGCACCACCAGGTTGCTGCCGTCCGGGCGCCACAGGGGCGCCGGCCCGGGAACGGCCACTGAGTACTTAGCCGTCCGTTCCGGCGGCGGGTTTGTTGACTACCTCGCCATTGCGGCTACGGGTCCGTGAGCGGCTCCGGCGGGGACGGTCGGCTGCAGGAGCGCCGTCGCTGGCGGGCGCGGTCGCCGCTGGCTGCCGTGCCTGTGCTGAATCCTCGCCTGATCCGCCTGATCCGCCTGACCGACGACGTCGGCTACCCGGGGCGTCCCCGGACTTCTGCGAGCCGCGCTGATCGGTGGAACGCGAGCGGTCCCCGCCGCGTGAGCGGTCGTTGCTGCCCGAGCGTTCCGAGCCGCGTCCCCGGCCGGAGCCCTGCGAATCAGCACCGGCGCGGTGCTTCTTGCCGGTTTCGCCCAGATCCTCGAGCGTTTCGGCATTGATGCCGGCCAGAGTTCGTTTGTTGCGGGGGAGCCTGCCCTTGGTGCCCTCGGGAATGTCGAGTTCCTCGTAGAGGTGCGGGGAAGAAGAGTAGGTTTCCACCGGCTCGGCGGCAGCCAGGCCGAGGGCCTTGTTGATCAGGCCCCACCGGGGCATGTCGTCCCAGTCCACGAAGGTGACGGCGGTGCCCTTCTTGCCAGCGCGGCCGGTGCGGCCAACCCGGTGCAGGTACGCTTTTTCGTCCTCGGGGCACTGGTAGTTGATGACGTGGGTGATGTCCTCGACGTCGATACCACGGGCTGCCACCTCGGTGGCGACCAGCACATCGATCTTGTCGCCGCGGAAGGCGCGCAGCGCCTGCTCGCGGGCGCCCTGGCCAAGGTCGCCGTGAATCGCTCCGGCGGCGAACCCACGGTCGATCAATTCTTCCGAAAGCTTCGCGGCGGTGCGCTTGGTCTTGGTGAAGATGATGGTTCGGCCGCGGCCGCGGGACTGTAGGATCCTCGACACGACCTCGGCCTTGTCAAGGTTGTGCGCGCGGTAGATGACCTGGCGGATGTCCTTCTTGGTGATGCCCTCGTCCTCGGGGTCCGCAGCCCGGATGTGGGTGGGTTGCGTCATGTAGCGCCGCGCCATCGCGACGACGGGGCCGGGCATGGTGGCGGAGAACAGCATGGTCTGACGGACCGCAGGAGTACCGGCGATGAGCGTTTCGACATCTGGAAGGAACCCGAGGTCGAGCATTTCGTCGGCCTCGTCCAACACCACCAGCTTCACGTTGGCGAGGGAGAGCAGCTTCTGCCGGTACAGGTCAATGAGTCGACCGGGGGTGCCGACCACAATCTCGGTGCCATTCTTCAGCGCCTCGATCTGTGGCTCGTAGGCCCGTCCGCCGTAGATTGTCACAATCCGCGCGTGCCGCTTCTTGGCAGCAGTGGTGAGGTCGCCGGCAACCTGGACGGCGAGCTCGCGGGTGGGCACCACAATGAGGGCCTGGGGAGCGCCGGGCACGGGGAGGCGGTCGTAGCCGTCGTCCTTGGGGGCAACGACACGCTGCAGTGCGGGGATGCCAAAGCCGAGGGTCTTGCCGGTTCCAGTCTTGGCCTGGCCGATGATGTCATGGCCGCCGAGGGCGATGGACAGGGTCATGGCCTGAATAGGGAAGGGGTGGATGATCCCGGCGTTGGCCAGGGATTCCACAATGTCGGCGCGGACGTTGAAGTCGGCGAACGTTTCCTCCGCCTCCTTATGAGGCTCCTCGGTGGTTACGAGGGTCTCCTCGACGAAGATCTCCTCGTCGCTGTTGTCAGCATGGAGGTGGTGGGTGTCTTGCACCTGGGTGTCATCAATGTTCAATTAAATACCGTTCATTTAGGCCGTGCGGCTGCTTGAACTCGACGGGTGGCTGACGTGTGGTCAGCCCGGAGGAACAGGCGCATGGCGTCCAGTGGAAGCCGATCGCGGGCTTACAACTGCAGGCCGGGGATTCGAGGGAATCCTGCCGGCTAAGAAGAACTCAAGATCGCGTAGGTACTTGCGGGTCAGGGGTTACTAATCAAGATATGACGAGTACGACCGGGCATCCATTACTACGGAAGTTAACTCTACCCTGCCCTGGCGGCGGTACCCGACACGCCGGGCGTGGGCGCACCATTGACCAACTCGAACCGGGTAGTCCGTGTTGGAATATCGGCGATTACCAGCCGTACCCGGACTTCCTCGCCCGCGACCAGTTCACCTTCGCATCTGGCCTCCACCGCGGGGTTGGCCAGCTGGATGGTTCCGACGGGCCGATAGTCGTCGGGGGAGTTCCCGTTCGGTGGCTTCGAAGCGGCGATGACGACGGCGTCGAACTCCTGGCCGACCAGGTTGCTCAGGAGCGCCGCCTCGACGGCGTCCAGGGCGCCCCGCTCCAGTCGGGAGGACAGCTGGTTAGATGAGTTCATCAACGAATTCAGTTCCGGAAGTGCGTCCCGGGCCCACCCGGGGACCTCCGTCCCCGCGCTCAGTGCCGCGCAGATCACCAGCACAAATCTGTCGACCAGCCGGCGCAGCGGGGCTGTGGTGTGGGCATAGGGGGCGGCGATGGCCGCCTGTGTCATGGTGGCGGGCAGGTCGCCGTCGAACGCGGTGTAGCCAGCACCACGGAACAGCGAGGCGGCCGCGTGCATGAGGGACAGCTGGCGCGGTTCGGTGGTGTCGAGGCTTCGCAGGAATTCGCCGTAGGCCATGCTCTCCGGCCAGGGCTTCCCGAGGACCCGGGCCTGATGGCGAAAACGGGCCACCGACTCTTTGTCTGGTGATGGCATAGTCCGAAGCACACCGATCTTTCCGTCGATCATCAGCTGTGCGGCGGCCATTCCGGTCATCAGGGAAATCTGGGCATTCCAGTCCTCGGCGGGCAACGGCGGTGAAGTGAGGATGAAATACCTGTCACCGTCGTTGGCGATTTCCTGCTCGGGAAGGTTCAGGCTGGCACCCCCGCGCAGTCGTTCCAGTTCGATGCGCAACAGGCCCACCTCCCTGAGCAGCACCAGATTCTCGGGTGCGCCCCCGGAGTCGAGGTCCCGTTGCACCTGCTCATACGTCAGTTGGGCCCGGCTGCGAATCGTGGCGCGCTGCAGATCCATGTCCTGCACCTCCCCTTCCGAATCCAGCAGGAACTGCCACACATAGGCTGGGCGTACCTTTTCGGGCAGCAGGCTGGCGGCATCCTCGGAGATCAGCTCAGGATGCAGGGAGATCCGGCCGTCCGGCGCGTAGACGGTCTGACCGCGGCGGCGGGCCTCACGGTCAATGGCACCGCCGGGTGCCACGAAGGCTGGGACGTCTGCAATCGCGTACCAGACGCGGTAGCCGGACCCGTCGCGTTCCAGATGAACCGCCTGGTCCAGATCGGTGGACCCGGGTGGGTCGATGGTGATGAAACCCAGGCCGGTGAGATCGGTCGTTGGGGAGGAGTGGCTGGTGATTGCCCGCCTGGCCTCGTCGAGAACGTCGGGCGGGAAGTCAGCCTCAAGGTTCAACTCTTCACGGAGCAACTGCAGGGAACGAGTCAGCTGAAGCTGCGAGTTCCGGTTCGATAAATCCAGATGCGAGTACGGCACAACCTCAACCGTAATACACCGGGCTCCGGGAACGCAGGGTTGGTGGTGGGACAGATGACCGGGCCCGACGGTTCGGCACCGGTACCCTTAACCCCATGAGTTCAGCGCCGTCCTCCCCATCCGGGCAAGTCACCCCTCAGCAAGCCACCTCCTACGCCGCGGAATCTGGCGCCGTCACTGATGCGGCCACCGGAGTGACGCCGCGGCTTCCCGATGATCCCCGGTACGCGCGGTTCATCGTTGACCTGTTCGGGGTGATGGCCTACGGAGAATTGTCAGGGTTTGAGCGGCTGTCATCGGATGCCCGGTTCTCGCCCACGCTGCATGACCGTGCCACGCTGGGGCGTCTCGCCGTGATCGAGTTTGAGCATTTCGAGATGGTCAGCGCCCACCTGGCCGCCCTGGGGGTGGACGTGGAAACAGCAATGACCCCGTTCCAGCCGTCCATTGACTCCTTCCACGAAAGGACCCGGCCGGGCGACTGGTATGAGTCACTGATGAAGGCCTATGTGATCGACGCGATCTCGGACGACTTCTACACAGCGCTCGCCGGACGGCTGGATGCGCCCACCCGGGAGCTGATCGGCAGAATCCAGTCCGCTGATGAACAGGGCCCGCTCCTGCAGGAGCGACTGCAGGCCGCGCTCGCCGATGACCCACGGTTGGCGTCTCGGCTGGCGCTGTGGGGGCGGCGTCTGGTGGGCGAGGCGCTTACTCAGGCGCAACGGATCGGGATCGAGCGGGCCTTTCTCGGTGCCTTGCTGTTCGCCGGTGCCGAGGAGGACCAGGAAAAGGAGACCCTCCTGCTCTTCTCGCAGCTGACCCGTAATCATTCCCGCCGGATGAGTGTTCTCGGACTGACCGCCTAGCTGTCTTGGGACACCTAGGCTGGGGTTTTCGCCCGCGCTGGTGCTCGCCGCCAGCGGGGCGCAGGTCTTGGACCAGGATCTGCTCCGTATCCGGCCCGCCTTGCCCTTGACGCCGAAGGTAGCGGGTGAGCCTGACAAACTCTCCACGCTGGCCACGGGATTCTCTCAGCACTAGTTCGACCGTCCCCACCGACTACCCGTCCGAAAATAGATCCAGAGATCTCCTTCTGTCCTGGCCCTACCTCGTCGGATAGGCAGATTCCCATCGTTCGAATATTCGTTCGAGAGGTTTGTCCACATAGCCCGGAATTCCGCAGGAATGTCGGTGGGGTTTGGGACAATAGAGGTATGGAAGGCAGCGCAGCTCCATCGCCGAAACGGAAGGGAATCCCCTCCCGGGTGGCGGCTCCGCGGGGCGGCTCTGGTGCTCTTTCTACTGGTGGTGCTGGTCGCAGCGTCGTTGTGGGAGATACGACGGCTGTGGCCGAAGCCCTGAACTCGTTGCGGCCGGCTGTGGATGCGGTGGGGTTGATTGATCAGTTGCGGGACTTGGAGGATCTGAAGTCGGCGATTGCTGGGGTGCAGGCCCGGATCACGGTCGCGATCGACGTGGTCGAACGGCACACCCAAACCCTCGCCGGGGTACCCGCTGCGGAGCGTGGGAAGGGGGTGGGGGCGCAGGTCGCGTTGGCCAGGTGTGAATCCCCGTCCCGGGGCAGCCGGCTCCTCGGCTTGGCGCGGGCGCTGGTGACGGAGATGCCCCACACACTAGCCGCGCTCCACACGGGGCAGTTGAATGAGTGGCGGGCGACCCTGTTAGTGAAAGAGACCGCGTGCCTTAGCAGTGCTGACCGGGCCGCCGTGGATGAAGAGCTCGCAGCTGATACGGGTAGGTTCACCGGGTGTGGGGATAAGGCGGTCGTCGCCGCTGTGAAGGCTGCCGCGTACCGCAGGGATCCCCGGTCGGTGGTGAACCGGGCCGCCCACGCTGTCACGGAGCGGTGTGTGAGTATCCGTCCGGCACCGGGGGCCTGTCAAGTTGTTTGTGTAAGTGAGCGGGCCATTTTTTAGTTGAGGTAGTAGTCGAGGCGTTCAGGGTAGGTGATGGCGAGGTGTCC
>NZ_JADOUT010000024.1:0-45083 GCF_015752345.1 Arthrobacter sp. CAN_A212
ACTGTTATTCCAAACGTGTGGTCGGGTGGGCCATCGCCGACCACATGCGTGCCGAGCTCGTCGAAACCGCGTTGCGCAACGCCGCCGCCACGACCCTGATCCGGCCCGGCGCTACCTGGCACTCAGATCGGGGCAGCGTCTATACCTCCGGCTCGTTCCGAACCCTTGTCAAGGACTTGGGCATGCGTTCTTCCATGGGCCGCACCGGGGTGTGCTGGGACAATGCCGCCGCGGAATCGTTTTTCTCAGCACTGAAAAACGAGCGAGTCCACCGCACGGTCTACGCCACAAAAGAGCAGGCCCGCAAGGACGTTATCCGCTACATTGAAGGGTTCTATAACAGCCGGCGGCGGCATTCCGCCCTCGATTACCAGTACCCCAACGATGTCCATTACAGTTACCAGCAGCCGCACCAGGCAGCGTAAGAGAAAACACTAACTCCGCTGTCCGAAATTCACGCAGCAGCCCAGAGACAGGGCACTCTTGACTGCTTTGGCTGCTGCTGTAATAGCGTGCAGTAGCCTATTTGCTTTGGTAGAGGGGTCTTTTTCGCCAGCAAGGAGTTCTTCGTAGAATTCCTCTGTGGGCCCTGCGACAACCAGGGCGCCGGAGAAGAAGCTTAGCCCGGTGTATGCCGCGGTTATAACTTCTGTCCCATGGGAACGTGCGAGATCAATCAGTTCATCGACTTTGCCAGCCTTCACGTCGTCGGTGGGGTACCCGTGGCTACTGGGCTGGTGGATGACCAATTTGGTTACCTCTAGTTCTTCGAAGACACCGAAGAGGCCGTTGATATGGTCGTCGTCCGGATGGGTGCAGACCATGAGGTCGATGCGCGATGCTGCGTAGTAGCGCCTGACATGGGCGCCTATTGCAGCGCTCGTTTCGTGAAAACCACCATCGATAAGCATCACCCGCTCAGTTGCTGTCCCGGGATCCGTGAAATGGCAAAGGATTGCATCTCCGGTGTCGGTTTTGTCTCCAACGGGGAGGAAATCAATTTCTATCATATTTTGACCTAGCCTTTCGTGTCGCGCTGTCGCGCTAACGGGATTGCTGAAGGTTTAGTCGACAGCTGGGTTTGATGGCTTCTTAATCGGCGGTGGCCACATTGTTTATAGTCTCGGAATATCTTCGCGATTAAGTTTCCCCTTTTGCGTTCGGTAAGGACTTGAAAAGAAGAGTTCAGCACCGCGCCACGCATTAAGGAGCACGCATAACGGCCCACTCCGGGCAAGGGGAGTGGGCCGTTATAACCTATTAGTTAGACGTTAGGACTCTTCGGGGGCGCCCTGGCGATCGATCCCAAGACATGAGCCAGTCCTCGACGGCAGCTTTAACTCGAAGAGGTCCGGCTGCCGTTTCGACTACTGGCACTGGGAAACCTTCAAGTGTCGAGAGCTGTCTTGCTCGTTGCCGGGAAACATTCGCCATGTGGGCAATTTCTATGTACCCGACAAGCTCTGGAAACGTAGGCGTACCACTCTCTGTTTGGCGTGTTCTTTCGTCCATCACATCTATCTTGCTCACATGCAGACCGCCCAAAAGTGAGTGGACAGGTTCTAGCACATCATTGAGGGAGGCCACGGCTTCCTGGGCGCTGTGCGCTTGCAACGAAAAACTTATACCACCTGTCAGTCGATCCCTAGAGATGACGAAGAGCGCTTGATACTTTTCTAGGGCATCTAGAACGTCAAACTCAACGTCTTCGGCCAGAGCAAGCGAAAAAATGAAGTCAACCTCTACAAACCATCTGGACTTGGTCATACCAACTCTCCTTTCTCCATCTAGTTAAGAACTTGCTTTCAAACGAGTCGCTTTCAAATCTAGCGGATAGTTCATCATTACAGCTCCTTAATTCGTTTCTACGAAATGTGTACCTAGGATCGATAGGAAGGTGTCATTTTGGGAAACCAGCGTCTTGCCCTATGTTGGTTTCCCCAAATGAGACTTTACCTTCGCAGTTTCACAAACCCTGACTCGCGGAGCCGAATCATAATATCGTTAGAAATTGGAGCGTCCGGATCCAGGTCGGTAACGACAATCGCTAAATCAGTAGCGGCATTACCGGGCGGCAGAATCGTCCATCCTCTATTAGATACTTTGACTACGAATCCTTGCGCTTCGAGTTCGTTGCGAAGGCCTCTGTTGAATGGTGGGTTCATCAGAAACCTCCTATGTAGCCTAGGTAGCACTTTTTAGTTGTAAAACGTCCGGCGCGGACGTCCTAGTCCAAGCTTACTGGCATCCCTTGTCAACGACAAGGGATGCTCTGGGAGTCATGTGGGGGCTGCGACCTCGGAAACCGAACGCTTACGGTGAATCATGAGCAAGGTGGAGGGCGGAAACTACGGTCAAGGCTGCTGCCGCCATGAAATAGACTGCAGATTCTGAGATTAGTGTGACCGGATGTGCTGCGACGCACCTTGATTAGGTAGTCAGGGGAGGAAGCTAGCAGTAGATGCCGGTCCTGCGACTGACCGCAGTTTGTTTCGGGAGACGGAATTCTTCTATCCACAGAGCCTTCGAGCTAGGTGGGCAACTTTTGTCTTCATGCCAGTTCAGGGCTGCAAAATCTGCTCAGTCTCTCTGGTCAGTTCAGGAAGAGATTCAATGATTGCATCTATTTGGCCAACGAGTGCTTCGGCGCTCTCACCGTTCGACCAGTGGATCAGGTGCGTTTGGGGACTATTGCGAAGTTGAGAACCGCCAGCAAGTACTTCCGGTGGTATTTCAGCCATGGAAACCACAATCAAGTCAGTAAGTACTTCTCTGGCTAGAGCCAACTCAAAAAAATCCAGAACGCGGTTGAGGCTTGCCGGGCGAAGGTAATCCCAAGATTTGAACTCGACCATGATCCTGCGGCCCTTGAGACTCAGTAATGCGTCGGGCCTCGTAAAATGACCTGGGCGAATTTGCAGGCGTGGCATGATCTCCAGCTCACCCAAACGTGTCCAGCGACCCTCTAATGCTCTCAATCCGGCACTGTCGTATTCGGCTGCCAAAGCAGCGTTCGAGGCTGCCGGTGAGTTGGTTACATCCGCAAGATTTCGGAACGATCGAGCTTCAGTCTTTATGTCTCGAGGTGGGGCGTCCGACTGAAGACCGTCTTCTCCTCCTGGAAGATAGTGATTTGACACACCGGAAACTGCGTCACGCTGGAAGCGCTCGGTTGCCATCTTGGATAGCGATACCAACAGATCTGCCGCGAGAGCAGGCGCGATTCTTTCTTGCTTTGGGTCCTTCGGGATAACTCGGTCAGTGACCCACTCGAACTTTTCCCACCAAGACTCGGCCGCGGTCTTCACTCGTTCAGCGCGAAGACCCCGGTTGAAAGTGAGCGCGGCTATCACTGCTGCCAACACAGCAGCCCAGCCAGCGGCCGCAGGGCTGGTCGCGAACGCTTGTCCGAAGTCTTCCCAGTCTTGGCCGCTCTTCCATTGCAAAGCCGCCGGAATCACGATCAACATGAAGCTCACCACTACGGTAACCATCCCGATCAGAACCACTAGGGACCAGATCGTCCGACGTAAAGCGATGCTTCTCGACCAAACGGCGCGAAAAGCCTTCCGGTTCTTCTGCCATAAGCCGGCGATTGGGCTTATGACAGTGACGTGTGAGTCACTTGCCGTTTTTGTCTCGTTGTGGTCGGAACTGGCCCGCTCTGCAGTCATCTGTGGAGTATAGGGGAAATACGAAGTCAGCTTTATATCGAACTAAAAGTTATTAATTTGGGTCAAGGTGGTCGTCCTGGAATCATCCGGCTGCGCTCTGAAAAGTGTTGACGTCAGTCGAGTTCGAGCTGTTCAGAAGCAGCCCCCAAAAATCCCTGCTACCTGAGATATGTCAGGAGCAGCGTTAGGCTCTCAACAGAAAAATCAGGAGTTATATAGGTCCAGATCGAGTTCCTCTTGGACGCCACCTTCACCGGGAAACGCGCGGCGAAAGTGGCGAAGGAAGGTATCCCAGTTTGGGGAGATTCGCATGAGGGCAATGACTTGAGCTAAGTGCATCTCCAAATGTCGATTCCCAATGTCCTCTGTCAGCAACTGATGGTGTCGATAAGCGCGGTGGCCAGCATCGTCAATCACAGGGTTCTTCCGACGGAGTTCTTCTACAACACCGGGAGGAAGCTTGTCGTAGACCAGCTGGGCGGTGAACTGTCCGACCGCCTTCGGCCTGGCTACTGACAAAGGCTTGTAGGTCCAGCCCCTTAACCGGAACAAATGACGATAGAACTCATCGGGAAACTTCTTCGTCCAGGGAATCAGCTCAGGAGAGATGTAGGCGGCAAGGATCTGACTAAGCTCATCCCGATCTCGCTCGTCCTGGTAACCCGTAGCTTCGTCAACGAGTGCAATGATGCCTACAGCAGCGAAAGCTCGAATCAGCAGGTCCGCGTATCTTGCATACCGGTGTTCCTGCTCCGTGACCAGCATTTGGGCATCTCGCGCACTGAGGATTGCTTCCGCCACCTTCAACAAGACGGTCGCTTCATAGCCGGCCGAAACCTTCTGCGATTTCGCGGAAGTCTGGTACTGAATCGGATTGGCAAGTGCCGCCTTCAGATCCTCGGTGAGGAATGGGCGCAATGTCGAGTGCGTGGAGATTCGTTCGATCCCCTGTCCTCGCCCCTTCATGCCGATGGACTTGGTCATCGATCTACCCGATATAACACGGGTTTTATCGTCCAATACGTAGCACTGAATCACTTCTCCACCTACGGGAAGGGCCCCTCGGTGAGTAGCCACTGGGTTCTCTGTCATGGGAATCTCTTCTCTGAAACGATGAGGTTCATCGACGCAAGGAATCGCGCGTCGGTGTGTCTTGCTATCTGTATTAAGCGGCTCATTCGGCATGCCGTGTTCTTGTTTATGGAAAGGGTTGCAGCCAAGTTGCGCGCAGTCGATTGTGTGTAATCCTCTGAAAGAACGATGACAACAGCGGCCAGCCATTTTCGTAGGTCCACGCGTGTCCCGGATAGGAATGTGCCCGTCGTGACGCTGTAGGAAGAGTTGCAGTAATTGCAGTGATGTCGCCCTTCCTTAGGCAATGGGGTGCTGCGCTGTGATGTGCAGTATGGACAGGTAGCGCCATCTGGCCACCTAGTAACTTCTAAGTGATCGAAAAATGAGGTCGCTGTCGGGAATCGACTGTTTACGTCTGCAAGGACCTTATTCACAACTTCAACCATACGAGACCAGTCCACCATCTGACCTACCGTGAACTAGTACAAGGCACTTTTGCCCTACCGCAAACTGGGACAAATGGATACTAAAATGACGCTTCATGGATCAAGGCCCGGCCAGGGTAGTGAAGGCCCTGTTTGGATGGTTAGGCTGCCGCCGTTAGGTGTGACTGTTAACTCAGAATGGCGGCTTTTTCACAACTCGGTTTGGCGGTTTTACGTGCCGTTTGAGGATCTTTGACTGACTCGGGCCGGATCGCGAAGGTAGGGTGCAGCTATGAGCGCCCCAACTGAACGAACCCATCTCCTTGACCCGAATCCCAGCGTGATAACTGACTTGATCGAAAAGGTAGTGGGCCAGCCGTGGCCGGAACATGAAGATCAGTTCAACACATATTTCAAAGGGATTGGTTGTACCCCGGGACGGGCTTTAAAGCACGAGGAAGACTTGCCCGAATCGATGTCGGGCGTGCTGATCATGCCGGCTGCAGGCATGGAAAGCGGATCGTGGTGTGCGCTCGATAGCAAGCTCTTTAGTCTGAACTTCACGTTCTATCCCGGGATGGTTGAAGAGCTAGCAGCATCAGATGTGGGCGGACGTCTTGTCTATGAGCGTCTCAACAGTGCGTACGGAATAACCGACCGAATTCCCCAGGGTGATGGTAATTGGTCGGCCGCATGGACGATGCGCGAGACGTCAATTGACCTACACGCTCACGTCAATCAGGCGCCAATGATGCAGCTTGGTCTAAGCCACAGCGCGCTAACTGCGATTCATGACAAGCAGTACATCGATCGACGCGGATACTAGCCAAGATGCGCTCGAAAGAATCTGACTGACGCGCCGAACGCGATTGATAGCGAGCTGCACTATTAGGCCTGGCTGTGAGTCGCAACGCTGAGTGGCATGTTCTACTTCGCGTTCAGCTCCCGTGACCGGCGGTAGAAAGTTGCGCGGGACATGCCGAGGTCGCGGGCGACCTGCGCGGCCGGCTCACCACTATCGACGAGTCTGAGAGCGTTTCGGATTTTGCTGTCACTGATCAGGCGTGGCCTTCCTCCTAGATCTTTCCCGGCTTCCCGCCGTTTCCCGATCGAGTCGACGATCCGCTCTCGCTTGATGTCGTGTTCCATCTGCGCCAGCGCCGCCATGATCGTGAACAACATTGAGCCCATCGGGGTGGACGTATCAACGTCGCCGCCGCCGAGGTTCAACACCCGAAGACCGGCTTCCCGGCCGCGGAGCTCCTGGGCGAAGTCGAGCATGTTCTGCGTCGATCGTCCCAACCTGTCCAGGGTCGTCACTACTAGCGTGTCCTTGGCCTCCAACGCAGTGAGTGCCCGATCAAACTGGGGTCTCATCGCCCGCGCACCGGACACCCCGTGGTCAACGTATAAGTCATCACGCCGCACGCCGGCCGCGATCAAGTCTGCCTCCTGCCGATCCGTCGACTGAGGCCGAGTTGAGACTCGTGCGTATCCAATCAGCTTCGCCACATCACTCCAGGTGTCTCGTATCTAAGGGTTCCTACCATGATCCGAGCATACGGTTTCGAGGCATAGATATGAGAATTTCGGACCCCGAAGATTCCGGTAACGCCGACCGAACAGGGAGTTGCGCGAAGAGACGCCTCGTATCTCTAGGCTTACAAGACGTCAAACCGCCAAACGAAGCTGTGAAAAAGCCGCCATTCTGAGCTAACAGTCACAGCCGGGGGAGTGGCGGAAAGGTATCGCGGTGAAGGACCGACATACGGGCATGGCCTCGCTGGCCTCGCCTGCTGAGCCTGGCACATTGATCGCCCGGGACTCGGTGCCGGGTGAAGTCGGGGCACGGGCCGGATGGGCGATTCCGCGTGAGGCTCGAAGGTGGGAACCACTATGAACTGGGTTGCCTCGGCTTTCCCGGTGTTCATGGGACTGATGGCAAACTGTGGAAGGCTTTACTTCACCAAACGAAGGGACCAACACGCATGAATACGCCGAACTGGGTGGAGCACGTGGTGTGGTGGCAGGTCTACCCGCTGGGCTTTACCGGAGCCGAAAAGTCGGCCCACCAGACGCCGGACCAGGCCGATGAGCGCCACGCAGACGGCGGGGATTCGACTCCCGCGCGGCGCGGTCTGATACACCTAGTGGCCTGGCTCGATTACATCGTGGAGATGGGCGCTTCCGGTCTTGCCCTCGGCCGGTACTCGCTTCTGAAACGCACGGCTACGACACCACGGACTACTACCGCATCGATCCCCGGCTCGGCAACGATGCCGACTTCGATGAACTGGTGGCGCAGGCCCACGCACACGGGATCCGGGTACTCCTCGACGGCGTTTTCAACCATACCGGCCGATCCTTTGCCCCCTTCAGCCATACGCTTGAGCAGGGTCCGGGGGCGACGACGGCGGGCTGGTTCAGCCTCTCCTGGCCGGACAACTGGGTGCCGGGCATCGAACCCGGGTATAAAGACTTTGAAGGACATCACCACCTTGTGGCACTGAACCATGAAGAGCCCGCTGTAGCGGATTTCGTGGCCGATGTGATGAAGCACTGGCTGCGCCGAGGCGCCGACGGATGGCGCCTCGACGCCGCCTACGCGGTGCCGTCGTCGTTCTGGGCTAGTGTCCTTGATGATGTCCGCTCGGAGTTCCCGGATGCTTATTTCGTGGGGGAGTATATCCACGGTGATTATCCGGCGGATGTCCGTGCCGGGCACCTGGATTCAGTCACCCAGTACGAACTGTGGAAGGCGATCTGGAGTTCGCTTGCGGAAGCGAACTTCTATGAGCTGTCCGCCGCGTTGGAGCGCCACAACAGCTTCCTGGACACCTTTGCGCCGCTGACCTTCATCGGCAACCATGACGTCACACGCATAGCGAGCCGGCTTGCGCCGTCGGGCCGGCTGGCCCATGCACTGGTGCTGCTGTTTACCCTGCCGGGCACGCCCGCGATCTACCACGGGGATGAGCAGGGCTACCGGGGCATCAAGGAGGAACGCGCCGGGGGCGACGACGACATCCGCCCCTCCTTCCCCGCTTCCCCGGCCGACCTCTCAGACGTCGGGCAACCGATCTATACCCTGCACAGGGAACTGATCGGGCTGCGGCGCCGGAACCATTGGGTGCACGCATCCCGGACCCGGGTGCATACGCTCAGCAATGAAGAGCTGGTCTACGAGGTGCACGACGACGGTCATGCCCTGTTCGTGGCAATGAATCTCAAGGACACCTCGGTCACGCTGGAGGTTCCGGCTGCAGCGCGCGACGTTCTGGCCGGCGGAGGCGGGCTGGACGTCCCGGGGGGTTGGCTGACCCTACCTCCGAAGGGGTGGGCCATTTTGGGCCTGGCTGACGCTTAGAAGTTTGCCCCCATATGGGGGCACGGTGATGAGTTCGCCAGCACCGATCACCCGAACTTCTTCCATTGCCCTTCGGAGATCACCTCGACGGAACCATCAAGGACTTGGATGGCGGTCTGTTCGTCGATGGCATAGGCCGGGCATCCTAGGTCGGCGGCCCAGAGGGCAGCGTGGGCAGGTGTGTTGGTCGGGAAAGCATTTAGGTGCGGGAAGATCGAAAAGTCCACCACCCCCAGAGCGCGATCATCCGGTGCGGACGGCCACTCGACGAAGTCTTCGCCGATCCGGGGCGTCATCACCATGCTCCCAGCGCTCACACCTACCCACACAGTGTCGGGAAACGATGGCAGCATGTCGACCAGTCCAGACTCCCGCATCCAATGGGACAGGTACGCCGCGTCGCCGCCGTCGACCAATATTGCGTCGGCTTCCCGAAGCCAAGGGACCCATCGCTCTTCGCCGATGGTAGGCAACGCAGTGAGCTCGAGAACTCCGAGGGAAGCCCAACCCAGGCCGGACAAGTGACGGAAGTCGGGCTCGGCGGCCAGCAGGGCCCGCACCGATGCCGGTCCACACATCGGGTGCCCCCACTGCGCGGTCGGGATGATCAAGGCGTGGCACCGGCTGATCGGCTCGTCCACGCTTTCCGCGCTCGATAAGGCTGGCCCTATCTGTCGCTATGCCGGCTGGACAGGGTGAGCCACAACCGGTGCGTAGTAATAACCACTGCCAGCCACCCGAGTCCCAGGGTCGCAGCGACCACCACGTCGGTCACCCAGTGGTGGCCCAGATAGACCCGGGTGGCGGCCATCAGGAAGGTGAACAGCAGCGCGGCAGCAACGATGAGGGCCCGGGTTCGCTTGCGGTGTTCGCTCAGGACCAGCAGGTAGGCGATGATCCCGGTGATCACCATGGCGTTCAGCGTGTGCCCGCTGGGGAAGGAAGGCGACGATTCGTACGGGGGAACAGCGAACTCCAGGGGCGGACGTAACCGTCCAATCGCGTTCTTTCCCAGGACAGTCATCAGGAGGGAACCGGCGGCAGCGACTGCCACGAGGATCAGCGGGGTGACCGACCGTCGTCGGAAGCAAAGCGCGGCAATGGCTGCGGCGGTGAGGATCGGCATCGCAATCGGTCCGCCCAGGAACGTGAACCCGGTGGCCAGGGCCACCAATGCCGGATTGCGCAGTTGCACCGACGCATCCAAAGCTGGCTGATCAATGATGGCTATGCCGTCCGTCTCGGCAACCGCCTCATACACTTCGGCTGATGCGACGGCGAGCGAAACCGCGAGCCCGCCACCGACCACCAGGATCAGCAACATCGCCCAGTGCGGCCCGATCCAGCCGGCCAGGACGCGGACCCACCGGACCAGGAAGCGCCCCACGGGCGTGGTCCAGCGGGTGTAATCCTTGCCGCCGGTGAAACTGTCCTTCTCGGGTGTCATTTCTCGACTTTAGCGCGACAGCGGGGCCTAGGCTGGTGTCATGAGTGAACACCAATCGATGCGTGACCTCCTCCGCGGGGTCCCCGCGTTCCCCGACTCCCTGCCCGCCTTTGACCCGTCCGCTGCACCGGGTTCGCCGACCGACCTGTTCCTTGAGTGGCTGGCCGCGGCAGTCGAGGACGGCGTGGCAGCGCCGCACGCTCTCACGCTCGGCACCGTGGACCGGGACGGGATCCCGGACGCCCGGGTGGTGATCCTGAAGGACGTCGACGACAACGGTTTCTCCTTTGCTACCAGCAGCGACAGTCCCAAGGGCCGGCAACTGGAAGGCGCACCGGCTGCGGCGTTGACCCTGTTCTGGCCGACGGTGGGCCGGCAGATCCGTATCCGGGGCTCTGTTCGCCCGGCGGGCACGGAGGAGAACGACGCCGACTTCCGCCGCCGCCATCCCGTAGCCCGGGCGTTGGTGCTCGCCGGCGAGCAGAGCAGCGTCCTGCGCTCCCGGGACGAACTGGACGACGCCGTCGCAACCCAGGTGCAACGACTGGAAGGGGACGGTCCGACACCCGGTTCGACCACGTGGACCGTGTACACGGTGTCCCCGGACAGCGTCGAGTTCTGGCAGGCCGACCCGGAACGCCGCCACCTGCGGCTCCGGTACGCCCGGGACGGTGCTGGCTGGTCCCGTACATTGCTCTGGCCCTAGGCTGACCTCGCCGGGCCATGCCCGGTGAGGATTCGGCCCGGCACGGACCCGGACACGGCAACGGGCTGGCGAAAACGCCATCTCCCGCTGTTCACTGACGTTTCCACCGCCGGTCATCTGGCCGTCACCGGCTCCCCACCCGGGACTGTCACCGTTGTGGCGTGAGGATCGTGATTGTTGCCGAGACATTCCTGCCCGCCGTCAACGGGGTCACCCACTCCGTCCAAAAGATGCTCGAGCACTTCGCCGCCCGCGGCGACGAGGTGCTGGTGATCGCCCCCTCAGGCGCGGGTGCCGCCGAGGAGCCAATCGGCGGCCGAACGGTGCGCGTCCACCGGCTGCCAGCGGTTCCCCTGGCGGGCTACGGCACTGTCCGGGTCGCCCTGGGCGGGGTCGCCAGGGTGCGGAACATCCTCGCCGACTTTGCACCCGACATCATTCATCTGGCGTCACCGTTCGAGCTGGGATGGCGTGCCACCCGGGCTGCAGAGCAACTCGGGATCCCGGTGGTCGCGGTCTACCAGACTGATGTTCCCGGGTATGCGGCACGGTACGGTGTACCGTTCCTGACCAACTGGGCGTGGCAGCGGGTTCAGAACATCCACGAGGGCGCCGCCCGCACCCTTGCACCCTCCACCGCGGCCGTGAACCAACTGCAGGGCCACGGCATCCCCCGGGTTCAGTTGTGGCGCCGGGGTGTCGATACGGGCCGGTTCCATCCCGGCCGGCGCGACGAGGAACTCCGGACACGACTTGCCCCGGGCGGAGAACGGCTGATCGGCTACGTGGGCCGGCTCGCGGCGGAAAAACAGGTTGAGGACCTGAGGGTCCTCGCTGACATCGAGAACACCCGGCTGGTGATCATTGGTGATGGTCCTTTACGGAGCACCCTCGAAGAGGCGCTCCCGAACGCCGTCTTTACCGGTTTCCTGGGTGGCGGAGAGTTGGCGACGGCGGTGGCCAGCCTCGACCTCTTCGTGCATCCCGGTGAACTGGAAACGTTCTGCCAGACCATCCAGGAGGCAATGGCCTCAGGCGTCCCGGTGGTGGCCACCGGTAAGGGCGGACCAGTGGATCTGGTGGATGTTTCCCGCACCGGGTGGCTTTACCGGCCGGGCGACCTGGACCAGCTGCGCCGCCAGGTGGTGGACCTGATCGGCGACGACGCCAAGCGTCTCGCCTTCGCCGAAGCCGCCTTCGCGAGCGTCCAGGGCCGCACCTGGCCGGTGCTCTGCGAACTGCTCATTCAGCACTACGAGGAGGTCCTGGTTGAACACGCCCTACTGCGCCTCTGAGCCCGAAGCACCCGCCGTTGCCCCTCACCTCGGGGCCGCTGGCCCTACATGAGCGGGCGCACGCTACGGTACGTCGCCCTGGGTGATTCCTTCACCGAGGGGGTCGGAGACCCGAACAAGCACCTGCCCAACGGGGTGCGCGGCTGGGCCGACCGGGTCGCCGAGAAGCTGGCCAAGGACCAGCCGGGCTGGGAGTACGCGAACCTGGCCGTACGCAGCAAACGACTGCGCCACATCGCCGCCGAACAGCTGGAGCGGGCCGTGGACCTGCACCCCACCCTGATCACCCTCTACGCCGGGGGCAACGACATCCTCGACGCGGGGACCTCCGTGCCGCAACTCCTGGCCGACTACGAGGAGCTGGTGGCGCCCCTGGCCGCCACCGGAGCCCGGCTGCTGCTTTTCACCGGGTACGACGTCGAGGTGACACCCGCCCTCCGGCTTCTTCGGAAGCGGCACCAGCTCTATAACGACGGCGTCCGGCGGATCGCTGACGCCTATGGCGCGGACCTGGTGGACTATTGGACCTTCAGCGCCTACCAGGACCGGCGGATGTGGGGCCCGGACCGGCTGCACATGTCCAAGGCCGGCCACAGGTACATGGCCTCGCAGGTGCTGGACCTCTTGGCAGTCCCGCACTCGGTGAAGCTGGCGGACTGGGACCCGCCGGTCCCGAAGACGTTCAGGGAATGGGAGCGCGAGCAGCGGCGGTGGATCCACGACTGGGTGCTCCCCCTGGCCGGCCGCAAGATCCGGCGGGTCACCCTGGGCGACAACCTCCCGTCGCGGTGGCCGAACCCGGTGGTGGTGCCGCCGAAGGGTGGCCTCCGCCGGCTGGTCAGGGATGAGGGTCTACCGACGACGGCGCCGGTAAGGTAACCGTCCGGGCTAGCTCACCAGCCCGGCCCCGACGATCAGCAGGATTGTCGCGAACACCGCACCCGAGACGATCAGGGTCACCATTGTGTATCCGAGGATGTCCCGCATCTTCAACCCGGCGATGGCCAGCAGCGGCAGCGCCCAGAACGGCTGGATCATGTTGGTCCACTGGTCACCGTAGGACACCGCCATGATCGCGATCGCTGGGTCCACGCCCAGGCGTTCAGCGGCGTCGAGCATGATCGGTGCCTGGACCGCGAACTGGCCACCACCGGAGGGCACGAAGAAGTTCACGAGACCGGCGGACAGGAGCGCGAACAAGCCAAACGTCGTCGGGCTGGCGATACTCACAATCGCGTCGGAGACCAGGTTGATGAGCCCCGTCGTCGTCATTATCCCCATGATCCCCGCGTACAGGGGGAACTGGAGCAGGATCTCACCGACGTTGGAAGCGGCGTTCTTGGTGAGGGCGATGAGCTCGAACGGGCTGCGGACCAGCAGGAACAGCAGGGCGAGGAAGGTCCAGTTGACGATGTCCAGGGTGGCGGTGCCGCCCTGCACGTAGTGGACCACCAGGTAGGCGACCAGCGCCACGCCCACCAGGGTGGTGAGGATCCGGCTGGCGTCGATGCGGTCGGCGGGGGTGACAACCTCGTCGTCGAGCTTCACATCGTCGGACCGGCGGGCGTCGACCTCCAGTTCGGTGATCTGATCCCCGGCACGCGGTGAGACGAGCGCCAGCGCGGCGGCCACCAGGATGATCGTGGCAATGGCGGCGGTGATGTTCCACCAGGAGAAGGTGGTCTCGGTGATGGGAATGGTGCGCCCCAGCTGCTCCGCGATGAAGGAGCCTTCGGTGGCGGCGGTCAGCGGGCCGGATCCCGAGTACCCCATGTGCCACACCACGAAGCCGGAGAAACCGGCGGCGACGAGCATCGGGAAGTGCAGGGCCATTCCGCGCTCGCGGGCCTGCGCGGCGACCTCCTTCGCGAGCAGACCACCGACGACGAGACCGAGCCCCCAGGTGATCAGGGACGCGGCGGCAGCAACCACAAACACGAAGACGTACGCCTGCAGTGGGCTTCGGGGGATCCCGCCGAGGCGGGCCAGGAGTTTACGGACCGGGCCCGTGTGGGCGAGTGCGTGCCCCAGCAGCAGGATCAGCGCCATCTGGGTCATGAAGGCGAGCAGCCCGGCCAACCCGTCGCCCCAGCCGGTGAGGACGTCCACGGGGCCGGCGTCGGTGAAGACCAGCGCGGCGAGGGCAACCACCAGGCTGAGGACCACCGCGAACACCAGGGCGCTGGGCAGGAAACGTTCAACCACCGAGTTGATCGGCCGCATGGCCGCCGACACTGCTGATGTCTGCTGTTTTGAGGGGGGACCAGAGGGTGCCATGGTGGTGTTCTCCTGTGAAGTGACGTCGTTGTCGGTTCGGTGGGGGCCCCGATCCGGCATCAACGTTACTTCACCGGGAACCGCAACGGACCAATGTGTACGACAATGGTGTGCACAGCACGATCCCCACCACCTGCCGTGAAAGGTAAGTCGTTGATCAAAGAGATTGCCGTTTTCAGTGGACAAGCAAGCGGGGGATTCGCGGCGGAGATCTGCGGGCACCTGGGTGTGCCGTTGCTCCCCTCCCGGTTGCAGCGTTTCGCCAACGACTGCCTGGAGGTGCAGCTGCTGGAGAACTGCCGGGAACGGGACGTGTTCATTGTCCAGCCGCTGGTCAAACCGGTGCAGGAAAACCTGATGGAGCTGCTGATGATGATCGATGCGGCCCGCGGTGCCTCCGCCGGGCGCATTACCGCGGTGATGCCCCACTACTCCTACGCCCGCTCCGACAAGAAGGACGCCCCGCGCATCTCGATCGGCGGCAAGCTGGTGGCTGACCTGCTGACCACCGCGGGTGCTTCGCGGGTGCTCACCATGACCCTGCACGCCCCGCAGGTGCAGGCCTTTTTCGGGGTGCCCGTCGATCAGTTGCACGCCCTGCGCGAACTCGCCGCGCACTTCCAGGACCTGGACCTGAGCAACACCATCGTGGTGTCGCCGGACCTGGGTAACGCCAAGGCCGCGACGGCGTTCTCCCGCCTTCTGGGCACCCCCGTCGCGGCGGGCGCGAAGGAACGGTTCGAGAACGACAGGGTGCAGATCACGTCGATCATCGGCGATGTGCGGGACAAGGACATCGTGGTGCTCGACGACGAGATCGCCAACGGGAGCACCGTCCTGGAACTGCTGGACCACCTGGCCAAGATGGGCGCTCGGAAGGCGCGGGTGGTGTGCACCCACGGTATTTTCTCCAACGGGGCGGTGGAACGCATCGCCGAGCGCGACGACGTCATCGAGGTCCTCTGCACCGACACGGTCCCGATCGGGGCCGAGAAGTCCCATCCGAAGCTGAAGGTGATTTCGGTGGCCAATGCCTTCGCCGAGGCGATCCGCCGGATTCACACCGGCGAGTCGGTGAGCGAGCTCTTCCAGGGGTAGGGCATCAACGTCTAGAAGCCAGCGTCTGGCCGCCGGTCCTCCCGAACGGCTGGCGGTCCTGGCCGAGGATTGCTCCGGCGTGCGGAGACTAGGTGGCCGTCGCCAGTCGGCGGCGCAGCTCGGCTGCTGCGTCGCTGGGTGGGGCGCCCTCGGGAAGCGGTCCCCGACCCCAGAGCCAGAGCAGCAGCTCCGTTGGTTTTCCACTGATTTGGGCGTCTGCCCGATCGCTGACCAGCCGCTCCAGTGTTACCACCGCGGGGTTGATCGTCACCGTCCAGGCGAGCCCCGCGGTCCGCAGGGTGACCGTCAAGCCGGTGGCGCCGTCGTCGGGCTTGCTGCGCACCAGCATGACGGTGAGCACCTCATCGATCCCGTCGACGGCGAGGTCCGGGTCGATCGGCGATGCGGTACCCAGCGCCGATTCGAGGTCGTAACGGTGGATGGAGGTCTCGTGGGCCAGCCGGCGGATCCAGAAGCCAACACTCTGATCGTCCTTGACCCAGGTGAACGCCGGATCGCCCGGTGCGTGGGTATCGAACTGCTCCATCAGGCGGGCGTAGCACTGTCGCAGCGCGTGAACCGGCTCCAACTGGGCAAGCTCGGCGGGTGGCCAGGTGCCGGCTGGCTTGGCAGCGGTCCTGATGGACTCGGCCTTATGCAGGTAGACCATCGCGGTGTGCCGGATCAGATCCTCGCCGGACCAGCCGGGACACGCCGGCACCTGCGCGGTGAGCGCGGCGGCCGCCACCTCGACCATCCGTGCATGATCACGGTCCAACAGCGCGCGGTATCGATCGAAGGACAGGGCATACGGGTACGGTGCGGTCATTACCCGAGTCTAGATACCCCACGGTCCTCAGCCCCGGAGGCGGTGACCTTGCCGTTCACGCCGGGCAGGCTCAAGGCATGTTACTGGCCGGTAATGTAGGGGTATGCATCTTCTGCTTCGGACCCTGCTGACCCTGTTCATCTCCCGGCGCCGCCCGCGCCTCAGCATCTGGGGAGAGTCGTCGTTGCCCCTGCGGGTGCTGCCCACCGACATCGACATTGCGATGCATGTCAACAACGGCATGTATTTCTCGCTGATGGATCTGGGCCGCTTCGACCTGATGATCCGCAGCGGCACCTGGTCCCAGATGCGCCGACGGGGCTGGAGCCCGGTGGCCAACGGCGAAACCATCAGCTTCCGCAAATCCCTGACACTGGGGCAGCGCTATACGATCGAGACCCGGATCGTCGGGTTCGACGAGCGGGCCATCTACTTTGAGCAGCGCATGGTCAGCGCCGGCGAGATCTACGCGAAGGCAGTCATCGCCACCCGCCTGGTCTCCAGGAGCGGTCCGGTCAGCAACGAGGACATCTTCGCCGCCTTCGGCGAGCCGCCAGCGGATCTGGTGCTCCCCGAGTGGATTCATGAGTGGCGGCTCAACAACTCCCTCCCCAGCACCCGCCGTCCCGCACCCCACAGCTGGGTCCGCTAGCGGTTGCCCGCCGTCGCCGCGCTGGGGGCGGCAGCTGGAAGGAGCTGCAGCAGCCGGGCCGCGACGCTGATCGCGATCACGGCAGGCGCTTTGCCAGCGATGTCTTGTAGTCCGATGGGGCAGCTGATGCGCGCGATCGTCTCGCCCGCATGGCCCTCGGTCTGCAGCCGCGCCCGGAAACGTGACCATTTGGCGCTGGACCCGATCAGACCGACCGAGCCCAGGTCGCTGCGGTGCAGGGCCGCGTCGCACAGCAGGAAGTCCTCGGCGTGGTCATGGGTCATGATGAGCACATGGGCCCCGGCGGGCAGGGTTCCCAGCACCGAATCCGGCACGGGACTATGCACGGGGTGGACGTCGGCGACCCCGCCGAGTACGTCGGCGAGCCGGCCGGGGCTGGCCTGGTCCGCCCGGCTATCCACCAGGTACAGGTGGACGGGCAGCCGGGACAGAATGCGCGCCAGCTCGTGGCCCACGTGACCCACACCGAATACCGCCACGGTGGGCCGGGGCAGGAACGGTTCGAGGAGGACCTCGACGACGCCGCCGCAGCACTGCTTCCCGTGCTGGGTGACAGCGCGCTCATTGAGTGTGAAGGTGAGGTTCTCGGGGGTGGTGGCGCCGCCGTCGAGCATGGCACGGGCACGGTCGATCACGGTGGCCTCCAGATTGCCGCCGCCGATGCTGTCCCACGATTCGCGTGCCCCCACCAGCATTTTCGCCCCGGCCTCCCGTGGAGCGTGGCCGCGTACCCCGGTGACCGTGGCGAGCACTCCGGGCTGATCCGTCGAGCGGAGACGCTGCAGCGCTTCCAACCAGTCCATGTCAGTCAATGTAGCTCAGCCGATCCGTCCCAGTCAGTCACCCTGGATTCCACCCTGGTGCGCTGGCTCGGGGATTGGCAGGAACGGTCGATCATCCTGCGCGCCGGTGGTTCCGCCGTCGCGCGCTGCCTGCGCGTCCCGGGCCTGCGTGAGCGCCCAGAAGACCGCCTCCGGAGTAGCCGGGCTGGCCAGTTGGGCCTCCCGACCGCCCGGCCCAAACGCCGCTGCCGCGAGGCGGAGCGCCTCCCGGACGCTGAAGGCGAGCATCAGCGGTGGTTCGCCGACTGCCTTTGACCCGTAGACCACCCCATCCTCGGTGGCCCGCTCGAAGAGGTGCACGTTGAACTCCTCGGGCATTTCGGAGAAACTGGGCAGCTTGTAGGTGCTCGCCGATTGGGTGGCCAGCCGACCCCGATCCGGCCCGTCGGACACATCCCAGCGCAGATCCTCGAGGGTCAGCCAGCCGGCACCCTGCACAAAACCACCCTCGATCTGTCCCACGTCGATGAGCGGTGACAGGCTGTCGCCGACGTCGTGCACAATGTCGGTGCGCAACTGGCGGTAGGCCCCGGTGAACCCGTCGACCTCAACCTCGGAGGCAGCCGCCCCGTAACTGAAGTACTTGAACGGTTCGCCCTGCATGCGCGAGATGTCCCAGTGCAGACCCTCGGTCCGGTAATATCCGGCGGCGGAGAGGGAAACCCGTTGGAAGTACGCGTCGCGGGCCAGGTCCGCGAAACTGATCTCCCGGTCGGTGAAACCGATGCCGGTGACCACGCCCTTTACGAAGCGGACGTCGTCGGGGTGGATATTTAGTTTCCGCGCGGCCACCTCGGCTAGACGGTCACGGATCTGCTCACAGGCGTTCTTCACCGCCCCGCCGTTCAGGTCAGCGCCCGAACTGGCGGCGGTTGCCGACGTATTGGGGACCTTGTCGGTGCGGGTGGGGGCCAGCCGGACCAGTGCCAGCGGCACGCCGAGTGCCGTCGCCGCCACCTGGCGCATCTTCGTGTGCAGCCCCTGCCCCATCTCGGTGCCACCGTGGTTGATGAGGATTGACCCGTCCTTGTAGACGTGGACCAGCGCGCCGGCCTGGTTGAACGCGGTGAGGTTGAAGGAGATGCCGAATTTGACGGGTGTGACGGCCAGGGCACGCCGGAGGTGCGGGTGGCTGGCGTTGAATTCCCTGATTTTCTCCTGCCGGCGGACGACGTCGGCGCTGTCGTGGAGTTGCTGCCAGATGGCCTGCAGCCGTTCGGCGTGCCGGACGGGCTGGCCATAGGGGGTGGTCTGCCCCGGAACGTACAGGTTCCGCTTCCGAAGCTCACCGGGTTCGACGCCGAGGAGCGGCGCGCAGCGTCCCAGGATGTCCTCGATGACGAACATGCCCTGGGGGCCGCCGAATCCGCGGAACGCGGTCTGGGAGGTCTTGTTGGTCCTGGCCACCCGGCCATGCACCTCCACGTTGGGAATCCAGTAGGAGTTGTCGATGTGGCACAGCGCCCGGGCGAGGACTGGCTCCGACAGGTCAAGGCTCCACCCGCCGTCGCTGGTCAGCGTGGCTTTGAGCGCCTGGATCCGGCCCTCCTCATCGAAGCCGGCCTCCCAGCGGGCATGGAACGGGTGCCGCTTGCCGGAAAGGGTGATGTCCTGGGTCCGGTTGAGCCGCAGCCTCACCGGGCGGCCGGTCAGGGTGGCGCCCAGCGCGGCAATGGCCGCGAAACCGTGGGGCTGCATTTCCTTCCCACCGAACCCGCCGCCCATCCGCAGGCACTGCACCGTCACCTCGTGGCTCTGCATACCGAGGACGTGGGCGACGATTTCCTGCGTCTCGGAGGGATGCTGGGTGCTGCAGTGAACAAAAACCTGCCCGCCCTCGTCGACGTACACGAAGGAAGCATGGGTCTCCAGGTAGAAGTGTTCCTGGCCGCCGAACTCGATGTCACCACTGAACCGGTGCGCGGAGGCGGCCAGTGCGGCATCCGCCTCGCCCCGGCTCAGCGTCGGCTGGTTGCCCTGGAAACTCTCGGCCCCGATGGCTTCGGTCAGGGTCAGGAGGGACGGCAGCGGCCGGTACTGGACCTGCACCGCCTCGGCTCCGAGGCGGGCTGCCTCAAGAGTTTCCCCCAACACCCAGCACACCGCGTGGCCATAGAACATGACCTCGGTGGGAAAGAGCGGTTCGTCGTGTTTGATGCCGGCGTCGTTGATTCCGGGCACGTCCGCCGCCGTCAGGACCCGGACCACCCCGGGAACCGTGAGCGCCACGTCGGTGGTCAGCGACTCGACCAGGGCGTGGGCGTGCGGTGCCTGCACGGGCCAGGCGTGCAACACGTTCGCGCTGCGGACCACGAGGTCATCGGTGTAGAGCGCCTCCCCAGTGACGTGGAGGTCTGCACTTTCATGGGAGACGGACTGGCCCACCACAGGATCGACGGGGCGGCTCGCGAGGGACCTCACCGGGCCACCTCCGGCGTGGCGTCCTGCGTCCGCGCGAAGAACCTGAGCAGTGACTGCTCGAGCATGGCGGAACGGTACCGGGCGCTGGCCCGCAGATCGTCGATCGGGGTCCCCTCAGTGGCCAGAATGGCGGCGGCGGCAGCGACGTTTGACTGGGTCCACGGGTGACCCTGCAGTGCTTCCTCGGTCCGGCGGGCGCGAATCGGCGTGGCTGCGATCCCGCCGACCCCAATCCGGATCGAGGATACGACGCCACCATCCAGATCGGCGGCGAAGCCGATGGCAACGCTTGAAATGTCGTCGAAGCGGCGCTTGGAAATCTTGTAGAAGGCGCTCTGTTCGGCGAGGGGGAGCGGGATCCGCACCGCGCGCACCAACTCACCGGCCTCCCTGACGCTCTGCCGGTATCCGGTGTAGTACTCGCTCAGCGGCACCTCCCGGTCGCCGTCCGCCGACGCCAGGACGACGACGGCGTCCAGCGCCAGCAGCACCGGCGCCGAATCGCCGATGGGGGAACCCGTCGCCAGGTTGCCGCCGAAGGTCGCCGCGTTGCGGATGAGCCGGGACGCGAACCGTGGAAACAGTTGGTCCAGGAGGGGGACCCGCCCGTTCAGCCCACGCTCCACTTCGGAGAGGGTGAGGGCTGCGCCGATCTCGATGCTGTCGGCGCCGACGGTGAGGGTGCGCAGGGGCTCAAGCCGGTCGATGGCCAGCACGAGCGCGGGCCGGGAGTGCCGCAGGTTGATCTCCACGCCCAGATCGGTGCTGCCGGACACCAGCTTCGCTTCGGGATCCTTCGCGAGGAGCCGGAACAGGTCAGCCATGGTGTGTGGCCGCACGAATTCTGCACCGTCAACGGCGCTGTGGGTGGGACGGGCCGCCGGCGCCGGGCTGTCCTGGCGGAGCAGCAGTGGATCTGATTGGTCGGGGGTGCTGAGCGCAAAAGCTGCGTCACGGATGGGCCGGTAGCCGGTGCAGCGGCAAAGGTTTCCGCTCAGCGCGTGCAGGTCGAACCCGTTGGGGCCCGTCTCGTGGTCGGTGGTGTGTTCCTCGCCGACGGCGGAGGTTCCGGTGTCGGACGTCTCCTGCGGGGCCTGTCCCTCTGCAACCGGGTCAACAGCTCCACCGGACTCACCGGCGGTGCTGACGGTGCGTTCGGGGCGGTAGTACTCCGCCGCCATGGAGCAGACAAAGCCGGGGGTGCAGTAGCCGCACTGGGATCCTCCCCGTTCCGCCATTTCCTGCTGGACCGGGTGCATTTGTCTCGCGGCGCGGGCTCCGGGCGCGCTGCCGAGTCCCTCGGCCGTCACAATTTCCTGGCCGTCGAAGGCCAGCGCAGGGGGCAGGCACGCGTTGACCGAGGTCCAGCGGCTGCCGTCGGGGCCGTCCGGGCGGGCAACCATTACCGCGCAGGCACCGCATTCGCCCTCCGCGCAGCCTTCCTTGGAACCGGTCAAACCACCGTCCCGCAGCCAGTCGAGCAGATTGGTGTGCGGGCTGACGCCGTCGCACGTCCGAACCTGACCATTGACCGTAACCTCTATCCGTTCCATCCCGTTCCTCACCATTTCCCCTGCTGTACCTCATGAATCGTTCTGCCCGGTGCGTGGCCCATCATGAGCTTGCCGCCATCGTAGTGGTCGCCGTCGTCGAACATGCCGGGGCTAGCAGAATCCAGGGGTGTCGGCCCAGACGGCTGATTCACTGGCTGCGCCTTCACGCTCAACCGTCGCCTCAATCAGGCCATAGGGACGGTCGGCGGCGAAGAAGACCTCGTTCGGATTCTCCAGTCCGAACGGGGCCAGATCCACCAGGAAGTGGTGCTTGTTCGGCAGGGACATCCTGACTTCCTGGATTTCCGGGTGCGCCTCAAGGACCTTCTTGCCCATCTGGAACATGGTCTGTTGCAGGGCCAGCGAGTGCGTCTGGGCGAACGTGTCCAGGAGGATCCCGCGCACACTGTCGTAGGCGGCGTCGAAATCTATACCGGCGGTGGCTCCGGGGGTGTACCTCCACTTGGCGGTGACGTCCGTGGCGAGGATGCGGTCAGTCGTTTCGGGCAGGGTGGTGTAGCGGTCACGGGGGAACCCGTGGAATTCGGATCCGGTGGACTTCAGGACTGTCAGGCCCTGGATTCCGGCGACGATGTGCTGATGCCTGCCCTCGACCAGCAGGAGGGCGGTCCTGGTTTCTGAGGTGTTGCGGGAAAAGGCGTGGTTGTGGTCGTTGATCCGGTCCCACCGGTATTGCTCCGCTGACCACCGCCCGCCGGTTACCCAGTCAAAACTTGTGGTGAAGTGGGCGCCGAGACGCAGGAGGAAGGCTTCCGGTGAGCCGACGCCTTCCTTCGCGAATGCGTACACCGTGTTTTTCTGGGTGTCGGTCGCGACCACCTGCGAATTGTCGCCGTCGGTGTAGGCGGCCTCGAAATCGCCGTGCAGCTGCGAGGTGACATTGAGGTCCTCGATGGTGTGGCGATCGGTGTCCCGGGTGATCCGGACCAGACGCACCTCGGCTTTCCCGTACTGGTTGCGCCCCAGGACGATGCGTCCGGTGTCAGCGGAATCAGTAGCGGGGGTGTGAACGGTGTCCTGGTGGCTCGTTGCAGTCATGGTTAGCTCCCTCGATACGTTGAATAGGCGAATGGGCTCAGGAGTAGCGGTACGTGGTAGTGCTCGGTTGAGGTGACGCTGAACGTCAGGGTCACCTCAGGGAAGAAGGTCCCGGTGCCGGTACTGCCGAAGTATTCGCCGGTGGCGAAGGTGATCCGGTAGGTTCCGGGGTCCACCTGTTCCGGGCCCAAAGACCGGATCCGGCCGTCGGCATCGGTGGTTCCCGCCGCCACCGGGTCCCACCCGGTGGCGGATTGTGCAGACAGCTGCGCGGTGATGCCCTGCGCGGGACGGCCGGTTCCGGTGTCAAGGACGTGGGTGGTGATATGGCTCGGGGTCATGATGTGACGAGACCTTCCAGGCGGATGAGGGCGATTTCCCTGAGCTGCTCGGCAACCACCGGCAACTCGTTCTCGGGCGTATGGTTCAGCCGGGATTGCAGGTGGGTCAGGATCTCCTCGGCGTTGCGGCGGGCAGCACGGATCAGGAACACCCGGCCAAACTTCGCTTCGTACTCCCGGTTGCCGGCGAGCAACTGTTCAACTGTGTCGGCTGAATTGTCGACGCCGGACTGCTCGCGGCGGGACAGCTCATTTTCCGCGGAGGCGCCCTGGGCGCGTTCCCCGATCCGGGGATGGTGCTGCAGCGCCCGGTCCAGCTCCGCCTCGGTCCAGGCGGGTGCCGCGTCGGCGGCATGGGCCAGAAGGTCGGCACGCGTGGCATAGGGGCGGGCTTCGACGATGGCGGTGATCCAGCGGGGCACATCCGCACACGGACCAAGGAAGGCGGCAGCAGCTGTGGGAGGGGCCGAATTGAAGTCGCTCAGGCGCATGGGTGTCAGCTTTCGTCGTTGTCCACTGCAGCGCTGAACACCCTTGACCATCGACGAATCGACTTGATTCGATGTTTCTGCAGTGCGGAATACCTATTTCACGAAAGTGTAATCCCTGTCACGCCGGATGTGTCAAGCATTCGCTGGCACATCCTTCGCCGGGTCGCTCTGGTAGGTCAGAGGATAATCTGACGGTTGACATCCTTGTACAGCAGATAGCGGAAGTTGGTGGGTCCGCCGGCATAGCAAGCCTGCGGGCAGAAGGCCCGCAGGGACATGTAGTCACCTTCCTGGACCTCCACCCAGTCCCCGTTCAGCCGGTACACCGCCTTGCCCTCCAGCACGTACAGTCCGTGCTCCATGACGTGCGTTTCCGCGAAGGGAATGGACGCACCCGGCTCGAAGGTGACCACGTTGATGTGCATGTCGTACGCGAGGTCCTGGACATCGAGCATGCGGGTGGTGCGCCACTTGTTGTCGGTGTCCGGCATTGCACCCGGTTCGATGTCGCGCTCATTACCGACGACGGCCCGGGCCGTGTGACCGGCCAGGGGCTCATAGCGCTTCCTGATCCACTGGAACTTCGCCAGGTCAGCTCCACGGTTCTCCGCCTGCCAGTGAGACCCGGCGGGCAGGTAGGCGAACCCTCCGGGCGTCAGCGTGTGCGCCACGCCGTCGATGGTGACGGCGAGCTCCCCGGCGAGGAGGAAGACAAACGACTCGACCTCCCGCTGGGGTTCGGGTGCACCCGAACCGCCGCCAGGGGCGACCTCCATCAGGTACTGGGCGAACGTCGTCGCGCCGCCAGCCACCGGACGGTTGAGGATCCATGCACGGGTGCCCGTCCATTCGGGGAGGACACTGGTGACAATGTCCCGCAAGACTCCCCGGGGGATGACGGTGTATGCCTCGGTCACAATGGCGCGGTCCGTGAGCAAGGCCGACTGTGGGGGCAGCCCGGTCTGCGGAGCGTAGTAGGTGGGATCAGTCATTATTCTCCTTGGCGGTGGGCATCAACCCGGACTGGGCCAGCGCTGCGAGTTGGTGCGCTGAAAGACTGACTGCAGCGTCGATTTCCTGCGGATCAACGGCACCGCAGAGAAGCCCCCGCTGCAGGAAACGGGCAAGGGCACGCGCGGTGGCAGGTTCATCGAGCACCGTGCTCTCCAGCCGGTGTGCGTAGTTCCGCAGGCGTGCGGCGGCGGCATCGAACCCACGCCGGTAAAACAGGTAGGTCGCGGCGAAGCGGCTGGGAAGCTGGGCCGGGTGCAGGTCCCAGCCCTGGTAGTACCCGCGTTCCAGGGATCGTTGCACCAGGGCCGAATGCAGTTTCCAGGCACTGAGGACATTTTCGTCCGAGCCCAGCGGCAGGATGTTCGTCGAGCCGTCGGATAACCGCACGCCGGTGCCCGCGACGGCCACCTGCATGACCTGCTTGGCGAAATCGGCCGCGGGATGATCCATGGCCTGGTATGCCGCGGCGATCTCCAGCGATGCGCTGTAGTCGTAGGTGCCATAGTGCAGCGCCGATACACGTCCGTTGCCCACCTGCAACAGTTTCGCGACGGGCACTGTGCCGTCTGCGGCGAGGATCAGCTGCGGGGTCTCCACTTGGACTTCAAACCGCAGCCGGCCCGCCGGGAGGGCGTGGAACTGTTCGAGCTTCTCACAGGCGTAGACCATCCCCTCGACCTGGGCCGCGGTGCTGACCTTGGGCAGGGTGAGGATCAACCCCTCTGGCAGGCCGCCGCGTTCCATCAGCCGGGCGACAAAGAGGTCGAGGGTCCTCAGTCCTCTGGCCCGGGTGGATTCCTCAAGACTCTTGAACCTGATGCCAATGAACGGCGGGCTGGTCCCATCGTTGACGGCGGCAGCCACCAGGTCGGCGACCCGCAGCGTATCGCCGTCTTCCTCCGCATCAGCACGCAGCCCGTACCCGTCCTCGAAATCCAGCCGGAGGTCTTCGATCGGTTCGCTGTGGAGCTTGGCGGTGACCCGGGCGCTGATCTGGTCGATTAGGGTGACCGGCAGGCCAATCGTGGCGCACAGCGCCTCCATGCCGCCCTGCGCGCGAAGGGCAGCGAGCGCCCCAGCACCCCACTCCGCAACCAGGGTTCCGGTGAACCGGTCGGCTGGCACGTAGACCGTGTGGACGGGCTGGCGGGTGCCGTCATCCCCCGGGTAGTTTTCGGACAGCAGCCGGTCGGTGGACTGCAGGACGGTGTCGATTGCCGTGTAGTCGGCAGCGCTCAGCGTGGGCTCGGTCATCGGCTCACCCACGTCCCGGCAGGGAAGCTGAGGGAATTATTCACCGGATCTCCTCGCGACGATTTCGCCTGATGGATACCACTGCCTACTGAGTGGAAGCATCTGTCTAGGTGAATGTAGCAGCACCGGGTACGTTGATGGGTCAGACGGACGTCAGGAGACAGCATGCCCCACGCCACCGAAACGCGCTCACCGGGAGGAACGCAGCCACACTTTGACCTGGTGATCCGGGGCGAGCGCATCATGACGCCCGCTGGCGAGCTCCCCCGCGAGGTCGGAATCCTGGACGGGCGGGTCAGCGCGGTCGAACCCCTCGGAAGTGGCCTGTCGGGCAACGAGATCGTCGAACTGACCAGCACCGAAGTGCTCCTTCCCGGTCTCGTAGACACTCACGTCCACGTCAACGAGCCCGGCAGGACCGAGTGGGAGGGATTCGCCTCCGCCACCCGGGCCGCGGCTGCCGGCGGTGTCACCACCATCATCGACATGCCGCTGAACTCCCTTCCACCGACTACCAGCCCCGGGGCCCTCCATACCAAGCAGGACGTCGCGAAGGACCAGGCGTTCATTGACGTGGGGTTCTGGGGAGGGGCAGTTCCCGGGAACACCGACGCCCTGCGGCCACTGCACGACGAGGGGGTTTTCGGGTTCAAGTGTTTCCTGCTGCACTCGGGGGTGGACGAGTTCCCCGCCCTCGACCCCGCGGAAATGGAGCAGGACATGGCGGTCCTGGCGGGTTTCGACTCGGTCATGATCGTGCACGCGGAGGACGCGGGAGCGATCGAGCGGGCGCCCTCGGCGGCAGGAACGGCCTACGGGAACTTCCTGGCCTCCCGGCCCCGCGGGGCCGAGAACGTAGCCATCGCCGAGGTGATTGAGCGGGCCGGTCGCACGGGTGCACGCGCGCACATCCTGCACCTGTCATCCTCGGATGCCCTACCGTTGATTGCCGCGGCGAAGCGGGACGGCGTCCGACTGACGGTCGAGACGTGCCCCCATTACCTGACCCTCACGGCCGAAGAGATCCCCGATGGCGCCACCGCCTACAAATGCTGCCCACCCATCCGGGAAGCGAGCAACCGCGAGCTGCTCTGGGCAGGCCTGCGGGACGGCACCATTGACTGCATCGTCTCCGATCACTCACCGAGCACCCTCGATCTGAAGGACCTCAAGAACGGTGACTTCGCGGTGGCGTGGGGAGGGGTCTCCTCGCTGCAACTGGGCCTTTCCCTGATCTGGACGGAGGCGCGGCAAAGGGGCATCGACCTTCACCAGGTCAGCGACTGGATGTCCGCCCGGCCGGCGCAGCTGGCACGGCTCACCACGAAGGGGCGCCTCGCGGTCGGCTATGACGCGGACCTCGCGATTTTCGCGCCCGACGACGTGTTTGTCGTCGACCCGGGGAAGCTGCACCACAAGAACCCCATCACCCCGTACGCCGGGAAGCAGCTCTCGGGTGTCGTGCGCCGAACCTTCCTCCGCGGCCGGGTCATCGACTTTTCGACTCCGTCCGGGCGGCTCCTCCGCAACGGCCTGGCATAGCGCCCGAGCGCCCCGGCGCCCCGTTGGCCGGAAGCGCGGGGCGCGTTAGTGTCAGCGGTAATTCCGGTGCAGGTTGGGCCGGGTTGACGGTCCCTCCGGCCGGGGCGCAATCCACGGTCCGGTGCCCTCGGACTGGTCGATGATCCCCTTCTCCAGCCAGGTGTAGGTGCCGTCGAGGACCTGCCGGGACAAACGGCGGTCGGAAGAGTCGGTGTTGTTCCACAGGTCGGTAAAGAGTCGCCCGATCCGACCCCGGGACTGCAGGCAGAACGCGTCTGCCAGCTGATAGGCGGTGCGGCCCTCGTCCGGATCCTCCGAGCGGAGCAGCTCAGCGCGCGTGCAGACCGCCGCCATCGCAAAAAGCTCGGCACCGATGTCGACAATCCTGCCGAGGAACACCTGCTTGTGCTCCAGCCCGGCCTGCCACCGGCCCATCCCGAGGAAGGTGTTGCGCGCCAGACGCCGGGAGGACCGTTCCGCAAAGCGCAGATGTTTGGCCAGGCTCCCGAAGTCACCATAGGCCGCAGGATTCAGGCCTTGGCCCGCCACCAGCTTGGGCAGCCAGCGGGCGTAGAACCCGCTCGCCCCGACCGCGGCTCTCGCCTTTGCGGCCAGGTCAGCGTCCGACGACGCCAGATCACCGGCCGCCGACAGGTGAGCATCGACTGCCTCCCGGGCAATGAGCAGGTGCATGATTTCGGTGGATCCTTCGAAGATCCGGTTGATCCGCAGGTCCCGTAGCAGCTGCTCGGCGGCCACCGCACGCTCCCCGCGGGCCCGCAGCGAGTCGGCGGTCTCGTAACCCCGCCCGCCACGGATCTGGACCAGTTCGTCGGCCACCTTGCACGCCATTTCACTCGACCACAGCTTCGCCAGGGCTGCCTCAATCCGGACGTCCACCTGGTTGCTGTCGGCGAGTGCTGCGGAGAGCTCGAAGACCGCCTCCAGGGCGAAGGCGGTCGCGCCGATGAACGCGATTTTCTGGCCGACGGCCTCGTGCTGTCCTACCGGGCGCCCCCATTGCACCCGGGCGTTGGACCATTCGCGGGCGATCTTCAGCGACCACTTGCCCGACGCGGCGCAGATGGCCGGAATCGAGAGTCTGCCGGTGTTCAGCGTGGTGAGAGCAATTTTCAGGCCTTGGCCCTCTCTCCCCAGCCGGTTGGCGGCCGGTACCCTGACGTTGTCGAACCGGGTGACCCCGTTTTCGATGCCTTTGAGCCCCATGAAGGTGTTCCGGTTTTCGACGGTGATGCCGGGGGAGTCGGCTTCCACCACGAAGGCGGAGATGCCGCCCTTCCCGCCGTCGTGCGCCGGGACCTTCGCCATCACCACCACCAGTTCCGCGATGACGCCGTTGGTGGTCCAGAGTTTGCTGCCGTTGAGGACGTAGGTGTCGCCGTCGAGCGTTGCGGTGACGCCCATCCGGGCGGGGTCGGAGCCGACGTCGGCCTCGGTCAGGAGGAAGGCCGTCACCGCGCCGGCGGCGCAACGCGGCAGATACTGCTGCTTTTGTTCAGGGGTGCCGAAGATCTTCACCGGCTCGGGCACCCCTATCGACTGGTGCGCCGAGATGAGCGCCCCGATGCTGGGGTGGACTGAGCTCAGCAGCATCAACGCCCGACCGTAGTAGGTCAGGGACAGTCCGAGACCGCCGTATTCCCGTGGGATCTTCATCCCGAAGACGCCGAGGGCGGCGAACCCGCTGAGGTACTCGTCCGGAATCTGCGCGTCGCGTTCAATGCGACCGCCGTCCAGGGTGGCGGCGTAGCTGGTCAGGTCCCGCAGGAACGCTTCGCCGCGCTCCCGGTCTGCGGTGGTGGACACCTGGTGCGGATGGATCAGCCGCAGGTCGAAGTTGCCCAGGTACAGGCCTTTCGCGAAGCTGGGCCGGGTCCACCCAGTTTCGCGGGCTGCCTCCGCCACCTCCCGCGCCCTGCGCTCGGTGACCGGCGGGCCACCAGTGTCCGGCGCAACCGGCGGGGTCGCGTCGGGGAGTAACTGGTCTGACTGTGGCTGCGTTTCGGCGCTCATGGCTGACCCCTCTGCTCAGCTGGGTCGCCGCGGGTCGGTGACCCAGTGGAGCTGTGCCCTTATGCTACTCCCGGGTAGCTTCATTCCGTCCGGAAATCGGTGAATTCCCCGGCCGGCTCGCTATACGATTCGACGACGTTCTCCACCCTGCCCGGGGCGCCCGTGGAGTTGAGCCACCCGACCAGCGAGCGGATGGCGGTCTCCGGCCCTTCGGCGACAATCAGCACCGACCCGTCCGGCCGGTTTGAGGCGACCCCGGTCAGGTTCAACTGGCGGGCCTTTTCGCGGGTGTAGTAGCGGAATCCCACCCCCTGGACGGTTCCGCTGATGGTGGCGGTGAGCCGGGTCCGCTGCTGGTCATCCATCACTCCAGCGTAGCGAACCGCCCTCCGACCCCCTAGATTTGAGGGTATGCCTGCAACAGAAGAATCCCGTTCGTCCACCCCGCCCGAGCCCGACCTGCTGCACCGCCTCGCCGAAGCTCACCACGTGGGCACAGCCTTCCGTGGCTGGGACGGCGCCGAGAAGAGCGTCAGCCCGCAGACCCTCACGAAAGTGCTCACAGCACTCGGCGTGGCTTGCGAGACCGGGGACGATGCCGCCCGATCGCTGAGCGAGTCCGAGACCTCGCCGTGGCGACGGACCCTTCCCCCTGTCGTCGTTGGCAGGGAATCCGTGGCACAGGATGTCCCGGTCACCGTGCCCGCCGGAACGACGCCCACCCTTCGGGTGTTGCTTGAGGACGGTGGGCAGCGGGACCTGGCCCTGGCCGACGTGCCCACGGAGCACTCGGAGGTCGACGGCGTTGCCCGCCAGCGCCTGCACTTCGCCCTTCCAGCGGACCTGCCCCTCGGCTGGCACACCCTGCACGCCGGACCTGCGGATGACGGCGAGGCTGCGCAGTGCACGCTGGTCATCACCCCGCAACGGCTGGACACCACCGCACGCCTGACCCGGACCTGGGGGCTCATGGCGCAGCTGTATTCGGTGCGGTCCCAGGACTCCTGGGGTGTCGGGGATATCGCCGATCTGGGGGCGCTGGCCGCGTTCTCGGCCAGCCGTGGCGCCGGTTTCGTGCTGATCAACCCGCTGCACGCCGCGGAGCCCGCGCCCCCGGTCGAGCCATCCCCGTACCTGCCCTCGACCCGGCGGTTCTTCAATCCGCTCTACCTGCGGGTGGAGGATGTGCCGGAGTTCACCGCGCTTGCCCCCGAGCAGCGCCAGGCCGTTGAAGAGCAGGCTGCCGCACTGAAACAAGCCAACCAGAACGCGGAGATCCTTGACCGTGACAGCAGCTACGCCGCTAAGTTGAGTGCCCTGGAAGCCATCCACCGGGTACCGCTCAACGCCGAGCGGCAGCACAGCTTTGACGAGTTCCTTGGCCAGGAAGGGCCGGGGCTGGACAGCTTCGCCCTGTGGTGCGCGCTCGCCGAGACGCTTGCCCCGGGGGCTGCCGCGTGGGATGACCCCGACTACATTGATGCGCAGCGCATCGAACTCGCCGACCGGATCCGGTTCCACCTGTGGTTGCAGTGGCTCTGCGACGAACAGCTTGCGGCCGCACAGCACGGCGCCCTCGACGCGGGGATGACCATCGGGATCATTCACGACCTGGCGGTAGGAGTGCACGCCCACGGATCCGATGCCTGGTCGCTGCGGGGCGTCCTGGCCGATGGGATCAGCGTCGGCGCGCCACCGGACATGTTCAATCAGCAGGGCCAGGACTGGAGCCAGCCGCCCTGGCACCCGGGCCGTCTCGCCGAGTCTGGGTACGCGGCGTACCGGGACATGCTGCGCACCGTCCTCAAACACGCCGGCGGCATTCGCGTGGACCACATCCTCGGGCTGTTTCGCCTCTGGTGGATCCCCGCGGGCGGCGCCTCGGGCGACGGGACCTACGTCTACTACGACCACGAGGCCCTCATCGGCATCCTCGCCCTCGAAGCGCAACGGGCGGGCGCCGTCGTCATCGGCGAGGATCTCGGCGTGTTTGAGCCCGGGGTGCAGGACTACCTGGCCGAGCGCGGGATCCTCGGGACCTCGATCCTGTGGTTCGAGCACGACGACGACGGCCCCCGCCGGCCCGAAAGCTACCGTCAGGCGTGCCTCACGTCCGTCACCACTCACGACCTGCCGCCTACCGCCGGCTACCTGGCCGGTGAGCACGTTGACCTGCGCGAGTCGCTGGGCCTGCTGAACCGTCCCGTCGAGGAGGAGCGGGCTGCCGATCAGGTGGCCCAGGAATCGGTGCTGTCCCTGGTGCGGTCAGTGATCGGACCGACAGCTGAGGGGTCAGCAGCCACTGTGGAGAAAACCGTCGAAGCGTTGCACCAGTTCATCGTGCGGACACCGTCGGTCCTGTTGGGTGTCGCGTTGACCGATGCGGTGGGGGAACGACGCACCCAGAACCAGCCGGGCACCAAGGACGAGTACCCCAACTGGCGGATCCCGCTCGCCGGTCCGGAGGGCCAGTCGGTGCTGATCGAGGACCTGGCCGGCAGCGAACGGTTTGCTGCCCTGGCCCGGGTGATGGCTGGCTGATTCGCGCGGCACTCAGATACCCGGCGGGCGTCGGGGAGATCTATGCTGTACCCATGGTCTCAGCCGAATCATGCTTCCTCTCGCACCCGCCCTGTCACCCGCTGGAGTACCGAAGGGTCCGTTGTGGGTGAGCTCCCGCCGGACGGGATCGACGGGATCGGCGCAACCCTGGCCCTGGGGGCCGACAGCATCCTGCGTCTGAGGTGGGAGAGGGGAATCTCTATCGCCGAGGAGGACGCCCGCCGCGCGATGGACCGGGTGAATGATCTCTGCGCCGGCGCACGCCACCCGATGCTCGTTGACATGGCCACAACCAAGGCAGTCAGCCGGGGAGCGCGAACGGTGTTTGGGTTGCCCTGCTCTGCCTCGCGAATCGCTCTCCTGGGCGCCTCCCAGGTGGATAAGGTCATCGCCAACTTCATTCTTGGGGTGAGCTCGCTCCCGTGCCCCACAAAATTCTTCACCTCCGAACCGGCCGCGCTCGTCTGGCTGAAGGAGGGGTGAATGGCGGAAGAGTTTGTGGACAAGCGGCTCGACGCCCTGGTGGAGGGGATTGTCCGGCTCTCCTCCGGGGACTTGTCAGCCAGGATGGAAGTTTCACCCGCCCGAGACTCAATGGACGCCGTCATCAGCGGCGTGAACCTCCTGGCCGAGGAACTCGAAGTTTTCTACGAAGAACTGGAGCAGCGGGTCCGTGACCGGACCGCAAGCTTGCACGCGGCGCAGGTTGAGTTAGAACGGATGGCTATGTATGACAGTCTCACCGGTCTCCCGAATCGAACCCTGCTGCGCCGACGGATTGACGACGAAACGCTGCCCGCCGCCGTAAGGTCGCAACCCGCCGCCTTGATCCTGCTGGATCTTGACGCTTTCAAGGCTGTGAACGATAGCCTTGGCCACTCTGCCGGCGACCAGGTGCTGATCGAAGTGGGACGCCGTCTTGAGTCGACCGTCCGGGAAACCGATACCGTTGCACGGCTGGGCGGCGACGAGTTTGCAATCTTGTTGCCGCAAACCACCGACGAGATTGCCTGCGACATCGCTGAGCGCATCCTTCATGCGTTGCGGCCGGCGATGATCGTCGCCGAAACCAGCATCCACATCCTTGCGAGTATCGGTGTCCGGTGCGGTGAAGCTGGACAGTCGGGCGAAGACATGATGCGCGACGCGGATACCGCCATGTATGTGGCGAAAAACCTCGGCCGCAGCAACGTCCAGGTGTTTCATCCGGCCATGCTGCATGCCACGCACGAGCGTTTCACCATTCTTGAGGAGCTGCGTCAGGCCATTCCAGCAGGCCAGCTCCGAGTTTATTACCAGCCGCTGGTCTCACTCCGGAACTCCACGATTATTGGTGCGGAGGCTCTGGTGCGCTGGGAGCACCCGGACCGTGGGCTGCTGTATCCGGATAACTTCATTGGGATAGCTGAGGAAAGTGGACTGGTCGTCGATATCGGCGGATGGATGATCGACGCCGTCGCTGCTCAGCTCGGAAACTGGGGGGATGTTCTGGATGGCCGGGATTTCGCCGTCCGAATTAACCTGTCCACCGCTGAAAGCAGGGCCCCCGGTCTGGCTGATCTGATCGACCGGGCCCTCGCCGAACATGCTGTTCCCACCGATCGATTTATCGTCGAGATTACTGAGACTTCCCTGATGACCGATCCGGAAGCGAGCTCCGCGAACTTGCTCGAGTTGCGGGAGCTTGGCGTCGGTGTCGAAATCGACGACTTTGGTACCGGCTACTCATCCATCAGCTACCTCAGGAAACTTCCCGCCCAGGCGGTGAAGATGGACAGCTCGCTGATCGAAGACATCGCCACGGATCCGCGGCAGCGAAAGTTCATTGCCGCCGTCCTGCAACTGATCGAGGCGGCCGGGCTCATTTCCATCGCGGAGGGAGTCGAAACAGCTGACCAGTCGCGGATCCTGACCGAGCTGGGGTGCTGCTACGGGCAGGGCTACTTCTTCGGCAGGCCGATGCTGGCCGCGGACATGGCGGCAGTCATTACGGGTGGATTGGGGGCCACAGCCGGCGGCGGTGACCCGGAGGCGGATCGGGCCATCGGCAACCTCAGGGCATAGTCTAGGCGGGTGCCATCCCTGAAGAAGTACCTCCTGCTGCCCTCCATCATCAGGCTGTCCTCACGGGTGCCCAGGAACCGGAACACGGCCTGGGAGGGCTATTGGGGGAGGATCCAGAAGACCGGCTCCGGTGGTGACGTGCTGTGGGACGCCGGCAACGACCATGAGTTCGCCAGCTATCTCCCGGCACTACAACGGACCCTGAACCCCGACCTGCCCGTGGTCGATGTGGGATGCGGCCATGGCAGCTTCACCCGCCTGCTGGCGGGTCACTTCCCGCGGGCCTTCGGCGTCGACGTCGCACCCGGCGCGGTTGCGCGGGCCCGGGACCAAAACACCGACCTGCCCAGCGTGGAATTCCGCACCCTCGACTGCACGGTGGCCAGTGCGGGGGAGCTGCTGGCCTCTGAGCTGGGTGACTGCAACGTGTTTGTCCGCGGGGTTTTCCACGTCCTCGACCCCGGGGCGCGGACTGCCCTGGCCGCGAACCTGCTACCGCTGGTGGGTCGGCGGGGGCGTGTTTTCCTCGTCGAAACGAACTTCCGCGGCAATGCCCTGGACTACATCTCGCGGCTAGGCGCCTCGCCCCGCAGTATTCCCCGGCCGCTGAAACTGGCGATCTCCGGCCTGCCGAAGCCGGGCCACTTTGGGCCTCTGGAACGGCTGGCAGCCTTCGACGACGACGGGTGGACGGTGCTCGAGGACGGGGCGGTCACCATCGATGCGGCGGACATGACGACGAAGGGCCAGCCGGAGCAGATCCCCGGGTACTACGCCGTGCTGGCGCCACGGGGCTGATCCCCGCGCTGTGGGGCCGGCACCCGCTGTTCAACGGACACTGTGATCTTCGTCTACCCTTAGAAAGTTGAACTTTGAACATTTGAACGTAGCGTCCGTGGCTGCCGCCCTGGCTGCACCCCACGCTCTCCGTGACGAAGGAGTACTAGATGAGCTGGCTTGCCCGTGAACACACCATTGCCCCGCCCGGGTTTAACCGTTGGCTGATTCCCCCCGCAGCGTTGGCGGTGCACTTGTGTATCGGCCAGGCCTACGCAACCAGCGTGTACAAGACCGCACTGGTTGAGCACTTCGACGCGAGCCTGACCCAGATCGGTGTGATCTTCTCGATCGCCATCGTGATGCTTGGTCTCTCCGCCGCCGTGATGGGCACCTGGGTGGACAAAAACGGTCCACGCATGGCCATGTTTACCTCGGCCCTGTTCTGGACCAGCGGTTTCCTCATCGGTTCGCTCGGCATCTTCACCAACCAGTTGTGGCTGGTCTACGTGGGCTACGGGTTCATCGGTGGCATCGGCCTGGGTATCGGCTACATCTCGCCAGTTTCCACCCTGATCAAATGGTTCCCGGACAGGCCAGGACTGGCCACCGGCATGGCCATCATGGGCTTCGGTGGCGGCGCGCTGATCGCCAGCCCCCTCTCCACCCAGCTGTTGCGGATGTACGACCCGAACTCGAGTGCCGAGGGCTGGGTTGCCAGCGGCGAAGCGGTTGGCTTCCTCTTCCTCACACTCGCTGCCGTCTACCTCGTGCACATGATGTTCGGGGCGTTCACCATCAAGGTTCCCGCAGCGGACTGGAAGCCGGACGGCTTCGACCCCTCAACGGTCAAAACCAAGGCACTGGTCACCTCCGATAACGTCTCGGCCAAGAACTCCATCAAGACCAAGCAGTTCTGGCTGGTCTGGACTGTGCTTTTCTGCAATGTGACCGCTGGCATCGGCATCCTCGAGCAGGCATCCCCGATGATCCAGGACTTCTTCCGCGAAGCAGACGGCTCAACAGCTGTGACTGTCGCGGTGGCCGGTGGGTTCGTCGGTCTGCTCTCGATCGGCAACATGGCGGGACGCTTCATCTGGTCCTCCACCTCGGACATCATCGGCCGCAAGAAGATCTACATGATCTACTTGGGCGTCGGCGCCATCCTGTACACCACGCTGGCTCTTGCCGGTGCAGGTACCACCATCCTCTTCGTGTTCCTGGCCTTCTTCATCATCTCGTTCTACGGCGGTGGATTCGCGACCGTACCGGCTTACCTGCGAGACCTCTTCGGGACCTACCAGGTTGGTGCCATCCACGGTCGACTGCTGACCGCCTGGTCCGCAGCCGGTATCGCCGGACCCCTGATCATCAATGGTTTCCTTGACGCCCAGGGCACCCCCGGCGAGCTCACTGCCGCTGCTTACCAGCCGGCACTGCTGACCATGGTGGGTCTGTTGATCATCGGCTTCATCGCCAACCTGATGATCAAGCCGGTCGACTCGAAGTTCCATGAACCAAAGGAGAAGCCCGATTCCGGGACGTCCACCAAAGAACCAGCAATGGAGGCATGAGATGAAGGCAGTCAGTACCACGTTCGTATGGGCCCTTGTGGTCGTACCCCTGGCGTATGGAATCGCTCAAACTATGACCCGCGTCTGGGCACTGTTCGGCGGCTAACGCTGGGCTCCTAACGGCACCGCATACGACGGCGGCCCCCACCCTCGCAGGGTGGGGGCCGCCGTCGTTAACGCGTTGCCAGCCAGACGTCGAAAGTTACCAGCGGGGGTGGATCGCTTCGCGGAAATGCCGGTCATAGATCTTGCTGACACCCTTGTTGAGTTCCGCGCCGAGAGCGCCGGTGTCGGCGGCCGCGGCGTTGGCGCGTGCCTGCTCCACAGTGCGGGCGCCCGGGATCACGCTGGTGACGCCGTCCTGCGCAATAATCCAGGCGATGGCCGCCTGAGCGGTGATGACGCCGTCGGGAACCAGTTCCCCAAACTCCTTCACCGCGTTGAGGCCGGTGCTGAAGTCGACACCGGAGAACGTCTCGCCCACATCGAAGGCTGACCCTGTGCGGTTGTAGTTCCGGTGGTCGTTCTCGGCGAACGTCGTGTCCTTCGAGTACTTGCCCGAGAGAAGACCCGAGGCCAGGGGGACTCGCGCGATGACGCCGACATCCGCGGCCTTCGCTGCGGGCAGCACCTCGTCCAGCGGCTTGAGCCGGAACGCGTTGAGGATGATCTGGATGGTGGCGATATTGCCGTGCTTCAGGGCTGCCATGGCCTCGTCGGTGCGTTCAACGCTGACGCCGTAGTTGCGGATGGCGCCCTCGCTGACCAGGGTGTCCAGGGCATCGTAGACTTCCGCGTCCGAGTACACGGACGACGGCGGGCAGTGCAGCTGCACCAGGTCGAGGGTGTCCACGCGAAGGTTGGTACGCGACCGGTCGATCCACTGGCGGAAGTTCGCCAGCGTGTAGTTCTCCGGCTGTTGTTCCACCCGGCGGCCCATCTTGGTGGCGACGGTGATGTCCAGCCCGGGGTTGTCCGCCAGGAAGGCGCCGATGGTCTGTTCGCTGCGTCCATCGCCGTACACATCGGCGGTGTCGAAGAAGTTGATACCCGCGTCGACTGCGGCGTGGAGGATTGCGGTGGCGTCCTTCGGATCGACGTCCCCCCAATCAGCGCCGAGCTGCCAGGTTCCCAGCCCTACGGTCGAAACGGAGCGTGCGGTTTTGCCTAGAGTTCGTTGTTCCATGCTTCGACTCTAGTAGCCCGGCCAATCCCGCAAACACGCCGGGCGCAATCCCGGTTTCCAGGGGTGGGGATCTGTGTAGCTCCCGCCCTCTGGCACGCACCTGCTCCCTGGCGTAGCCTGAGGGCCATGGCGAGAATAGTGGTTGTCGGGGGTACTGGCCTGGTGGGTCACCACGTGGTGGACGAATGCGTCAGGCGCGGCCACCAGACGCGGTCAGTCGGCCGGCACCTTCCTGCCCACCACTCGTCCCGGTGGGTGTCCGGGGCCACGTACCTCCAGGCTGATGTGACAACCGGAGAGGGGTTGGCCGCCGCAATGGAGGAGGCCGACGTCCTGATCGATGTTCTCGACGGACATGTCGGCAAGGGGTTACGCGCGCTCGACGACGGCGCACTGAACCTGCTTGCAGCCGCCCGCGGGGGCGGGGTGCGCCATGCGGTACTGCTTTCGATCGTCAACGCGGATCGCGCGGCGTTCTCGTACTATCGTTCGAAGGTGCGGCAGGAGAAGATCTACCAGAACTCGGCCGTCTCCTCAGTCGTCGTGCGCGCCACCCAGTTCCACAATTTTGTGGCCGGCGTGTTTGACGCCGGAGGCAAGGTAGGCGTGCTGCCGGTCCTGAAAGGGGCTGCGTTTCAGCCGGTCTCTGTCCAGGATGTGGCGGGCGCCCTCGCCGACGCAGCAACTCACGAGCCTGCTCCCACCGGGGTCATCAACGTCGGCGGCCCGCAGGTGCTCGACATGGCCGAGCTCGCCCGGATCTACCGTGACGTGACCGGAACCACCAGCCGGCAGGTCGCCATCCCCCTGCCCGGTGCACTGGGCAGATTCTTCAGTAGCGGCGACAATCTGGCCCCCGACAACCCGGTTGACGGACTCACCTTCGAGGACTGGCTCCGTCACCGGTCTGCTTAAGGCTGCCCCTGGCTCAAGGTTCCCCCTGACCTAGGCTGCCCCCGACTTGAGACTGCTCCCCACGCAGAATCGCCGGTTAGAGCAAGATCCGCCGCTTGCAAGCGGCGAACCTGACCCTAACCGGCGATTCTGGTGCTGTGGTGCTTGGACGCTGTAGTGCGGGCGGCGTGTCTTAGACCGCCGAGGACCGCACGGTCGCCGCGACGGGTTCCTTGGCGGGGTACGACGGCGGGTTTACTCCGGCCATCTCCTCCATCACCCGAACCACCTGGCAGCTGTAGCCGAATTCGTTGTCGTACCAGACGTAGAGCACCAGGTTGGTGCCGTTCGCGATGGTCGCCAGCCCGTCGACAATCCCCGCCCGGCGCGAGCCGACAAAGTCGGTGGAAACGACGTCGGGCGAGTCTATGTAGTCCACCTGCTTGCGCAGATCGGAGTGCAGCGAGGTTTCGCGGAGGTAGGTGTTGACCTCGTCCTTGCTGGTGCCGTCGGCCAGGGTGAGGTTGAGGATGGCGATCGAGACGTCGGGGGTCGGCACGCGGATGGAGCTGCCCGTCAGTTTGCCCTCGAGCTCGGGCAGGGCCTTGGCGACGGCCTTCGCGGCGCCTGTCTCGGTGATGACCATGTTCAACGCCGCCGAGCGGCCGCGCCGGTCACCCTGATGGAAGTTGTCGATCAGGTTCTGGTCGTTGGTGAAGGAGTGGACCGTCTCCACATGCCCGTGCACCACGCCGAACCGGTCGTTGATGGCCTTCAGCACCGGGGTGATGGCGTTCGTGGTGCACGAGGCGGCGGTGACGATCTGGTCCGTGGGCAGGATCGTGTTGTGGTTGATGCCGTGCACAATGTTCTTCAGCGCGCCCTTACCCGGGGCGGTGAGGAGCACGCGGGCGATGCCCTTGCTCTGCAGGTGCTTCGACAGCCCCTCCTCGTCGCGCCAGCGTCCGGTGTTGTCGACCAGCAGCGCGTCCTTGATGCCGTAGGCGGTGTAGTCGACGGTGGACGGATCGTTCGAGTAGATGACCTGGATGTGGACACCGTTCGCGGTGATCGTGTTGGCGTCCTCGTCAATCCGGATGGTGCCTTCGAAGCTGCCGTGCACCGAGTCGCGGCGGAGCAGGCTTGCCCGCTTCATCAGGTCATTGTCGGCGCCCTTGCGGACCACGATGGCGCGCAGCCGCAGACCGTGCCCGCCGCCGGCCTTTTCGATCAGGAGCCGGGCCACCAGCCGGCCGATCCGGCCAAACCCGTAGAGGACGACGTCGGTGCTGGTGCGCTCGTCGGCCCCCCGCTTGTCGACGACGTCGGCCAGTTCCACCCGCAGGAAGTCCTCCAGGGAGGCCCCGCCGCCGTCGGCCTTGAACTTCTGGGTGAGCCGGGCGATATCGATGGCCGCGGCACCGAGGTCCAGGTCCACCAGGGTGCGCAGCAGCGGTGCGGTTTCCTCCAGGAACAGCTCTTCCTTGCTGATCCTGCGGGCAAACCGGTGGGCTTTGAGGATGTTCATCGCCGACTTGTTGATGAGGCTCCGGCCGTGAATGCTGATCACCACATTGTTCTCGCGGTACAGCCGCCCGATGACGGGGATCATTCCCTCGGCGAGAGCCTCTCGGCTCATCCATGTGTCAAGGCATTCCGATGGGTCGCGATGCACTGTCTGTCCCTTCCTGCCGCTGGGTGTTCCAGCGCTGTGTCCGGCCAGTCGCCTTGTCGGGCTAACCCGGGTTACGGGTGCTGGCCCAGTCGCGCGGTCCGCCCGGACGACGGTGTCGGGGGCTTCGGTGGTGCGCGGGTGGTATCCCCAGAATATCGTCCCCGTGGCGTTTGGCGATAAACGGTCACGACGTCGCAACGCGGGCGAAACAGCGGGCCTGCATGCTGGAGGTATGAAGCGACATCTCACCCATGCAGCGACTGCCGACCTGATCTGCGATTTGTGTAGTCAACTTCCCGAACCGGGAAAGACCCGGGTGACGCTCGCCAACGTGGCGGTGATGCTTCCCATCGAACTGCTGGTGCACGCCGCGGTGGTCAACACCGACCTGCCGTACCTGGCCAAGGTGCTGGTGCTGGCGGTGACTGCCACGGCCCTGGTGATCTTTGTGGCCGACCCGGCAGCGGCCCGGCTGCTGCGTTCCTTCCTGCACGCGCCGGCGATCCGGCGTCGCCGTCGGCTCGATACAGCGGCAGCCCTGTGGCGGGCGCGCGTCCTGGTGCGGGATGAGCCGGGAGCGTTGGAGCGGATCACCCGCAGGCTGGCCCGGCTCGACATCAACATTCTCAGCATCCATGTGCACCCCGCCGAGCTGGGCACCCTGGACGAGTTTGTGCTGTCCGCCCCCGGCGGCCTCCGTGAGGACGACATTCTGGGGATACTGCACGACGCCGGTGGGCGGGCTGCCAGTATCTGGCCGACGACGGCACTCGCCCTCGCTGATGGGCAGACGAAGGCGTTGACCCTCGCTGCCCGGCTGACCCGGGACCCCAGCGAGCTGCGGCATGTGGTGGCCGAGTTGCTGTCGGCGGAGGTCGTGCACCCCGGCGAGGTGCCGTCGTCGTCGGCGGACCGGACGATCCTGAAGATCCCGACCGCCTGGCACGGGCCGCTCCTGTTCCGGCGGGCGGGCGAGCCGTTCACCCTGGCGGAATCCGCACGGGCGCACCGCCTCGCGGAGATCGCCGAAAGCGTGGAACGCGCACCGGTCTGGTGACGTCTGTCTGCCGACACAGATAGCCGCTGCCGGGCGGTTGTGAGCAATACTGTCTCCATGGATCAGACCAACTCGGTGACCTTGCGTTTTCTGGCCGCGCCCACAGACCTCGGGCACAGCGGGTCCGTCGACGCCGGGACGGTGCTGGAGTGGGTGGACAAGGCCGCCTACGCCGCGGCGGTCGGGTGGGCGAAGAGCTACTGTGTCACCGCGTATGTCGGCAACATCCACTTCTCCGACCCTGTCAACGTGGGCGACATGGTGGAGGTCGAAGCGACCATCGTGTACACCGGGAGGTCGTCGCTGCACATCCAGACGGTAGTGTCCTCGGGCGACGTCAAGGGCAGCGGTGCCACCATGCGCAGCCGGTGCCTGGTGATCTTCGTGGCGGTCGGCGAGGACGGCAAACCGCTCCCGGTCCCACCGTACGAGCCGTCAACGCCTGAGGAGATCAGCCGCCGCGACGCGGCCGTGGCCAGGATTGCTGTCCGCGAAGAGATCGTCGAGGCGATGCGCGGGCAGGTCTATACCGATGAAGGAACGGCCGAGAAAGTCATCCTGCGGTTCCTCGCCGCGCCCACCGACGTGAATTGGGGCGGAAAGGTGCACGGCGGCACAGTGATGGACTGGATCGACGAGGCCGCCTACGTCTGCTCCGCACGGTATTGCGGGCAGGACACCGTGGCGGTGTTCTCCGGTGGGGTGCGGTTTTACCGTCCGCTGCTGATCGGCGACGTGGTCGAGGTGGAGGCCCGGCTGGTCTACACCGGAAACAAGGGCATGCACATTGCTGTTCATGTCAGGTCCGGGAAGCCCACGGAGGATGAGATGCACCTGACGACGTACTGTCTGACGGTCATGGTGGCGCGGGATGAGACTGGCACGGCTGTGGCGGTACCGGGGTGGATCCCCCGGTCGGAGGAGGACCGCCGGCTGGAGGCTCATGCGCGGGAGCTACTGGAAATCCGTGGCAGGGCGCCGGGTAACCGGCTCCCAAACCATCTCACGGGTTAGGGGCAGGGCTTCCACGTTTTCCCGCCGGGCGCGTAGCAGCGGGGCCCGGTATAACCCGGGTACGGCTCTTGAACGGCCGGGGGAGGTTGTACAACCGGGGGCGATGGTTGCGGGGCAGACGGAACGTAGGGCTGTGGCGCCGGGGGAACATAGGGGGCCGGGAGATTCCGGACACGCTCGCGCTCGGCTTCGGCAAGCCTCTCAGCTTCCGCAGCAGCGGCAGCCTCAGCCGCCATCCGTTCTGTCTCCGCCCGCGCCGCCGCCTCTTGGCGTTCCCGATCGGCGGCGGCTTCAGCCACCCGCTTCTTCTCCGCCGCAGCTTCAGCCACCCACTTCTTCTCCGCCGCAGCTTCAGCCACCCGCTTCTTCTCTGCAGCAGCTTCTCTCGCTTCGGCAGCCTTCGCCTTCTCAGCAGCTGCCTTCGCCGAAGCTTCCTCCGATTCCAACGTCTTGACCTTGGACTCAAGAGCGACGAGTTGGGATTCACCTGAGTCAATCGTGGATGCGAGCCCGGCAAGAAGCGTCACCCCGGCAGCGGTTGAGTGTGCAAGCCAGCGCAGGGAGTCCTCGCCCGCTTCCAGCGCGGCATGCAACGTTTTTGCTGCTGCCAGTGCGGCGGCCAGTGCGCCGACGGTCGTTGCCACGGCCGCGGCAGTTTCGCCGACCGGTTCTTCCATCGCTTCGGCGATAGTCGCCGTCACCTGCTCTATTTCGGCCGGAACGGTGCATTCCACGGCAGGATCGTAGAGACCCGCCTCGTTGGCGGTTGCCTCAGCCTGCGCTTCCTTGACGACGTCGAAGTACTTGCTGTTCGGTTCGAACAGGACCGCAACACCGAATCCCTGACGGGCAATCTCGGCATTGACCAACGTGCCATTCTCCACAGCCACTGCAGCAAGGACACGGTCGTACTGGTCAGTTTTCTCCACATCGAAGTCCAAACCCACCGGGGTGCCAGGTGGAAGCATGCTCTCCAGGAAGGCGGTCGCCTCCGGGCCGAGACATTCAACCGCTTTGTCTGGGTGTTTGGTCTCGGGGGTATCCACGTTGAGGAGCCGGACCCTTTGGTCCTCGCCGTCGAAGTTGATGATCAAGGTGTCGCCGTCAATGACGCGGACCACTTCGCCCGTCTGGGCATCCGAGCTGACTGAACCGCATCCTGATGCCCCAGCCACCACAGAAGCCGCCACAATTAACGCGGTGGGAAAGCGAAATCGCTTTCGCGCGAAAAATACCGACGACGGACTAAATTTCTGCATTGATTCCCCATATTGCTAAGGCCCGAAACGCGGATGGTGATTGATCATCCCGGAAAGCGGCTGATCAATCACCTTAGCTCCTTTCCACTGCTTTCCGACCCGCATCGACGCGGCTGGGCAGCCGTCCTATCCCTCCGGATGATGACCGGATCGTTCGACCTGGCTGAATGCCCCGGTGTAGCGAATGCAAGCGTCGGTATCAAGGAATCCTTTGACGAAAGGCGGGCTGTCTTGCTGGTGCGACAGAGAAGGTTGGTCAGTGGGTGGGGGTGAGGCCGACGAGCTCTGCGCTTTTGTCCCAGAGGTTGGCTGCGAGCTGGGTGTCGGCAGCTTGTGGGTTTGTTTTGGCGGGCTTTTGCTTTTCGTAGTATTCCCCGGATATCCAGTCGTGGCCGGGGGTTCCTTCGACGAGCCAGACGAGGAGTTCTGCGCCCTTTTCCGGGCTGATGAGGCCACTTAGCCGGCCTAGCGGTGTCTGGTAGATGAATCGCATGATGCTGGTGGTGTCGGAGGCGAAGTTCGTCCGGACGTTCCCTGGGTGGAAGGAAACCGCGGAGATGCCCTTGCCTCCGTAGCGGCGGTCAAGTTCCTTGGCGAAGAGGATGTTGGCGAGCTTCGCATCACCGTAGGCCTTGTTCGCGGAGTATTTCTTGTCGTTGTTGAGGTCATCGAGGTCAATGTTCCCGAAGATCCGGGCGCCGACACTCGCGGTGTTCACGATGACGGCGCTGCTCGAGGTGAGCCTGTCCATGAGGAGGTTGGTCAGCAGGAACGGTGCCAGATGGTTCACCTGCAGCGTTTTCTCGTACCCATCGGTGGTGCGGGTTTGATCTCCGAAGATGCCGCCGGCGTTGTTGACCAGGACGTCGATGCGCGGATAGGCGCTCTTGAGTGCGGCCGCCAGCGTGCGGACGTCTTCGAACTTCGTGAAGTCCGCGACGAAGTGGTCTGCACCCAGTTCCCGGGCCAGTGCTTTGGTCTTTTCTGCAGAGCGGCCGACAAGGGCGACAGTGTGCCCGTCAGCGACGAGCTTCCTGGCGGCAGCGGCTCCGATCCCATCGCTGGCGCCTGTGAGAACAATGGTCTTACCGGGCATGTGGTGTCTCCTTGAAGATGAATGTCGTGCTTGTGCGGTAGCGGTGTTTGTTAGGTGGCTCAGAGTGCCAGTGTAGGGAGTCCAGTGCAGGGCCGGATGGTCCCGTCCTCCCCTCTCCCTCGTGAGGCTTTACTTGAGGTTCGTATCGACGCTGGAATACTCTCATCCCTACCTTTGACAGATAGGAACCAGACCATGAACTCAGTCCAGCCTCGCCCCGTCGACCTATTGAGCGTGTGCGCATGACCGCTCCCCAGATCTATGTCAGTTTCCCCGGTACAGCCCGTGAAGCGCTGAGCTTCTACGCTGACGTCTTCGGTGGGGAACTCACTCTGCACACATACGAAGATTTCGGGCGCAGCGACGGACCCGGAAACGCTATCGCGCACGGGGTCCTGACCGGTGTGGTCGCCTCGGAAGTTGTCAAGGTGAATGGGGCCAGTGGGAGTTAGGCGGCTGCTTCTGTCTGGGTTTCCTGGGATGGTTTGTTGATCCATGCCGCGCCGGGG
>NZ_JADOUT010000025.1:0-39580 GCF_015752345.1 Arthrobacter sp. CAN_A212
GGAGGGCGATTTAGTGCTCGGTTCGAACTGCCGGTCAGCTATCGCCACCCTCGTGGAACGCCAGACACGATTCGCGATGCTCATCCATTTACCCGATGATCACAGCGCGATCACCGTCAGAGATGGCTTGCTGGCCGCCATCAAGACCCTGCCGGCGCACTTGACCAGATCACTGACATGGGACCAAGGAACCGAGCTGGCTCAGCATCGCCAGATCACCATGGCCACGAAGATGGCGATCTACTTTTGCGACCCTCACTCGCCGTGGCAGCGTGGCTCCAACGAGAATCTCAATGGCTTGCTGCGCCAGTATTTCCCGAAGGGCACAGACCTTTCCGTCCACTCACCCCAGCGGTTGCTCGAGGTCGCGACCGAACTCAATGACCGGCCGCGTAAAACCCTCGGCGGAATCACCCCGCCTACGCCATGCAACAACTACTATTCGAACCAGAAACCCCTACCGTTGCGACGACCGCTTGAATACACCGATCCTTGACCGCGACAGCAAAGCCTGCATCTCGCCTGCTCGTCAGAAGACTGCGCTCAAATCGCATTAGTCAGAGTGTGGAGAAGATAGGCATAAGAAAGCTTTGTTTGATTCGGGTGGTCTTGGAGCCATGACCGCGCCGTGCCCTGAGGGAATTCCATGGCAACTACCTCTTCCAGGTCGCGCGCGGAGCGAAAAGTACAGCTACTCATAACCTTTTCGGTAGTGGCGCCTCGATCCCGCCACCACTGCAGAATATACTCACCCGGTCCTTGATACTCGGCTACGTTGCCAGCCCGAAGGAGATCAGCGAAGTCGCCATGCTCCTGGTCATTATCAATCACGACCAGCGAACCACCCGGTCGGAGAACACGGAGCACCTCAGCCAATCCTGCTGAGCACTCGTTGTTTGGCGAGGGAAAGAAGTAGGCAAAGCGAGCATGCACAACGTCGACCGAGGCATTTTGTAATGGAATATGTTCAGCTGAGCCGTGAAGTACCTCCGTATTAGAGGTCCTTTCGCTTGCAGCGTCTAAAAGGGTCGTCTCGGGTTCCACGCCGTAAAGCCGACGTGTGGTCGGGGCATAGCGAGGTAACCAATATCCGGTGCCGCATCCCAGGTCCAGAAGGTCTTTCCCTTCCCAAGGCGCAGCTGCCTGAATCGCACGCCAGAGCGTTCCCTCATGGTCGATCGCGTCATTCTCCTTCTCGTAGAGGACGACGTTCTGACCTTGATTCCATGCCTTAGTGAAATCTGTAAGCATGAACTCGACCCTCCCATAGATTGTTTGGTGTCGCGGGAACCGACGTCTCTCGGACGATCCCGAACCGCAAGACATTCCCCGAGGTCTGACCCCAGACCCAACCTCTTCTCCCCCACCAATGCTCCTATTATGTCTTGCTACCCTGCCTCCTAAGCAGGGGTGCCAATCAGCGGCAACAGCGTTGGTTGCAAGACACCTAGTGGAGGATTTGGTGCGAGGAGCGGCATGAGCAAGCTGATGGGGTATGCGAGAGTCTCAACCCGAGCCCACCGATCGGCAGGTCGCAGACCTTCTTGGCGCCGGCGTTCGTCGCGATGACCTCTACATCGATCACGGAGTCAGCGGAGCTCACGCCCGCCGCCCCCAGTTCAATAAAGCCCTCGAGGCGGTGCACCCGGGTGACACCCTGATCGTGACGGCGCTTGATCGGCTGGGACGATCGACATCGGACATGCTCGCCCTTGCCGACGAGCTAAAGGCACAGAAGGTAAACCGTCGGGTATTGAATCTCGGCGGCGGGAACGTCGACACAGGCACTCCCATGGGCTCGATGGTCTTCACCGTCATGGCAGCCCTGGCCCAGATGGAGTTGGAGATCAAACGCGAACACGTCAACAACTCCATCACCAAACGCCGAGACGCCGGCCTCGACCTCGGCGGCCGACGCCCAATCTTCTCCGACAGCCAGATCGCCAATGCCCGCAGACTCATCGAACAAGGTCAACCCGCCTCTCACGTCACCCGAGACCTGGGCATGTCACGGGCCCCGCGAATCGGCGCATCGGCCACCTCGACGCGAAACTATGGGTCGCCTCCCAATCAGCTGAACCGCCGTAGTTGCCGGCAGCCCCTAATCCGACAATTGGTCGCGGGGATGGGCCTGGATACTGTCAGCCCTATCGTCGAAGGTGCCCATCAGGCACTGGAGCACCTATGACTTCTTTGGGGGAAGAAAAATGGTCTCACGTCTGTCATCACCAAAGCTCGGTCAATTCAATCTGCGCAACTGGGCCCTTCTTGGCCTCACAGCCTCGTCCTCACAGGAGGGTCCCCAGCAATCGCCGCGTCACCTCTCATGACGTCCATCTCAGCGACAGCGGACCATACCGGCACTCTTCAGAGCCAAGGACACGGCAACGGGAAAGGCCAAGGAAAGGGCAAAGGCAACGTCACGCAGGCCTTCGACCGTCAGGTCGAGGAAGCAACAACGTTCATGCGCACCGCCCCTGATGGTTCCACCTACTTCGACACCGACGCCGCACACGCGGCGAATGCTGACCCGACGATCCTGGAAATGGGAACCGTCATCAATCAGCTCGCCGCGTCCCAGCAGCCCGCTCCTGAAGGTCAGGTGTCGATCCGGGCGAGCTTGCCCATTTGGGGCAACTGGTGTGGCCCCGGCCACGGTGGCGGCGCGGCGGTGGACGTCCTTGACTCGATTTGCCGCACCCACGACCAGTGCTACGGCTCACGCGGCTACTTCGCATGTTCCTGTGACCGGGCCATCGTCCGCGACATACGCGCGAACGCGTCCCGCATGAAGACACAGGAACGAGCCGTAGCTGCAGCAGTAAGCACCTACTTCACCTACTGCCTCTGCAACCCCTTGAAGTAGGCCGTCAACGACACAATAGATTGCACGAAGGATAGGAGGTGCTGAAGTCATGACCTACGCAGATCACGCGGACCACCAGGAACCGCGAGCCACTCGGCCCGTTGCTACATGGGTGTTGATGCTCCTGGCGTTCGCTGTCGTCTTTTTTCTCCCCGACTGGGCTGGAAGCGGCACCCCTCGCCCAATCTGGGTCTTCACCATACCCATCCTTCTCGGCCTGACCGGAGCTGCCTTCGCGCTGCGAACCAGGCATCCGTGGTGGGCAGCAACCTCCGCCCTCTGGGGCTTCGTCCTTATCCAGGTCCTCGTCGTCACCATAACCCTCATCAGCGGCCCATAATCCCATCAAAGGTCATTTGGGCTGTTGATGAGAGTGATGACCTTCAGACACACTGCTGAGACGAACGCAGCCAGCGCCGGAGCCTGGGAAACAAATCCGCACTGGAGCCAGAAATGGCGGTTAATGGCGGTGCTTCTGATGACTTGCACTCCGCACAAAGGGCACAGTGGGTTGTTCCCGGCAGGCATCTTCAGCCGGTCCGTAAGGTGGGCGTCAATGGCAACAACGGATACATAATCGCAAAGGAGCTGGAATGTCGATCGTTCACGAAACACTGAAGTTCACGAAAACGATTAATCCCGAGCTATCGAGGGTTTGGGAAGCATTCGCTGATCCGATTCAGCGTGCTCGGTGGAGCGTGCCTATGGGCGAAGCGATGGTCTACGAACAGGCAGCGTTCGAAGTCGGTGGTCGCGACCGATACCGCTGCGGCCCGCCTGAATCGCTCGATTTCGTCAACATCGTCGACTACTCGCTCATCGTGCCCCAATCGCTTGTTGTGTACACCGAGACCGTGACGACCTCTGATCAGCCACTAAGCGCGGGCGTGGTCACCTGGAGTTTCACCGTCAGCGGGGATAAAACCGAGGTGCAGCTCACGAGCCAAGTCACCTCATTCGTCGGTGACGGCATGATCGAGGGTAACCGAAACGGGCACGCAAAGGCACTAAACCAGCTCGAAGAGTTTGTTCTTGACGAATAGTCGTTTCCACCGTCCATAAGCCGATCCCCCAATGCGACAAACCACACATTGCAAACACACATAATCCGTTGGGATGGAACCGCTAGTTCAGGACTTGTGCGTTCGCATGCCAACTAGGAGGAGCGCTAGCCCGATGATCGATGCAAGGCCTCCCACCATGAGCAGGAGCGCCGGAAGGATTGGAACTCCGTTCGGGTCCAACATGCGCGAGATTAGCATCAGTAGAACCATGGTGAGCGATAGGGCTACGCCGATGGAAAACGTCCAGGTTCCTGCCTTTTTTATATCGTTCATCATTTACCTCCGAGATTGAACGGATTAGTTGTTGGCACCTGGCCCACTGTAGAACGCACGGCCCGATGCCCCGAACCGAAGGAGTCTCAATGATGTTGTCAACCGTTGCCGGACGATGTTTGGGCTGTCGGCCAGCTCTCTCGGCCGACAGCCCAAACGTGGTTTTTAGTGTGTCCAGCCCGGGTAAGGCTTCCGGTGCGTGGCCGGCAGCTCGGCTGCTGTTGCGGGAAGGTCCGTTGGACCGTCGGACTGGCCCATCTGCCAGTGGAAGAACACTTCGGCTGTGATCGCTTCGAAGCACGCGGCCTGGCTGCGGTACCAGAGCGCGGAAGTATCGCCCTCAACGTAGGTTCCATAACCAAAGAGCTCCCCGTCCTCGTCGCGGGTGCGGGCCACGGCGAACACGATCGGCGGCCAGGCCCCGGCGTCCCAGCCCTCGGATCCCCAGTTCGGCAGGGCTGACCAGCCGGTACTCTCGAGGGTTTTCATCCAGTCATACCCATCCCCCATCCGATCATCGGCAGGAAGTCCAGGGACCATGACGGTCTCCTCGGTATCAGTGGTGCTTGTTTGGGTCATCATTTCTACGCTCATGCGGTCGCTCCTATAGTTCGCAGGGCAGGGCGGGCAACGTTCGGTGACCAACAGATCCGTTCCCTCTTCCCCACCATGTTTTTTGCCTGCTGGCGGAGCTTGCGGAGCTGTGCCCGACGGAGGCGGTGCCAACCCGTGAGGGCAAGCGGGCAGGAATTAGTGAGGAAATAAGCGACGTAGGAGCGCCGAGGCAAGTCCTGCCCGCGTAGCCGGCCGCAGGCCGGTTGAACCACCGGAGCGGGCACATAGAATCCAACGGACAGCAGCCAAAAAATAGAGATGATGCTTTTACTGCCCGAGCGACAGCGAGGACCAACAAAGGCATACCGGACAAGCAGAGCTCGGCCGGTTATGGTTTCCGTATGAGCAAAGGAAAGCCCCCAGGGCGACTGAGGCGGATGACCGACACCATGGGGCTGTCGGAACCCGGCAAAACGCCGAAACCGATGAACCAACGCACAGCAGGAATATTGGCCTTATCCTTCCTGCTCGTATCTGTTGCCTACCTCTATCTATCGCTCACATCGTTCCAGGAAGGAGAGCCCGATCTCGTCATCCTGGTACTGGGCTTCGCCTTCTTGATCATGGCAACCGGATGGTTCTTCGAATGGCGACGCTCCAAACGTTTTTCTCGTGACCGAGACAGTGGTGCTCAGGCAGGCGATGCCACAAGATCTCCTGGCGGTTTGTAAGCGGTCCCATCGCGGAGCATTGCCCAGAGAACGTTGAGACGGCGTCGGGCCAGGGAAAGCACGGACTGGACGTGCGTTTTGCCTTCTGCGCGTTTGCGGTCGTAGTAGGTTCTGGATGCGGTCGAACTTCGCAGACTCGACATGGCCGCCATGTAGCAGGCCCGCAGCAGGCGCCGGTCGTATCGTCTGGGTCTGTGGTGATTACCTCGTATCCGACCGGAATCCTTGGGCGCCGGGGCGAGACCCGCGACTCCGGCGAGCCGGTCGACGCTATCAAAAACGGCCAGATCACCGCCTATGGCGCCAAAAAATTCGGCTCCGAGAAGGGGTCCGAAGCCCGGCATGCTGAGCATGATCTCTGCCTGGTGGTGTTCGCGGAAGCGCTCAGCTATCAGCGTGTCCAAAGCATCGAGCTGGTTCTGAATATCCAGAACTTCCTGCGCGAGCTCCGCGACCATCAGCGCACCGATCCGCTGCACAGCAACGGTCGTGTACTGGGATTTCGCTGCAGTTATGGCTCTTTCTGCCACATCGGCGCTACTGCGGGTGCCCTGGTTCTTGAGCCAGGTGTGCAGACGTTTTTGTCCGAGCCGGCGTAGGGCATCGGGAGTCTGGTATCTCGTGAGCAGCACCAGCCCGGCCTTGGATCTGCTGTAGTCAAAAGCATGTTCGAGGGCGGGGAAGTATTCCAGCAGCTGTGCGCGCAGCCGGTTGATCGCCCGAGTACGGTCACAAGCCTTGTCCGTGCGGCGGGCGGTAAGGATTCGTAGATCGACGCTGATGTCATCCCCAGTACGAACCGGTTGCAGATCCCGACGCATCCGGGCCTGGTCAGCAATAACCGCGGCGTCCTTCGCGTCGGTCTTGCCGTCCCCACGGTAAGTCCTGGAAGCATGATGTACCGTGCGTCCTGGAATGTAGAGGAGTTGCTGGTCATGGGCTGCAAGCAGTGCGATCAGCAGTGCAGCCCCACCGTGGTTCAAATCCACAGCCCAAACCGCCTCTCCCCCACCGCTAAGCACCGCAACATTTCCCATCAAATCCAGCAGGTCTGTCTCGTCATTGGCTACCCTCTGAGAAAATAATCGGGCTCCCCCATCGTCAATGACGACGCAGTGGTGGTGGGTTTTGCCGGCGTCTATCCCGGCCCACAATTGCGGCAAAGCGGCCTCCTTCATCGATCGGATATGAAGCCCAGCAGATAACCTCGCCGTCGTGTCCTTATCCAGCGATCATTTTTGTCGCGTCTCTCAATCAGCGGTCGGGCCATCATCGAGGCGACAGGCGGCCAATCCTTCGAAGCCGTGACAACTGTCCGGCACAGCAGCAAAAGCCATACCCATCACCCCTGGGTAGCCAAGACACTACAACTGCCCTGCGAACTACCTGCTCAACAACATAAGGACAGCGGCAAGAACGTTACGACTCGGCACCAATGGGACTGCACCTACTCCAATGACTGGGATTGTACGAAGGATAAGTGGCAGCGTGAGAACAGTGAGCGGCAATTATTAGGGGGATGACAGTGAAGTATCGACTAAGCGGAAGCACTCTAGGGCTACTTGCCGTCGCTGTTGCCCTGAGCGCATGTACCTCGCCCGACGATCCTTCGAACGAGGCTCAACCAGATGACCTCCAATTGCTTGTTTCTAATGAAGAACGGGATGGCTCCTTCGGGCCACAAGCATTATTTGAGGGGACGCTCGTTGTGTCGGAGGAAGACTGTGTTCTAGCCGAGGGAACAGATGGGACTACCTACAACATCGAATTCCCGGTCGGCGCCGCTCAGGATCCAGAAGATGCTTCTATCATCAAACTAGAAATTGCAGATCTAGTCATCGGCGAGGACGTTGCGCTTGGTGGTGGTTATAGCGCTGCTGGCAACAACGACGCGGCGCTGGCTACGATGCCTGAATCATGCCGCCAGCCAGAAACTTTTCATCTCTACACTACCGAGTAACTAAAGCCAGATCAGAGGCTTGTGACTGTTAGCCAGGAATGGCGGTGAATCGCAGCTTCAGTTGGCGGTCCTGCCGTCCTATTCAACGATCCCTCAACGAACATCCAGTCTCACTAGCGCTGAAGGCCAAAGACCGGTGCAAAATGGCCGGTATGACGAATATCCCGACGCTGGCCGAGCGGTACGTACCCGGGACCAAGCTAAGAAGTGCTACCTCTGAGGCACAATAGAAACTTGCCGTGCGACCTTCGGGGCAAGGGGGTGGCTTCTTCACATATTCCGAAGGGAACCATAAGGGTGGAGCAGCAAATAATCGGATCAAGCCGATGGCGTCATCGTCGGGTCTTGTCTGAATCGAAGGGGGACGCGCATGGAGGTTGAACAGCGGGCGGAACGAGCCGCGGCGGTTGATCGGATTTCAGCCGCTGTCCGGGCCAGTGCACGAGACGGCGACGACGGCGCGCTGGAACTTGAGCACGCGCTTGTCTTCCTTGACGAGCTGGATCTCCGGGTACTCCGCGAAATCGAGCGTGAACTTGGTCGCGAGAGCAGCGTTATCACTCATCCTGGCATCGGCCGCAACAGCCCGGGAATCGCGGCGTTCCTGGGCCAGCGATACGCAGCATCTATCGGGAAATCGCAGTATTCACTGACGACACCGGTCATGAGAATCAGAGCCGACATATTGGATCTTCTGGTGTTCCGCGACATAGAACGCGCCCACGGAGGCACTATGTTCACCCGGGTGGTTCAGGGCGTCAAAAAGGCGCTCGACCTTCCGGAGCACGGCAGCCTCGCAGAAACCGGATTCGCCAGATATGGGGCATCCAACATCTTTCTGCTTCTCGATGTGGCGGCGTCCTTTGCCACAGTGCAGTTCGAACGGACTTCTGTGGCCCTTAAGGGTGTCCGAGGGCGGGAGGGGATGGACCTCTACGCCGACGCGCTCGACAATTGCCATTTCATGACAACCAGCTTTGCGCGGTACCTGCTCAAGTCACAGCCGGGACCTAAGAAGCTCTTTACTGCGGGTTCCCGGGGTCGGCTGGAGCGTTTCGGGATCTCGCCTACCGATATCGATCACGAACGGCTCCTCCTCGAGCTGGAGAAGTTGCGGGCACTGTTACCGGAATTGAGCAGCGCCTACTCGTCCTGGGGGGCGGAAATCGGCGGTAAAGGTGCGCATCCCCCGGACGAAGCAGGCCGCGATGATGAAGCACGGATGGCGTTCCAGGTACTGCGGCGGACCGGTGTGCCGCGTACCGCCGGCGAAGCGCACGAGCAACGCCTGGTCCGCCGGGCCTGGACGTTTCGCCTCCGTGAGAAGAGGGCAACTTTCGCGGCTGCCTGTGCGAGCGTCGCGATGGTGGGGTACTGGCTGTTCCTCCAGATGACGGCCCAGGATCTGTCGGTCCGGCTCCTTCTGCTAGAGGCCGTGCTGGGCGCGCTTCTCGCCGCGGCAGTTTGTCTTTTCCTTGATGCTCGTGAAAATGGCTTCTTCCAGACTGCCGCAGAGCTTAATCACTACACCGTGTTGCAGGGCCGGCGCGACGCCACGTTCCTGGCTGCCTTGCAGAAGGTCCGGCCGGAAGTCGCCGGGCTGAAGCACGCCGGCCTCCCACGGCTTTTCACGGTCATGGCTGAACGCGACGGCGTTACTTTCCTTGGGCGTGGTCCACGGCCCAAAGTGGTCGCATCCTTCCACTGGGTGCATGTCGCGAAGTTGACGGCGCCCCGGGGCGCCGCCGGATCACCACCCCGGGTGGCGTTCGTGGTGCGACGCGAAGGAGACGAGGTGGAACTTGGGTTCCCTTTGGAACGCGCAAAAGTGGCCTGGACACAACGCAATTTCCTCGAGAACAAGCCGATGGAAGCAGTCCTGGCTTTGCTCCATGGCCTGCGAACAAACTGGACCCTGCCGCCGCTTGGAGACCGACGCAGCAGTGACGAGTGGGACACCTCCGAGCGGTTCGCGCTTCTCCGATCCGGAGAGGTCGGGGGGACCCCGTATGAGCGTGAGGTGCTCGACTGGGAATCCCGGCGGCGAGGGCGCGTAGATCTGAGTGGAGGGGACTTGCTCTGCAGGACGCAGATGAAACTCGGTGCCGCTATTGCTGCCCTACTGTTCGGCATCGCGGTGCTGGTGCCGTTCTTCTCCGCTCTGGAGTGACCGCAGGGTCACCGCCCGGGATCAATGATTGCGGCAGTCCCAGTAGAACTTGATTAGGAAACCTATGCTAATGAGAACAGTCAACGGACCCGAGACCGCGAGGTTGGCTCGAGGGCTGCTGTCCGCATAGGGGAACGCTGTAGTCGACAACGCAGTGAAGAAAACTAAGCTGATCGACAAGTGCCTGGGCGTACTCCAACGTTTGTTTGCGGAGTCATGAGTCGAGTGGACTGTAGACCCCATTATGTGTGTCCCCCAGATATATCGATGTGTCCTTATTACTATTGAGTATGACGCCGATCTAAAGGATCGCCCATCGTCAAATGCTATCCAGCATTATCCGTTAAACATCTCTGCCTTCAACGCCGTGTTCGGATCCCGGACCGAACGAGAGACGGCGTTGCCCTCGGCCTCGTCCGCGGCGCAGCAAAGTGCTAGCGGGGAGGTGTGTTTGGATCCTCGTCAGGTTTATCTCGGATTATACGAATCCAGGGCTCGCCTGCCTTCCGCACTGTTCTTCTGTCCCGGTTACGCCAAAGCACGAACGCAATTATCAGAAGAACTACGACAATCGGAATCAAGATGGCAAGTAATTCTGCTGCATCAATATTCATGTCGGCACCTCCGCAGGACAAAGCAAGCCTTCATGCTTGAGATCGTACTCCGTCCGCTAAGGGGTCTTGGCCACCCGTAAGCCGGTCCTTCACCGCGACACTTTCTCACCACTCCGCCGGCAGTCAAAATCCCATATGTGAGCGCGCGGCTTCCACGATGTCGGCGGTGACGGAGCACCGTTAGCTGCTGTGGGCACCGATGGCAGGGCTGGGGCTGTGGTCCGTACACTCCTACCCATGGATGCATTTGACGTGGGACGGATTGTGGCTGGACTGGCGTTGCTGGTGCTGGGTGGGGAATTCCTGGTACGGGGGGCCTCAGCGATGGCGCGACGCGTGGGAATCTCCTCGCTGGTGGTTGGGCTCACCGTGGTCTCGGCGGCCACATCTGCACCGGAGCTGGCCGTGACCATCGGTGCTGTCATGCGCGACGAACCCGGGCTTGCTGTGGGCAACGTTGTCGGCAGCAACATCGTCAATGTCCTGCTCATCCTGGGGCTTTCCGCACTGGTTGTTCCGCTTGCTGTGAAGCAGCGGTTGGTGCGCTTTGACCTGCCCTTGATGGTCGGCCTGTCAGTCGGTTTGTTCCTCGTGTCCTTGGACGGGCGGATCAGCGCGGTAGATGGGTTGGTCCTCTTCTGCGTCGTGGTCGTGCACACTGTGATGACCGTCGTCATCAGCCGGCGCGATGCAAAGATCCCCATGACGCCGGACCTGGCCGGGGGGTCGAACACCGCCGATCCGTCCCGGGGAAAAGAAGCAGCGCCTGCCGACTCTTTCGGCAGATCGCTACTGCTCGTGCTGTTGGGGGTCGCCTTACTGGTGGCCGGTGCCACGCTGCTCGTCGAAGGCGCGGTGAGCATTGCCGCCACACTGGGCGTGAGCAGTCTCGTGGTCGGTCTGACTGTGGTGGCAGTCGGAACGTCGCTGCCCGAACTGGCGACATCCATCATTGCGGTGCGTCGCGGTGAACGTGACCTAGCCGTAGGTAACGTAGTCGGCAGCAACATCTTCAACATTGGGGTGGTGCTTGGTCTGCCTGCACTGATTTCGCTTGAGGGTATTCCCGTATCCGCTGCTGCAGTGGCCTTCGATATGCCGGTGTTGCTGGCGGCCGCGGTGGCCCTGCTGCCTGTCGCGTTCACCGGTTTCGCAATCGCGCGTTGGGAGGGCATCCTGTTCGTGGGCCTATACCTGGCTTACACCGGATATGTCATTCTGACCGCCACTGCACACGATGCGCTGGAAGGGTTCACCGCAGCCATGGCCTGGTTCGTGCTGCCATTGATCGCGATGACCCTCATCTCCTTTACAGCCTATGAAATCGGGCTCCACAAAGGACGCCAAAACCCGGACCAGACCAAGAGCTCGCCCTAGTCCATGTCCTTGGTCCCGCCGGACCAACGACCGCCCAGGTCCACGGCGGCAACCCTACGGCTGTGGATCGATCCGCTGTCCAAACCTTGGCGGCTCGATCATCGGATCGTCTGCTTTGAGGCGGCCCAGCGGTTCCTCCCCTCGCAGACGCTGACTCAGCTCATCCCTTGAGGGCCCACGCAAGGCCGCGCCGCCCGGGACCTGGGATCCGGAGTCTGGATCGGCGGCGTCGTCGTTGGCGTCGTGCGAGGGAAGGAAAATGGTGAACACGAACGCAATCGCGAAGGCCACCAGTCCTGCACGCCACCCCACGTCGCTGCGCAGGACGTTGTCCGTCCCACCCGAGGTCACCACAGCCGCGATGATTCCCACGAAAAGTCCAACACCGGCACCGAGAGCTAGACCCCGCCCGACCCGGAGAAGAAGGCGACGAAAAATGTCGTGATGCTCAAATTTCATATCCCACTTCTCCGGTGGATCGAGGGGCCGTCAGGTGGACGTACGGGACCTAGACGGTCTCGTCCGCAACCCGAATGAGGACCTTGCCGGTCACGCCGCTTTCAACGGCGTCGTGCGCGGCAGCCGTCTCCTCCAGAGGGAACCAGTGCAGCGGAAGTCCGGCGGACTCCCCCACGGGCAGAGCGCCAGCGCGCAATGCAGCGGTGATGTCCTCAGCAGCAGCCTGCAGCGGCTCGGCCCCCACTGTGTAGAGGAGCAGACCCTGCCAGCGGACGTTCTTCGCAAAACTAGCGATGATCGGGGCCGTGAACTCGTCCCCGTTGTTGTTGGCGTAGTAGGCGATGCTGCCATGGTTGGCCAACACCTCGACGTCGAGCGCTGCGTTTTGGGCTGGCGCCACCTCGACCACGTGGTGGACGCCGTCGGGAGCGATCTCGCGGATCCGCTCAGCGAGGGAGTCACCGGGATACTGGACCACGTGGTGGGCACCGGCCGCTCGGGCCAGTTCAGCCTTCGCGTCACTGCTCACCGTCGCGATCACGGTGGCGCCTGCCCAGACAGCGAGCTGGATCGCGGCATGTCCGACGGCCCCCGCTCCGCCCTGCACCAGAACCACCCGGCCGCTCAGCGCGTCTGGTCCCAGACGCGCCGGCCCCTGTTCGTGGACGGTGAGTGCACGGTGCGCCGTCATCGCCGGAACTCCAAGGCTGGCGGCCACGTCAAAGTCGATACCCTCAGGAAGCGTCACCACCCGGTCAGCGGGAAGGACGGTGAACTCCTGCGCGGTTCCCGTGGGACGGCCATGCGCAGCCAGGTACAGCCAGACCCTGTCCCCGACTGCCAGACCCGTGACGCCGTCGCCGAGCGACTCGATCACGCCGGCGCCGTCCTGGTTGGGGACCACCTCGTCAAAAGCGAGCTCCCCGTCGGAGCGGGCCTTCCAATCGGTGGGATTGACGCCGGACGCGACAACGCGAACCCGGACTTCACCGTGGCCGGGAGCGGCTGCTTCACGCTCTACGAGGGACAGGACTGAAGATGCTCCGGTGCCGGAGTAAACGATTGCTTTCATACTCAGGCCAACGGGCTGTGTCAGCGCCCTATTCCCTGCGGACCGCGGACCTGATGCAGGCACCTGGTCCCGGGGCAGGTGCTAGGCGCGGCGTTTGCCCCAGGCCAAATCGATCAGGGCGGAAATGAACACGACAAGTGCCGCAGCTGCCGGCCAGATGGCGGCCGCGCCCAGTGAATGCAGGACAAAGTCCGGTTCCCCACCAAACATCATGCCCAGCCATTGGCCGACGACTACAGCGAGCACCGACCCCACCAGTGATCCGCCCACCGCCGCACCGACCCGTTCCCACGCCCCAGGCAGATCCATCCGCTGCACCAGGAGCCAGCCCACCACGATACCGACGACCAGCTGGAGCCCGGCAAGGGTGAGATCGCCCACCAGAGCTGCTTCCTCGGGCCCCGGGTCGCCGTAAAGGCCACCCCCGGGTGCGGCAAACCACCACGCCACGCCCATCAGCAACCCGAGACCGGCCATGGCGCAGGCCCACCAGACAAGCGACGTCGGCGGAACGCCGGTGTCCTTGGCGGCCACGGTGTACACGGGGGGTGGGTAGCTGCCGGGGTGCTCGGCGTCGGGGCTGGTGGGGCGCATGACTTATACATTAACAAAGTTATCCGGCACCAGTACCTCACCTAGGGTGGGGTGCGTGAATCAACAAGCTCCCGCCGACCAGCCAGGCCTCGACCCGGCAGCAGCCTTCCGTGACTCTTTCCGCCGCCATCCGGCGGGAGTCACGATCATCACCGCTGTCTATGAGGGTAAACCGTTTGGGTTCACTGCAACCTCGGTATCTTCCCTCTCGGCCGACCCGCCACGGTTCACCTTCAACATGGCCCGCACCTCGTCGTCCTGGCCCGCCGTCGCCAATACCAGCTACATCGGGGTCCACATGCTAGGGCTCGCCAACCGTGAGCTCGCGGACCGGTTTGCGCGCAGCCGTGACCGTTTCGACGGCGACCATTGGAAGCCGGGCCCGCACGGCGTGCCGGTGCTGGAAAACGTGGCGGCGCACCTGATCGGCCGGATCAGCATGCGATTGTCCTTCGAGAACAACGCGGTGGTGGTGGCCGAGGTTGTCTCAGGCGAAGTGGGCGAGCCTGGGGTCCCGCTGCTCTACCACGGCGGAGCGTACGGCCAGCCGACCGCGCTTGACTACGAGATCTAGCGCCGCCCGCCTACACGTCCAGGCAGGCGGGCCCCAGCAGCACCTTCAAGTCGCCGAAGAGTGACGACGTCGGATTGACCCGCAGCTCGACGCCGAGCCTCATCACCTCGACCTTGCGGTTGCTGTTCAGCCGGATCTGCACCTCGCTGGTGCCCGGATGGGTCCGGAGCACGTCCCGGAGCGCGACGACGGCGGTTTCGGTGGCCTTGTGGTGCGCCATCGAGATGACCACCGGCCCGGAGTGGCCCTCACTGAGGTCCGGGACGCTGAGCTCCTGCGCGTTCAACGTGACGGCGCCGTCGTCGCGCCGTTGCAGCCGGCCCCGGACGACGACGATCAGATCCTCGGCGAGGACACCGGCGATCGGACCGTACACCTGCCCGAAGAACATCACTTCCATCGACCCGGCGAGGTCCTCGATCTCGGCGCGGGCGTAGGCGTTGCCGCTGTTCTTCGCGATCCGCCGCTGCAGCGAGGTGATCATACCGGCGATGGTGACCATGGAACCATCGGCGGGGCCTTCGTCGCTGATGATCGAGGTGATCGAGGAGTCGGCGTGCTGGCTCAGAATCTTGTCGAGGCCCTGTAGTGGGTGGTCGGAGACGTACAGGCCGAGCATGTCGCGTTCGAAGGAGAGCTTGTCCTTCTTCTCCCACTCCGGCAGGTCCGGCACCTCGACGGAGAGGCCTCCAACGGATCCGGGTTCGTCGAACGCGCTGAACAGGTCGAACTGGTTCGCTGCCTCGTTGCGCTTGAGGACAATCACCGAGTCCACGGCTTCCTCGTGGATCATGGCGAGGGCCCTGCGGGGGTGCTTCAGCGAGTCGAACGACCCTGCCTTGATCAGGGATTCGATGGTCCGTTTGTTGCAGACCACCGCCGGGACCTTCTGCAGGAAGTCGCTGAAGGAGGTGAAGGCCCCCTTCTCGGTGCGGGCCCCGACCATGGCGCCCACCACGTTGGCGCCGACGTTGCGGATGGCCCCCATCCCGAAGCGGATGTCGGTGCCGACCGGGGTGAAGTTCACGCTCGACTCGTTGACGTCCGGCGGGAGGACGGTGATGCCCATCCGGCGGCACTCGTTGAGGTAGATCGCCAGCTTGTCCTTGTCATCGCCCACACTGGTCAGCAGCGCGGCCATGTACTCGGCCGGATGATGGGCCTTGAGGTAGGCCGTCCAGTAGGACACCAGCCCATAGGCGGCGGAGTGGGCCTTGTTGAACGCGTAGTCGGAGAACGGCAACAGGATGTCCCACAGCGTTTTGATCGCCGCTTCGGAGTATCCGTTGTCTTTCATGCCGTTGGCGAAGCCCTCGTACTGCTTGTCCAGTTCCGACTTCTTCTTCTTGCCCATCGCGCGGCGGAGGATGTCGGCGCGGCCCAGGGAGTAGCCGGCGACCTTCTGGGCGATGGCCATCACCTGCTCCTGATACACGATCAGGCCGTAGGTGGTCCCCAGGATGTCGGCCAGGGGCTCCTCCAGTTCGGGGTGGATCGGGGTGACCTCCTGCGCGCCGGTCTTACGCAGCGCGTAGTTGGTATGCGAATTCGCGCCCATGGGTCCCGGCCGGTACAGCGCGATGACCGCGGAGATGTCTTCGAAGTTGTCGGGACGCATCAGTTTCAGCAGGGCTCGCATCGGCCCGCCGTCAAGCTGGAACACGCCCAGGGTGTCGCCGCGGGCCAGCAGTTCGTAGGAGCCCTGGTCCTCGAGGTCCAGGTCCTCCAGCACCAGGTCGATGTCCTTGTTGAGCTTGATGTTCTCCACCGCGTCGGTGATGATCGTCAGGTTCCGCAGGCCGAGGAAGTCCATTTTGATCAGTCCGAGGTTTTCACACGTCGGGTAGTCGAACTGCGTGATGATCTGACCGTCCTGGTCACGGCGCATCAGCGGGATGATGTCGATCAGCGGGTCGGAGGACATAATGACACCGGCGGCGTGGACACCCCACTGGCGCTTCAGGCCCTCCAGGCCCAGCGCGGTTTCGAAAACCTTCGCCGAGTCGGCGTCGGACTTTAGCAGCTCACGTAGCTCCTCGGCTTCGGAGTAGCGTTTCGAATTCTTGTCGTGCACATCGGTCAGGGCCAGTCCCTTGCCCATGACGTCCGGCGGCATGGCCTTGGTGAGCCGCTCCCCCATCGAGAACGGGTAGCCCATCACCCGGGAGGAGTCCTTCATGGCCTGCTTGGCCTTGATGGTGCCGTAGGTGACGATCATGGCGACCCGCTCATCGCCGTACTTCTCGGTCACGTACCGGATCACTTCGGACCGGCGCCGATCATCGAAGTCGACGTCGAAGTCGGGCATGGAGACGCGCTCCGGGTTCAGGAACCGCTCGAAGATCAGCCCGTGCTGCAGCGGGTCGAGGTCGGTGATGCGCATCGCATAGGCGACCATCGACCCGGCGCCGGAGCCACGGCCGGGGCCCACCCGGATTCCGTTGTCCTTGGCCCAGTTGATGAAGTCGGCGACCACCAGGAAGTAGCTGGGGAAGCCCATCTGGGTGATGACGCCGGTCTCGTACTCGGCCTGCTTGCGGACGGCGTCGGGGATGCCCGCCGGGTAGCGGTACTGCAGCCCGGTCTCGACCTCCTTGACGAACCAGGATTGCTCGCTTTCCCCCTCGGGAACGGGGAAACCGGGCATGTAGTTGGCTTTGGTGTTGAACTCGACGTCGCACCGCTCGGCGATGAGCAGGGTGTTGTCGCAGGCCTCGGGGTAGTCCCTGAAGATGGAGCGCATCTCTGCCGGCGATTTGAGGTAGAACTCGTCGGCGTCGAACTTGAACCGCTTGGGGTCCGCCATCGTGGACCCGGACTGCACGCAGAGCAGGGCCGCGTGGGCCTTAGCGTCCTCCGCATGCGTGTAGTGCAGGTCATTGGTGGCGACCATGGGCAGCCCGAGTTCCCTGGCGAGCTTGATCAGGTCCGACTGGACGGCGCGCTCAATGTCGAGGCCGTGGTCCATCAGTTCGCAGAAGAAGTTGTCGGCGCCGAAAATGTCGCGGAAGTCGGAGGCCGCCTGCATCGCCTCGCGGTACAGGCCTAGGCGGAGCTTGGTCTGCACCTCACCCGAGGGGCAGCCGGTGGTCGCGATGAGGCCCTTGCCGTAGGTCTGCAGCAGGTCCCGGTCCATCCGCGGCTTGTACAGGTAGCCTTCCAGGGACGCCAGCGAGGACATGCGGAAGAGGTTGTGCATTCCCTCGGTGGTTTCAGCCCACATGGTCATGTGCGTGTACGCGCCGGCACCCGAGACGTCGTCGCGGCCGCCACCGCCCCACTTCACCCGGGTCTTGTCGGCACGTGCGGTGCCGGGCGTGAGGTAGGCCTCGACGCCGATGATCGGTTTGATCCCGGCTGCCCGGGCCTTGTCCCAGAAATCGAAGGCCCCAAAGACGAAGCCGTGGTCGGTGGTGGCGAGGGCTTTCATGCCCAGTTCCTCGGTGTGACTGAACAGGTCAGTCAGCCGGGCGGCACCGTCGAGCATCGAGTATTCGGTGTGATTGTGCAGGTGGACGAAGGAATCGTCACGGGTCGGCTTGGCTGGGGAAGCTTGGGGAGATGCTGTTGAAACCACCCTCCCATTCTAGGCCAGTCCACCTCCCTGCCCGACGGACATGCCGGGCACCGTAGGAGGCGGCTCAGCTCACACGGTGCCGGCGGCGAGGGCTTCCAGCGCGTACCGCAGATCGTCCGGATAGGGGCTGGTCGCGCTGACGGTCTCCCCCGACACCGGATGCTCAAACGTGAGCTTCTGGGCGTGGAGCCACTGCCGGGTCAACCCCAGGTGGGCGGCCAGGCTGGGGTCGGCACCGTAGGTCAGGTCCCCGACGCAGGGGTGGCGGAGGGCCGAGAAGTGCACCCTGATCTGGTGGGTACGCCCGGTCTCCAGGTTGACCTCCAGCAGGCTCGCCTTCCCGAACGCCTCCAGCACCGTGTAGTGGGTCCGGGACGGTCGCCCATCCTCCAGTACGGCGAAGCGCCAGTCGTGCGCCGGGTGCCTTCCGATGGGAGCGTCGATGGTTCCCTCCAACGGGTCCGGGAGCCCCTGGACCAGGGCGTGGTAGACCTTCTCCACGCTGCGTTCCTTGAATGCGCGTTTCAGCACCGTATAGGCGTGCTCGGTTTTCGCGACCACCATCGCTCCGGAGGTGCCCACATCCAGGCGATGGACAATCCCCGCGCGTTCGGTGGCGCCCGACGTCGAGATCCGGTATCCGGCCCCCGCGAGGGCGCCCACTACCGTCGGTCCCACCCAGCCGGGCGAGGGGTGCGCGGCAACGCCGACGGGCTTGTCAATGACCACCAGGTCGTCGTCGTCGTACAGGATGCCCATGCCGTCAACGGTCTCGACGACGACGGCGAGGGGGTCAACGGTGGCGGGTACCCTGATCTGCAGCACCGCTCCGGCGGCTGGCCGGTCGGACTTGCCGACCGCCTTGCCGTTGCTCGTCACGAAGCCGGCCACGCACCAGGCTGCGGCAGCGGACCGGGAGACCCCGGCGACCGCTGCGAGTACCGCGTCTGCGCGTGCACCGCCGAGTTCAGCCGGGACGCGCTCGTCCCGTTCCACGGCGTTCACTTGGTCTCTTCCGGGCCGTCGACGGCCGGTTCATCGACGACGCGTTGACCGTCCAGGCCGATCCCCCGAAGGGTGAGCAGGCAGATCAGGCAGACGCCGGTGACGACGGCGGAGTCGGCGATGTTGAAGATGGCAAAGTTGGGGAAGGCGATGAAATCGACCACGTGGCCCTGTCCGAAGGAGGGTTCCCGCAATAACCGGTCGGTCAGGTTGCCCACAGCCCCACCGAGCACCAGGCCCAGTGCAACAGCCCACGACCAGCACGCCACCTTGCGGACCTGGGTGATGATAGCGATGGCCACCGCCGCCATGATGATGGTGAACACCCAGGTGTAGTCGGTGCCGATGGAGAAGGCCGCCCCGGGGTTGCGGATGAAGTGCCAGTTGAGGAGGGGCGGGAACACGGGGGTGATCTGGCCCTCGGTCATGGTTGAGACCACCCAGATCTTGGTCAGCTGGTCCGCGATGTAGATGACCGCGAAGCAGGCGATGAAGAGCAGCGCGTACCGGGCGCCGGTGCGTCGCCGGTGACTGGCGTCCGTCGTCGGGGCGCGGTCGGCCGGTGAGGGTTCGTCGGAGCCGGTGGGGGTGCCACGCTCGGGTGTCTGGTCTGTCATAGCGCTTTCGTGTTTGGCGCTGGCCGCGCCTAGCGGGAGGGGTGCATCAGTGCTGGTAACCAGCCTACGGCAGAGGCCAGCCGCCGGGGATCCCGGTGGCCGGCCTCATGGCGTGCCTTGAACTGTGCTGCGGCGACTAAGCGCCGCACGGATTGGACCTACGAGTTGGTGGCCTCGGAGCCGGTGCTCTTGGAGCTAGTGGTACCGGGGCCGGTGGTCCCGGTGCTGGTGGTCTCGGACGCAACTGATCCGCGGGAATCCAGATCGCGGAGCTGCCCCTCGATGTATGCCTTGAGGCGTGAGCGGTAGTCGCGTTCGAAGGTCCGGAGCTGCTCGACCTTGCCCTCAAGAACAGCCTTCTGCTGCTCCAGCGCGCCCAGAGTCTGGCGGGTCTTCTCTTCGGCGTCGTCAACCATTCCGGTGGCCTTGACCTGCGCCTCGGCGATGATCTTGTCGCGCTGCTCGACACCCGCGTTGACGTACTCGTCATGGAGCTTCTGAGCCATAGCAAGCACGCCAGCGGCTGCGTCGGCCGTGCCGACGGCAGGCGTTGCTGCTGCAGGCGCCGCGGTGGTGGTGTCGTCCGAGGCCTTCGCGCCGTCGGCCTGCACACCGTCAGTCTTGGCGTCAGTAGCCTTCGTTGCGTCAGCCTTGGTCGCGTCAGTCTTCGTTGCGTCAGCCTTGGTCGCGTCAGTCTTCGTTGCGTCAGCCTTGGTCGCGTCAGTCTTCGGTGCGGCGGTCTTGGTGTCGTCCGCCTTGGCCGCGGGAGCCTTCGACTCGTCCTTGACCTTCTCCGTGTGCGAGCTTGCCGCTACGGGGGCCGGCACTGCTGTGTCAGGGGCCGCGTCCTGAGACGTGGAGGAGGTGGCGTCCGCGACCTTGCGTCGCAGTTCGTCGTTCTCCTGGTTCAGGCGGCGAAGCTCGACGACGATCTCGTCGAGGAAATCGTCTACCTCGTCCTGATCGTAGCCTTCGCGGAACTTAGTGGGTTGAAACCTTTTGTTGACAACGTCTTCTGGCGTCAGGGCCATCTGGTCACCTCATAGTGGTTATAAGACATGCCTGCCTATGAAGCAGACCTGACTACGGTACCGAATTGTGGACACGAAACTCTAGAATCTACACCGATTATGTGATTCAGCGTATATCTTTGGGGACTCGAAAACGAACCGTTAGACCGAAGTGGCGAGGCTGGCAGCGACGAACATCAGGATGGTCACTCCGATGAACACCACCAGGAAGGCCAGATCGAGGGACACCCCACCCAGCCGCAGCGGCGGGATGAGCCGACGGAAGGCCTTGATCGGTGGGTCGGTCACGGTATACACGCCCGATGCGAGGACCAATGCGAGCCTCTTGGGGCGCCATCCGCGCGCGAACATCTGCACGGCGTCGTAAACGATCCGAATAATCAGCGCCACCTGGACAACCATCAGTACCAGGTAGATCAGAACAAAAACCAAACTCACGCGGCAGTCACAGTCCTAAAAACGATAATTCGAAAGGAACCCGTGAACCAGTTAACCACGCTAGCTTTGATTGAAGAAACTAGCCTGCGCCTCGCTGGCCTTCTGGTCTTCGCCCAGCACCTCGATGTAGGAAGGCGACAGGAGGAACACTTTGTTCGTCACGCGTTCGATGCTTCCGTGGAGCCCGAACACCAGACCTGCCGAGAAGTCGACCAGACGCTTGGCATCGGATTCACCCATGTCGGTGACATTCATGATGACAGGGATGCCATCCCGGAAGCTTTCACCGATGAGCTTGGCGTCATTGTAGGAGCGCGGGTGCACCGTGGTGATCTGGCGCAGGGCAGCTGAGTCTTCGCGTGAGGACTGCGCACGCTTGATCGGTGTCACCGGGGCCCGATACTCGTCGACCGGCGCAAGCCGTGCCGCAGGAGCGGCGTCAGCATGGCGGTCGTCACGGTCGTAGTCCACTGAGTGATCCTCGTTCCTGGCATGTGTTGTCTTCTGCTCGTTTTCGTAGTGCTCATCACCGTCGGCGAGCCCAAGATAGATCATTGTCTTGCGCAGTGCGCCAGCCATGGGTAGCTCCTGTCATTTCGTTAGGTATAGCCCAGACGCTACCCCAAGGGCGGGCGTTCACCGAGGACCTGAGAGCCAATCCTGAGGTGTGTCGCGCCCACCGCCACCGCGGCTTCCAGATCCCCGCTCATGCCTGCCGAGATGCCCGTGGCGGCGGGGAATTCGGTGCGGAGCAGGGCGGAGATCGTGGCGAGCTGCTCGAAGGCCGCCCGCGGTTCTCGCCCCAGTGGAGCAACCGCCATCACCCCGGCCAGGGACAGTCCGTCGGTGCCCTCGATCAGGTGTCCGAGCGTATTGACCTTTTCCGGGGCCGCTCCCCCGCGCTGGTGTCCGCTGACACCCTCGGTGGCTCCGTCGGCCCCCGAGAGGTCAACCTGGATGAAGCAGTCGAGGGATCGACCCTCGGGGTTGGTCTCCCGCTCGGCGGCAACGCCCTTGCCGAGCGCCTTCACCAGGGAGGCCCGATCCACCGAGTGCACTGCGTGCGCATACCGCGCCACGGATCGCGCTTTGTTGCTTTGCAGTTGACCGATAAAGTGCCAGCGCAGGCCAAGGTCGGCAAGCTCCTGCGCTTTAGCGGATGCTTCCTGGTCCCGGTTCTCCCCGAGGTCCGCTACCCCAAGCTCAGCCAGGATCCTGAGGTCGGCCACCGGGAAATACTTGGTGACCACAATGAGCCGGGGGCGGTCAGTGCGTCCGGATTCGAGCAGGGCAGCATCGATGCGCCGGTGGACTGCCGCCAGCCGCCCGGTAAGTTCCTCCGCCCGCGAGGTAGCAGTCACTGGTTCCAGACCAGCCCCACGAACCGGCCGGAGGCGGGACTGCGGCGGTGAGAGTAGAGGGACTCGTTGTCCAGGGTGCACAGGTGTGCCGGATCGTCGCCGACTGGGAACACCTGCACCTCCACCTGCTGTAGTTGCGACGCGACCGCTGCCGGGAGATCGAGCCCGGGGGTACCCCAGCGTGTGGTTGCCCACGCAGCCGGGACCACCGCTGCGACGTCGTCGCGCATACCCGCGGGAACCTCGTAACAGTCACCGCAGATGGACGGGCCGATCCACGCCACCAGATCCTGGGTACCGTGGCGGCGAAGCTGGGCGACGGTGTTCTCGATGATGCCGCCAAGGATTCCCTGCCGGCCCGCATGGACGACGGCGGACGCCCCGCCGCCCCCGCGGGACGAAAGCACCACAGGGACACAGTCGGCAACCATGACTGCCAGGGGAACCGATCCGTCGTCGCTGATCAGTGCGTCTGCGGGTACTACTGCGCTGCGGTCATCCCCTGACCCCACCGCGACCGCGTGCGCGGAATGGGTCTGGTGCATGAAGCGCAACGAACCTGCCGGGACGTCCATGGCGGACTCCAATTGCGCACGGCGCCGAAGCACCGAAGCGGGCTCGTCCCCCACATGGAGTGCGAGATTGCCCGCCCCGGCATCCGAAAAGGCCGCCCACCGGCCCGGGTAGATTTCCTGGCGCCAGAAGAACACTGTGTCGGCTGTTATTTCAGGAAGTCCGGCACGTCGAGTTCATCGGACCGGCTCGAGGAGAAATCCGGTTCAACCACAGCTGGCAGGTCAACGTCGAAACCTGAGTCGGCGGGAACGTTGTTGGACTGCTGTGAGCGCTGCGACCAGGCTCCGAGGCCCGCCGAGGCGGGAACGGCTGCGGCGGCGGCAGGCACGCTGGCGCCCACTGACGGAGCGGAGACCGGCTTGGAGAGCTGAGCGCTGGGCTGAGAAGTGGCATCGACCTGGTCGAAGCCTGCAGCGATCACGGTCACGCGGGCCTCGTCTCCGAGAGCATCGTCGATGACAGCACCGAAGATGATGTTCGCCTCGGGGTGGGCCACTTCCTGGACGAGGCGTGCGGCCTCGTTGATCTCGAACAGGCCCAGGTCCGATCCGCCCTGGATGGACAGCAGGACGCCGTGGGCGCCGTCGATCGATGCCTCAAGCAGCGGCGACGCAATGGCCAGTTCGGCTGCCTTGACCGCGCGGTCTTCGCCGCGGGCCGAGCCGATGCCCATCAGGGCCGAACCCGCACCCTGCATCACTGACTTGACGTCGGCGAAGTCGAGGTTGATCAGACCCGGGGTGGTGATCAGGTCGGTGATGCCCTGCACGCCCGAGAGGAGTACCTGGTCGGCCGAGCGGAAAGCGTCAAGCATCGACACGTTGCGGTCGCTGATGGACAGCAGCCGGTCGTTCGGGATGACGATCAGGGTGTCAACCTCGTCGCGGAGGGTGTCGATTCCGGTTTCGGCCTGGTTGGACCGGCGCCGGCCCTCGAAGGTGAAGGGGCGGGTGACCACGCCGATGGTCAGCGCGCCGAGTGAGCGCGCAATGCGGGCGACGACGGGCGCGCCACCGGTGCCGGTGCCACCACCCTCGCCGGCCGTGACGAAGACCATGTCCGCGCCGCGCATTACTTCTTCGATTTCCTCGGCGTGATCCTCGGCGGCGCGGCGGCCCACCTCGGGGTCTGCGCCGGCGCCGAGGCCGCGGGTCAGTTCCCGCCCTACGTCGAGTTTGACGTCGGCGTCGCTCATCAGGAGTGCCTGCGCGTCGGTGTTGATGGCGATGAACTCAACGCCACGCAACCCCACCTCGATCATGCGGTTGACGGCGTTCACGCCACCGCCGCCGATACCTACTACCTTGATGACGGCCAAGTAATTCTGCGGTGCTGCCACGGTCCTGTGTCCCTTGTTCGAATGCTAAGTGTGGGGCTTGTCCGGCTGGATGTATTCCCAGCCTTCACTTTGACCAACGTTAACTCTCAACTTGAAAGTCAATGTTATGTCAAGTAACTTCTATTCAAGACGCTATGGGCAGGTGCATGCTTCTGCAATGACCGAACCCGCGTGTCGGATTTTTCTTTAGCGGGTGACCGGACTTGACGGCGTGCTCACGTCGAAAACCTCGGCTGGCGGATCGGACTGCGGGGCCCCCAACAGCGCCTCGAGCACCAGCGCCTTGGCCTCGTTCTCCTCGGCACTCCCCCAGAAGATCGTCTGATCGTTGGCGAGCGAGAGTTCCACCGAATCCACCGAATCCGCCGAGGCGTGATTCAGCTGGTTCAGGATGCTCTCCGGCAACGCGGCGAGGACCGCAGCGATCGAGGAGAACACCTCACTGTTGACCGCGTCTGTGCCCCCGTCGATCAGGGGAAGCTGCACCGCTTCACGGTCCTCCACCGAGGCGAGCTGGCGCCCGTCCTCGTCGATCAGCAGGAACTGTCCACTGCTCTGGAGGATGGCCACCGGAACGCGTTCCCGGATGGTGACGGCCAGTCCCGACGGCGGAACCGCGGCGACCGTGACACTCTCGATGGGAGCGAAGCCGTCCAGGAGTTCCTCGACCTGCCCATCAGAGATCTGGGGCAGCGGAATGCCAAGCAGCGGCTCCAGCGCCTCGGTGGCTTCCTCGGAGGTCACCAGGGTGTTGCCAGTGACCTCAACGCTGCGGAGCGCCAGGGCCGGGGAAAAGATCAGGTAGGCCAGCAGTCCGCCAATCAGCAGGATCAGCGTGGTGATTCCGAGGATGAGGTACAGCCGTCGTCGGCTCTTGCGCGGTGTCGGAAATGCGACCACCGAACTGTGGGAGTCGTCCTCCGCCGGCAGCCACGGGTCATCGGGGGTGTCGAGGAGAGAAACCTTGCTGCTGTTGACCCGTGGGACGCGCACCGGCCCAGGCTTCACCGGAACGTCGGTGGCAGGTACCACCGGCGGGGCTGGCTTTCTGCGGCTCATGAGGGACCGGTGGGATTGCCGGACCCGGTCAGGGCAGCCACGAGGTGGGCGCCGTACTGGGTTACGTCGCCGGCACCGATGGTGAGGATGATGTCACCCGGGACGGCACGGGCGGCGACCGCTTGCACCGCCTCGGCGGGATCGGCAAGGTAGCCGCCCGGCACGGTGAGCCGGTCGGTGATCAGCCGGCTGGTCACCGCTGGCGTGGGGTCTTCCCGGGCGGCGTAGATGTCCAGGACGGTGGCCGAGTCGGCCAGGTTCAGGGCCGTCGCGAATTCGGCAGCGAATTCTCTGGTCCGGGAAAACAGGTGCGGCTGGAAGAGCACATGGACGCCGTGCCCGGCGGCGACAGCGCGGGCGGCGTGCAGCGCGGCGGTCACCTCGGTGGGGTGGTGGGCATAGTCGTCGAACACCCGCACTCCCCTCCCGGTGCCCTTGGCTTCGAACCGGCGGGCAGCGCCGGTGAAGGCGGCAAGGCCCACGGCTGCGGCGGCCGGATCCACCCCCAGTTCGAGCGCCACGGTGAACGCCGCAGCAGCGTTCCGCACGTTATGGGCACCGGGGACACTCAACCGCAGTTCCTGCTCGCAGTCGAGCCCGTCCACGGAAAAGGAGAGCAGGCTGGTGGAGGCGCTGCCCGCGGTGTGTGTCTCACCGATGCGCACGTCGGCAAACTCCGAGTACCCGTAGGTCCGCGTCCGGCGGGTGTCACCGATCCGGGCAACGAGGGCGGCGGCGCCGTCGTCGTCCAGGCAGGTGATGAGCACGCCGTCGTCAGCAGGCAGCAGGGCGGCGAAGCGGTCGAACACCTCGTAGACGGCCTCGGCCGTGCCGTAATGGTCCAGGTGGTCTGCCTCGACGTTCGTGACCACGGCGATCCGTGGCGAATAGTTAAGGAAGGATCCATCGGATTCATCTGCTTCGGCGACGAAGACGGAGCCGTCAGCCCAGGCTGCGTTCACACCCAGCGCCGCGACGTCGCCGCCGATGGCGAAGGATGGCTCCCGTCCGGCGGACTGCAGCATCACGGTGATCATGGCGGTGGTGGTGGTTTTGCCGTGGGTGCCGGCAACGGCCACCACTTCCCGGCCGGTCATCGCGACGGCCAAAGCCTCCGACCGGTGCAGAATCCGCAGGTTCCGCTGCTGGGCCGCCACCAGCTCGGGGTTGGTGGCCCGGATGGCTGAGGACACCACCACCGTGTCCACCCCGTCAACGTTCCCAGCCTGATGGCCGACGGTGGTGTCGGCCCCGAGGCTGGCGAGGGCACTGAGGGTCGGCGATGCGGCGGCATCCGATCCGGACACCCGCACGCCCTGGCCCAGCAGGACCCGGGCCACCGCCGACATGCCCGCGCCACCGAGTCCGATAAAGTGCACCCGGCCCAGGTCACCCGGTGTCAGATCGGGGGCGCTCATGCCGCGGACTTCCGTGCAGCGGCGACCACCAGGTGGGCCATCTGGATGTCGGCGTCCCTGATGCCCAGGTTGGCGCTGGCAGCGGCCATCGCGGCCAGGGCCGCCTCGTTCTTGAGCAACGGGAACACCTCTTTCTGCAGCCAGTCCGCGGTCAGTGCCGCATCCTCGACCAGGAGCGCGCCCCCGGCAGTAATCAGATCGGCGGCGTTGCGGCGCTGTTCACCGTTGCCGTGCGGAAGGGGAACGAATACGGCGGGCAGGCCGACGGCGCTGACCTCACTCACGGTGGCGGCCCCGGCCCGCGCGAGCAGGAGGTCGGCTGCCGCGTAGACCGTCTCCATGTCATCGACGTACTCGACCTGGCGGTAGCCCTCGGCCTGCAGGGTCTGCCCGTCGGCACCGGACACCTGCTTGCCGCCACCGGTGATGTGCAGCAACTGGATCCCTTCGGCAGCGAGCAAAGGCACGATATTCGCCACGGCGCGATTGATGCTGAGGGCACCCGACGAGCCGCCGGTCACGATCAGGGCCGGCTGGCTCGGGTTCAACCCGAGCGCGGCCCGCGCCGCGGAACGCGCGTCCGCCCGATTCAGGGTAGAGATGCTCCGGCGCATCGGCATGCCGACCACCCGAGCCCGGGGCAGGCCAGTGCCCTCGAACGCGGCGGCCACCGAGGTGGCGATCCGTGAACCCAGCCGGTTGGCCAGCCCCGGCCGCGCGTTGGCCTCATGGATAACCACCGGGACCTTCCGCCGCCACGCCGCCAGGTACAGGGGGGTCGAGACGTAGCCGCCCACCCCCACGACGACGTCGGCACCGGCACGATCAATCACTGCGGACGCCTGACGGACGGCGCGCACCAGCCGCACGGGCAGTTTCACCAGGTCGATCGATGGACGGCGGGGCATTGGGACCCGGTCGATGGTTTCGAGCGGGTAGCCGGCAGCCGGAACCAGCCGGGTTTCCATGCCGGCGGCGGTGCCCACCACCGTGAGGCGGATGCTTGAATCGTGCTCGCCGAGGGCGTGGGCGATGGCCAGCAGTGGACTGATGTGGCCAGCGGTACCGCCGCCGGCCAGGACCACTGAGAGGGGACTTGAGCTCATCGGGCTGTGGAATCTCTTTCTGGGGTACGAAGGGTGGTGACGGAGGCGCCTTGCGCTTCCGTCACAGGAGCGGGAGGCATCTTCCGCGCGAAGGCGAGGAGCACCCCGACGGCGGCGAGGGTGAAGGTCAGCGCCGACCCGCCGTAGGAGATGAAGGGCAGGGGTACGCCGATCACGGGCAGCACACCGGTGACCATGCCGATGTTGACGAAGGCCTGACCGATCAGCCAGACCAGGATTGAACCCAGCAGGATCCGCACAAACGGGTCGGTGTAACGGCGGGCAACCCTGATGGTGGCGACCGCGAGGATGCCGAAGAGTGCGACGACGACGAGGGTCCCTACCAGGCCAAACTCCTCACCGATGATGGCGAAGATGAAGTCATTGTGGGCATGGGGAATCCAGTTCCATTTCTGCCGGCTTTGCCCGATGCCCACCCCCCACCAGCCGCCGGAGGCCAGGGCGAACAGCCCATTGTCCGCCTGCAGGCAGAGGTCCTGGCCGTCTTCGCAGTTGATCCGGAGCCAGGCGCTGATCCTGGCGCTCCGGTTCCCGCTGGCCAGGACCATCACGATGGCACCCGCGATCCCGGCGATCCCGGCGACCATGAACATTTTCATGGGGGCGCCGGCGAAGAAGAGGGCCGCGGCAAGAATCATCATCAGGATGATTACAGTGCCCAGATCACCACCGAGCAGGACCAGCCCGATCGGAAGCCCGCCGAGAGGGAGAGCCGGAATCATCGCGTGTTTCCAGTCCCTGACCAGCCTCCCCTTCCGGGCCAGGACATTGGCCAACCAGATAGCCAGCGCCAGCTTGGCTGGTTCGGAGGGCTGCATCGTGAAGCCGCCGATCTGAATCCAGTTCTGGTTGCCGTTAATGTCCGAGCCGATCGCCAGCACCAGCACCAAAAGGACCACCGCGATCCCCAACACCGGCCAGGCCATCATCCGATAGACACGGGCGCCAAACCGGGACAGGACCAACATCAGGAGCACCCCGCCGGTAGCCCAGATGGCCTGCCGGAGGAACAGGTCGAATTCGCTGGTTCCCCGGGCGATCGCTTCCACGGATGATGCCGAGAGCACCATCATGAGGCCGATCGCCGTGAGGGCGAGGGCAGCCCCGAGGATCATGTAGTAGCTGGCGCCGCTGGCCTGCTTGTCGCTTCCTTCGAGGTAGGTCCAGAACTTGCCGAAGCGGGCGCGGAGGCCTTTCGCGGGTGCGACTGCTTCGTCGGGGGAAGTAGCCTGCTCGCCGGAGGCAGGGGATGCCGTGGCGGTTGGGGTCGAAGAACGGGAATGCTGACGCATCACCGGCTTCCGGCGGACTGGCCGGGTGGGCGTGGTGACCATTAGAACTCCTTTGCGGTCTTCGCCTGCCCTTCCACGATCACGCGGACTGCCTCGATAAAGGCGGTACCTCGGTGAGCATAGGAGGAAAACTGATCCATTGATGCTGCCGCCGGAGCCATCAGCACGGTGTCACCGTCAATGGCAATCCGTGCCGATTCCTTTACCGCCGATTCCATCACCTGCTCGCCCTGGGGCGCGGTGGTGGTTTCGTCGGCCAACGTCACACCTTCAGTCTCTCCCGTGCCAGCGTTGATCAGCGGAACATCCGGAGCGTGTCGGCGCAATGAGGCGATGAGGTCGGAGCTGTCCGCACCGATCAGCACCACCGCCTTCAGCCGCCGGGCGTGGGTCCGCACCAGTTCGTCGTAATTGACGCCCTTCGACAGTCCCCCGGCAATCCAGATCACCGAGTGGAACGCCGCCAGGGACGCGGCGGCCGCATGCGGATTGGTTGCCTTGGAGTCGTTGATCCAGAGGACTCCGTCGTGGGAGGAGACCAACTGGATCCGGTGGTCGGTGGGCTGGTAATTCCGGATTCCGGTGCGGATCGCTGCCGGCGCCACACCGGCGGCGCGGACCAGCGCCGCGGCGGCCAGTGCGTTGGCTACCAGGTGGCGGGGCACCAGTTCGCCGAGTTCCGTGATGGCTGCGAGCTCGACGGCCGAATCCTTGCGCTGTTCAATGAACGCGCGGTCGACCAGCAGGTTGTCGACCACGCCGAGCATGCTCACCATGGGTGTGGAGGTGGTGAAGCCGATCGCGCGGCACCCCTCGACGACCTCGGCGTCCTCCACCATCCGTTCGGTGGCGGACTGCTCAGCGTTGTAGACGCAGGCGACCTTCGTGTTGGCGTAGATCTTTGCCTTGTCGGCCGTGTACTGGTCGAATCCGCCGTGCCAGTCAACGTGGTCCTCGGCGACGTTCAGGCAGACGCTGGCCAGCGGGGAGATGGCGGTGATCCAGTGCAGCTGGAAACTGGAGAGTTCAACGGCGAGGAAGTCGTAACCCTGCGGGTCCCTGATGGCATCGAGGATTGGGGTGCCAATGTTGCCTGCCGCAATCGCTCGGAGCCCGGCGGCCTGCAGCATCGACTCCACCAGTGTCACGGTGGTGGTCTTGCCGTTGGTCCCGGTAACGGTCAGCCATTCCGCAGTGGCCCGGCCCTCACGGATCCTGACCCGCCAGGCGAGCTCCACGTCGCCCCAGACGGGGATGCCGGCGTCGGCTGCGGCAAGGAGCAGGGGCTGTTGAGGTGTCCAACCGGGTGAGGTGACCACCAGGTCCGGGAGGCTGCCGTCGATCAGGGGTAGCGCAGCAACGTGATCGTCGCCGAGCAGGACGTCGACGGCGCCGACGATGGTCAGGGTGTCGGCCTTGGCCCGGTTCTCGTCAGTGGCTGATCCGTCGACGACGACGACGCGGGCGCCGAGCTCGATCAGGGTGTCGGCCACCGAGAAGCCGGTGAGGCCGATCCCGGTGACGGCGACCCGGATACCCGCCCAGTCGGAGTCCCAGGTGGTCAGGGCGTCGAGGTCGGGGGTCACGGTCATAGAAGTACTACCCATTCGGCGTAGAAGATTCCAAGCGCCACTGCCACGAACAGCCCGGCCAGGATCCAGAACCTGACCACCACCGTCACTTCCTGCCAGCCCTTGAGCTCGAAGTGGTGCTGGAGCGGGGCCATCTTGAAGACGCGCTTGCCGCCGGAGAGTTTGAAGTAGCCCACCTGGATGATGACCGACAGGGTGATCATGACGAACAGGCCGGCCAGGATCACCAGGAGCAGCTGGGTGCGGGAGAGGATGGCGAAGCCGGCGATGGCGCCGCCGATCGCGAGGGACCCGGTGTCGCCCATGAAAATTTTCGCTGGGGAGGTGTTCCACCAGAGGAAGCCCACGAGCGCGCCGCACATGGTGCCGGCGATCAGGGCCAGGTCGAGGGGGTCGCGCACGGTGTAGCAGACGCTGCGGGACACCTCGTCCAGGGCGCAGCTCTGGTTGGACTGCCAGATGCCCATCAGCATGTAGGCGCCGAACACCAGGACCGCCGCCCCAGCGGCCAGGCCGTCGAGACCGTCGGCGAGGTTCACGCCGTTGCTGGCGGCCGTGATGATCAGGTTGGACCAGATGACGAAGAGCACCGCTCCGACAATGGTCCCGGCGAATGCCAGGTCCACCGACGTGTCACGGATGAACGAGATGGCGGTCGACGCGGGGGTCCTGCCGTTCTCGTTGGGGAAGCCCAGGGCGAGGACGGCGAAGATGACGCCGACCAGCGTCTGCCCTGCGATCTTGGCGGGCGCGCTCAGGCCGAGGCTGCGCTGCTTGGAGATCTTGATGTAGTCATCGAAAAACCCGACAATTCCCATCCCGACCATCAGCATGAGCAACAGCAGTCCGGACGCGGACGGTCCGGTGGACACCCCCGCCATCATCATCAGGAGGTGGGTTACGAAGTAGGCGAGGAGAACCGAGCCGACAATGACGGCGCCACCCATGGTCGGCGTGCCGCGCTTGGTGTGGTGCGCAGTGGGTCCGTCGTCGCGGATGAACTGTCCGTAGCCGCGGTTCACCAGCAGGCGGATGAACAGGGGTGTACCCACGAGGGCCAGCACCAGCCCCATGGCGGAGCCGATCAGTAGCGCAATCACAGCTGCGGCCTCCCTTGGAGGTCAGTCGGGCCGGGCGCTGATGTTCCAGGCATGGCAGTGGTGGGTGTTTCGGTCGATGACAATGCTATCCGATCGCCCAGGAATCGAAGCCCGGAGCCGTTGGAGGACTTGAACAGCACCAGGTCCCCCGGTTGCAGTTCCGCGGCCAGCATCGTCTCGGCCTCGGCGACGTCTGCGGCGAAGAGGACCTCGTCCCCCCAGGAACCTTCGAGGACTGCTCCGTTGTAGAGGGCGCGGGCGCCCATCCCGACCACGAGGAGCTTGGTGATGTTCAGGCGGACCACTACCCGGCCGACGGCGTCGTGCTCGGCGATGGAGTCCTCCCCCAGTTCGAGCATCTCCCCCAGCACGGCCCAGGTGCGCCGTCCCCGGCCGAGTTCAGCCAGGGTGCGGAGCGCCGCGCGCATCGATTCGGGGTTGGCGTTGTAGGCGTCGTTGATGATGGTGACGCCGTCGGCCCGTTCGGAGCGTTCCATCCGCCAGCGGCTCTGGGCCTGCAGGCGGGAGAGTGCCGCGGCGATGTCGGCACCGGGCACGCCGAGGGCTGTGGCCACCGACGCAGCGGCGAGGAGGTTCGTGATCTGGTGGGTGCCGATGAGCTTCGCCGAGACCGGGTGGGTGGTGTCGCCGTCGGCGGTGGGTACCACGAGGTCGAACGCGGGGTGACCCTCGGCAGTGGTGGTGACCGCCGTCGCCCGGACGGCCGGGCCGCCGTCGGGAAGCTGGGAGGAGTCGGAGGTGAAGTAGAGCCGTTGCGCAGCGGTGACAGATTCCATAGCGAGCACGCGGGCGTCGTCGGCGTTGATCACAGCGGTTCCGGACGCCGGGAGAGCACGGACCAGTTCCGACTTTGCCCGGGCAATGTTCTCCACGCCGCCGAATTCTCCGGCGTGGGCGCTTCCGACCCCGAGGACCACACCGATGTCGGGGGCCACCATTTCTGCGAGGTAGGTGATCTGCCCGATCTTGGTGGCACCCATCTCGATGATGAGATACCGGGTGCCGTACTCCGCGCCGAAGACGGTGAGGGGAACACCCACTTCGCCGTTGTACGAACCGACCGGCGCCACCGTGGGAGCCTGATCAGCGAGAATACCGGCCAGGAGGTCCTTCGTGGTGGTCTTGCCCGCGGACCCGGTAATGCCGATGACGGTCAGGGGTGAGTGGGCGCGCAGGCGCCGGACCACCTCGGCCGCGAGGCGACCCATCGCGAGGATGACGTCTTCGACGACGACGGCCGGGTAGTCGGCGGGATCGTCGGTCTGGTCCTGCGGGACCGGGTGCTCCACCAGGGCCAGGACGGCCCCGTTCCGGAACGCCTGGGGCACGAACTGGTGACCGTCGGCTATTTCGCCGGGCTTGGCGACGAAGAGACCGCCGGCCTGGACCTCACGGGAATCCACTGAGACGGAGGTCACGGTGAGGGTCTGCCGGGCTGCGGCTGCGGGGGTCAAGGCACCCCTGGTGATTGCCGCGATTTCGGCTGCGCTTAGTTCAATCATGACGGTCTAGTATTCTATCTTGTGGCTGGGATGGACAGAGAATCCATGGCGTGTCAACGCCCGGGCCAGTTCCACCCGGTCGTCGAGGGGCAGGTTCACACCTTTGACCTCCTGCCAGACCTCGTGGCCGCGGCCAGCGATCAGTACGGTGTCGGTCGGTCCCGCCATCGCCACCGCGCGGTCAATCGCCTCGGCGCGGGGGTGGATCTCGAGAATCTCGCAGGCCAGGTTTTCGGCGTCGCGTGCCTGCCGGGCGCCGGCGAGGACGCCCTGCCTGATCTCTGCTTCGTCCTCGTCGTGGGGGTCGTCGTCGGTGACGATGACGACGTCGGCGAGCCGGGCTGCGGTGGCACCCATGATGGGTCGTTTGGTTTGGTCCCGCTGGCCGGTGGCGCCGAAGGCGACGATCAGCCGGGCACCCGCCGCTGGTGGTCGGACCGATTCCAGGGTGCGGGCCAGCGCGTCAGGGTTATGGGCGAAGTCGACGATCGCTGCCGGGCTGTCACCGATCAGCTGCATCCGCCCCGGTACGGCAGCCGAAAACGGATCCGATCGGTCGGCTGCCCGCTGCAGCTCGTGGGGGTCGACTCCGGAGACAAGCACCATCACCGTGGCGAGGGCCGCATTGGAAATGTTGAACGTTCCGGGCAGGCCTGAGTGAAGGCGCAGGAGTTCCCCCGACGGCCCCCGCAGGGTGAACCGGTGGCCGAGCCCGTGGCGTACCACGTCGCCGACCGTCCAGTCGGCCCCCTGGGTCTGAGCCATGCTGGAATCGGTGCTGAGCGTTACGACGTCGCTACTGGCTTCCTCAACCAGTTTCCGGCCCCACGGGTCGTCGACGATGACGACCGCGCGGCGTGAGAGCTCAGCCTGGAACAGGGCAGCCTTGACCGCGAAGTACTCGTCCATGGTGCCGTGCAGGTCAAGGTGGTCCTGGGTCAGGTTGGTGAAACCGGCGACGTCGAACCGCACGCCGTCGATCCGCCGGTACTCGATAGCGTGGGAGGACACCTCCATCGCCGCGGTCTGGATTCCCCGCTCGCGCATCAGGCCGAGGATGCCATGCACCTGCGGAGATTCTGGGGTGGTGAGCGCACTGGCGATGGGTTGCCCACCGGCATGGATTTCGATGGTTCCCATCAGTCCGGTGGTCTGGCCCAGCCCCTCCAGCAGGGCGTTGATGAAGTAGGTGGTGGTGGTTTTCCCGTTGGTGCCCGTGACGCCGAACAGGGTGGGTCGGGGGGAATCGGTGGGCTGGCTGTTGAAGATGATCGCCGAGAGGGGACCCACGATTGCCCGCAGGTCCTCGGAGCGGAACAGCGGGGTGCCGCCGGCGGCATCAGCGGCCCCAGCCAGACCCGACTCGTCCGTGAGTACCGCCACGGCTCCCGCGTGCAGGGCCCGTGCCGTGAAGGAGGCGCCGTGCCTGCCGGTTCCAGGCAGGGCGATGTAGAGGTCGCCGGGGCGGACCAGCCGCGAGTCGATAGACACCCCTGTGACCGAAACCCGGGCTGCACCGCCGTCGTCTTGGCTGGCGGCAGGAACCTGGTGGATGGCCGGCAGCCCGGCGGGGAGACGACTGAAGGCGGTGTCCAGCGGGACCGGGGTCACCTCGGCAGGGCGCATCCCCGCGTCGGCCTGCGCCGCCTCAGTGGGCTGCGCAGCGGGTTCTTCATTTGTTGGCACTTGTGTTGCTCCGGGCTAGTACTCGACGGGGTAGGTCTTGGGCTTGCCTGTGGACGGCGCGACGTTCCTCGCGTTCAACACCTGTTCCATGACTTTCTGGAAGGACTCCCCCGGGATCAGATAGTACAGGTCACCCTGCGGGCGTTGCAGCGTGATCACCACGACGTACTCGGGGTCCTCCATCGGTGCCATGCCGGCGTAGGTGAGGGTGAACCCGTCGTAGCCGCCCGATGCGCTGGGGGCCTCGGCGGTGCCGGTTTTTGAGCCGACCCGGTACTGGTCCAGGGCTCCGGAGGCACCCGAACCATCCACGGTGACGGTTTCGAGCATTTTCTGGAGCTGCGCCGAGGTTTCGGTCGAGACCACTTCGACCCCCTCGTCCTGCGGGACCTTGTGCTCGGTACCGTCGGGGTCGATGTAGGAGTCGATCAGGCGCGGCTTCAACCGGACGCCGTCGTTCGCGATGGTCTGGTACACCATGGCGGTATGGAGGGCAGTCTGGGCGAGGCCCTGACCGAAGAGCACCGTGTACTGCTGGCGGTCGTCCCAGTCTTCCGGCTGGGCGAGGATGCCGCTGGTTTCGCCGTTCAGCCCGACGTCGAGGGGCTGGCCGATCCCGAACTTGGTCAGCCAGTCGTAGCGTTGCTGCTTGGTGAGCTGTTCGCCGATCATGACCGTGCCGGTGTTCATTGACTTGGCGAAAATGCCGGCGGCAGTCCGCCGTTCCTCGCCGTGCTCGAAGGCATCCTTGAAGGTCTGGTTATCAACCGTGTACGTATTGGGGAGCAGGAACTCGCTGGTGGGTTCAATGATCCCCTCTTCCAGACCCGCGGCCATGGTGATCAGCTTGGTCGTGGAGCCGGGTTCGAACGAGGATGTCACCGAGAGGGGTTTACGGAACTCGGGTTCGGTGGCACCGGGATTGTTCGGGTCCATGGTCGTTGACTCGGCCATGGCGACTATGCCGCCGGTGTCCGCCTCGACGACCACGATGTTGCCCCACTCGGCGTTGTACTCCTCCACCTGGGAGGCGATGGTCTGCTGGGCGAACCACTGCAGATCCTGGTCGATGGTCAGCTTGACGGACTGGCCATCCTTGGCGGGAACGTCCTCATTGGTGGCGTAAGGGATGCGGATACCGTCGCCGCCGATCTCGAAGGTGCGTCTACCCGGCTCCCCCTTGAGGACGTCATTCTGGGTCAGCTCAAGCCCTTCGTTCTCGGAGCCAACAAAACCGACGATCGACCCCGCAACCGGCCCCGAAGGGTAGGTACGGAGGCTGATCGCGTCCGCGTAGACGCCGGGCATACGCACTGCCAGGGCTTTGTTCTTCACCTCGGGGGTGACCGACCGGGCGACGTAGCCGAACTTCTTGTCCCCGATAATTGCCGCTTCTAAGTCTGCCGCGTCCTGGCCGAGGATCTCCGACAGCTCGGCGAACCCTTCGTCCATGGTGACCTCTTCGCGGTCGCCGTCGGCGTTGATCCGTGCGAAGGTGTCACCTTCGGCGAGCCTCTGGTCGACGACAATGTCGAACCGTTCAACGCTCCGGGCCAGGTAGTTTCCCTTGCTGTCAAGGATGTCACCGCGTACGGGTTGCACCGGGAAGGATTCCAGCCGCTTGTTCAGACCAACCTGGGCCATTCCACCCAGGTCAAGTGCCTGCACCTGGAACAGCCGGACGCCGAGCACCAGCAACAGAATCAGGACGAAGGCCAGGCCAACCCGTAGCCGCTTCGCGCCGAGAGTCACCCGGAATTTGTCGTGCTCTGTTGCTGTAGCCACTTCAATTTCCTTCGGTGTCTTGCCGGTGATCGGTGATCGTGCGTATTACCCGCCGGTGCCTTGCTGGGGAGCGGGAATCGACCCGCCGTTGAGTTCGATTGCCTGCGGTTGCTCGGACTGAACGACCGGCTCCTCGGCTTCCGCGGGAGCCTCATCAGCGGCGGGTGCTGGTGGTGCATCCCCCGCTGAGGCGTCGGCGGCTGGCGCTCCGGCAGCGGCCCCGCTGGTGGTGGACACGTCGGGTGCTGCGATCAGCGCCAACGGCTCACCACCCTTCGTAGCAGCTTCTGGGGTACCGGCAATTTTCATCGAATCTACATCAATCGCGCCGAATCCCGGGGAAGCCACCATGCCGAGTTCCCTGGCTTCCGCGGCAAGGTTCTGCGGCGCCTGGAGGTCTTCCATCTGCTGGGTGAGGGCCTGGTTTTCCTGGCTCAGCGCGATCTGCTGGTTTCGCAGATCAACGAGCTCATACTGGCTGCTCGACACTGAAATGTTCAGCATCAGCACCGTAACCAAGGCACCGACCAGGGCGAGCATGCTGAACACCGCGAAGGGGATCCGGCGTCGGGCCGGGCCTGCCGGGACCAGAGACAAGGGTGTCCTGACCTGCTGGGACGATGCGCCTCGCAGGCGTGGGGTAGCCAGCGGCGCGTAGGATTCAGCGAGTTGCTGGCTCATGATGCATTCCTGTCATTGGTGTTTCGAGACTCTTTTTTGATACGTTCAACGGCCCGCAGCTTCGCCGATGCGGCCCGCGGGTTTTCTTCGATTTCCAGCTCGGTGGGAGCTTCAGTTCCCCGCGTCAGCGACTTGAGGTACGGCTTGTGCTCCTCGAGCTCCACGGGAAAACCCGCGGGGGCCGAGGACCGGGTGCCTGCGGTGAATGCGGTCTTGACGATCTTGTCTTCCAGCGAGTGATACGACATGGCCACCACCCGCCCGCCGACGTTGAGTGCGTCGATGGCTGCGGGAACCGCGCGGGTCAGTACCGTCAGTTCCTCGTTGACCTCGATCCGCAGTGCCTGGAAGGTTCGTTTGGCGGGGTGCCCACCCGTCCGGGCCGCCCCCGCGGGCACCACTGCCCGAATGACCTCCACCAGGTGCCCGGTGGAGGTGAAGGGCGTTTCCCGCCGTGCGGAAACGATTGCCGAGGCGATCCGGCCGGCGAACTTCTCCTCACCCCAGGCCCTGATGATTCGCAGCAGCTCGGCTTCGGGGTAGGAATTGACGACGTCGGCGGCGGTCTGACCGGTACTGGTGTCCATCCGCATATCCAGCGGGGCGTCATAGGAGTACGCGAATCCGCGGTCCCGCTCGTCGAGCTGCAGGGAGGAGACCCCCAGATCAAACAGGACCCCGTCGACGGAGTCGATGCCCAGGTCCTCCAGGACGTCAGGAAGCTCGTCATAGACCGCGTGCACCAGGTCGGTTCGTCCGGAAAAGGATGCGAGCCGCTCACCCGCAAGCGCGATGGCCTGCAGATCGCGGTCAATGCCGACGAGGTGCGCCTGTGGGAACCGCTCCACCATCGATTCGGAATGCCCGCCCATACCCAGGGTGGCGTCAACAACCACCGGGGTGCGGCCCGCAGCAACGGCCGCGAGGACGGCTGGTTCGAGGAGCGAGATGCAACGTTCACGCAATACCGGGACGTGTCGTTCACCGGTAGGGCGATCGTCGCTCATCCGTTCGCTCCTTCCTCGGTCTTGCGTATTGGTTTGTCTGTGCTTCTTGGACCAGATCCCCCTCCGACCAGGCGCTGTGTCCGCCTGGCTCCGGGGAAGGTGATCCAGGTGAAACGTGCGCCGGGCGGCTGGAGATCTTGTTCAAGAATCCATCCTGCTGTCCTGCTTTTACCTCGGTGGTGCTGGGTCCTGCTGTGTTCTAGAAGAACCCGGGAAGTGCTTCCTCGTCGGTCTCGGAGAACGCGTTCTCCTTCTCCGCCAGGTAGTTGTCCCAGGCTGCGGCGTCCCAGATCTCGGCCCGGCTGCCCGCACCAATTACTGCCAGTTCCCGACCCAGGCCCGCGTAGGTGCGGAGCGCCTGCGGAATGGTGATGCGCCCCTGCTTGTCCGGAACCTCATCGGACGCACCGGACAGGAAAACCCTGCTGTAATCACGTGATTGCCGTGACGACAGCGGCGCCGACCGCATCTGCTCGTGAAGCTGTTCAAACTCGCGCTGACTAAAAACGTAGATGCACCGTTCCTGGCCCCTGGTCAATACCAGCCCGTCGGAAAGTTCATCACGAAATTTCGCTGGGAGGATCAACCTGCCCTTCTCATCAAGACGTGGCAGATGAGTTCCAAGGAACATCTGCTACCGCCCATCCGATCCGGAAAGCACCTCACGGCACCACTACACTCTTATAACCACCACTTTACTCCACATCCCTCCCCCGTCAATCCATTTTGGCCCTTCAGCGCGGTAAATTTCCTGACAATTTCCTGTGTTTGAAAGGATCTTGACCGGTGGTGGGAAGTGGAGGGAAATCACCCATATCGGACCCGCGGACCCTACCCCCGAGGGGCGGACTGCCGCCCGGAGGTCGCGGCTGGCCCTTAAACGTCGATAGACCCGCCGTGGCGGGTCTATCGGAGGTGCTGAGTGTGGCCTTCGGGGCCACGGTGGATGAAAGTGGAGGGCCCTAGGGCGTGTCTCCTAATTCTTTGAGCCAAATAGTGATGGCTCGGAGTACGACTCCTCCGCGGTAGGTGAGGGCGAGTTTGTCGTACCGGGTGG
>NZ_JADOUT010000026.1:0-30155 GCF_015752345.1 Arthrobacter sp. CAN_A212
AACACCAAAAACACAAAAAAAAAAAATAACACACCTCACTATGTTGGTTTTCGGCTCGGGTTTTCCCCCACTTTATTTTTTTTTTTTTTTTTTTTGTTTTTTTTTTGGGGGGGGGGGGGGGGGGGGCCCCCCCCGCCACACCAGGTGCCAACCGCTTAGGAGCGGCTGGCCTCGTTCTGGACGTTGTCCTTCGCGTCCTGGGCCTTGCCCTTCACATCGGCTGCCGCGGATGCGCCTTCATTCTTGACGGTGTTGGCGGAGTTGGTGGCTGTTTCTTTCACCGAATCCATTGCCTGCTGTGCCGGTTCCTTGAGGTCCTCGGCAACGGCCTTCGCTGCGTCGGTGACACTGTTGGTGAGGGGCTCAGCCTTCTCCTTCAGTGCAGCTGCAGCTTCCTTCTCCTTCTCGCTCGCCGGGATCAGCGAGGAGATGAGCATTCCGGCTCCGAAGGCGATCAGCCCGGCGGCCAGCGGGTTGCCCTGGGTCTTGCGGGTGAGCTGCTGAGGAGCATCCTGTACGGCGCCACTGACGTTGTTCGCAGCGGACCGGGTGCCAGCGGACGTCTGGTCCGCTGACCCCATGACCGAGGTCTTCAGGCCTCCCACCGCGTTGCGCACCTTGTCTCCCTGACGCTGGGCGATGCTGGCGGGGCTTACCTTGTCGGCTACGGCATCGACGTCGGTGCCGAGCTCGCGGCGGGTCCGTTCGATGTCTGCACGAATCTGTTCTGGGGTCTGGTTCATGGGGTGTTCGCACCTGGTTTCAGAGTGGGGGGAATGTCTTTGACGGTTTCGGCGGTGACCGGCAGGCCGCGCACGCTCTTCAGTTCCTTTTTGCCGATCAGGGCGAGGACGGCGGCGATGATGCCCCAGATGACTGCGACGATGACCGCAGACCAGCCCGGGCCAACAAGTTCAGCCAGTCCCCACATCAGTGCCAGGGACAGGAAGAGCAGCACAAAGTGGCCGGCGATGGCGGCGCCGCCCAACATGCCCGCGCCCTTGCCAGCCTTCGTGCCGCTTTCACGCAGTTCAGCCTTGGCGAGCTCCAGCTCCTGACGCATCAGGGTGGACAGATTACGAGTCACATCGCCGAGCAGCGATCCCAACGACTCATTGGCTGCCCGATCCTCGGCCGTGGTGTGTGACGGTTCGTATGCCTGGGATCCTCCGGTGTGAATACCGCTCATTAGCGCAGGTCCCTATCGAGTCGCTCGTTCTGGGTGCGGGTACCCGGGACGATGACTGGCTCGGACGCCAACGGGTCCGCCAGCGGATCGTTCGAAATCTGCCGGGCGTCATCGGCCGAGGTCAGGCCGTTGTCCATCATCGGAGTTGTCTCGGTAGCGGGCGTGGCTGGTGCAAACGCTGGGCCAGTGCCGGCTGCGGGCTGAGAAGGCACGGTCGGTGGGTACTCCGGCGCCGGGTTGGCTGGCGTCGTGCTCGAAGAGTCCGATCCTGCGCCAGCAAGCCCACGGGTGAGGCGACCGGCGAGCAGGCCTGCTCCCGCAGCGACCATCAGGAAGGTACCCGGACGGCGACGGGCGAAGTCCTTGACCTCGTCCAGCAGCGATCCTGGATCCCGGCCTTCCAGCCAGCCAGCAACGTCTCCCGACCGCTGGGCAGCCTGGCGGACCAGGGAGTTGGCGGGGCCGTTATGGTCCCCGTTGTCTGCCATGGAAACCAGCTCATCACTGATGGACCGTAGTCCCTCGGCGGCTTTCTGCTGGCTCGCGCCCGCCTGATCCTTGAGGTCCGAACCGAGTTCGCCCAACAGGTTTTTCGCCTGCGTGCTGGCTTCAGCAGCAACATTCTTCGCCTCGGTGGTCGCAGTCTGGGCGACTCCCTGGGCTGCATTCAGCCCGTCGCGGCCCACCTCTTTGGCCTGGTCCTTCGCCTGGTCCTTGACACCGGCGGACCCGTTGCTCTCGCCGACCGGTGTGTTGCCTGCTGGTGAATCGGGCCGGACACGCTCGCCGGAGGGCGCAGCTGTCAGGGGATCCTCTGACCAATTCTGGGTAGTCATAGTTCTTCCTTCGGATAGTAATCCTGCTTACAAACTGCAATGTAAGCACGCTTACTATCTTTACGCAACGGTCAGGCAGGAGGCCGACAGGATTCCCGGTTCAGGGCCCGGTGATCTAGGTTGGAGACTATGGAGGTAGGCAAAACGGCAGGACTCTTCAGCGGTGCTCCCGCGAGGGTGAGCGTCCGCGCGCCCGGAAAGATCAACGTTTCGTTCAGGGTGGGGCCGCTTCGCGAGGACGGCTACCACAGCGTGGCGAGCGTGTACCTGGCCGTCTCCCTGTATGAGGAGGTCACCGCGACCGTCACGGCCGAGCCGGGCATCGTTGTTACGGTCAACGGGCAGGGATCTCTGAACCTGCCGGTCGAGAGCATCCCGCTGGATGCCACCAATCTTGCTGCGCGCGCTGCCACCCTGCTCGCTGATCTTAGCGGCGGCTCAACCGGGCTGCTGCTCGATATCACCAAGCGGGTGCCCGTGGCCGGGGGGATGGGTGGGGGGTCCGCTGATGCGGCTGCGACGCTCCTGGCCTGCGATGCCCTCTGGAACAGCGGATTCTCCCGGGACGAGCTCGCGGAAATGGCGGCCGACCTCGGCGCCGACGTCCCGTTTGCGCTGGTCGGCGGCACAGCGGTCGGAGTCGGGGTGGGGGAGCAGCTCACGCCAGCAATCTCGAAGACGCCCCTTCACTGGGTGCTCGTGACGTCCGCTTTTGGGCTCTCCACCCCCGAGGTCTACCGGACGCTCGACGAACTCCGGCTGCGGGACGGGACCGAACCGGCCACCCCGCCGGACATCGACCCGCGGATCCTCAGCGCGATGCGTGCAGGCGACGCGGTCGCACTCGCCGAACTACTCCACAACGACCTCCAGGCGGCGGCACTCGAACTGGCTCCGGATCTCGCCGGGATCCTGCAGGCGGGCACCGACGCGGGAGCCCTCGCCGGGCTGGTCTCCGGATCGGGGCCCACCATTGCGTTCCTCGCCGCGGACGAAGCGCATGCGGCAGCGCTCGCCGATCAGCTCTCGAGCGGCGGCTTGACCGCGACGGCAGTGCATGGTCCGGTGCACGGTGCCAGAATTGTTAACGACTACACCGCTTGACCCGTGGCCCTTGCAGGGGCCAGCTCAAGCCTTTCATCCCCCCACCATCAGGAAGCAGTACACCCTTGGCACATCTTCTGGGCGCTGAAAGCGTCAGCGTCACGTTTGCCACCCGCACCGTTCTCGACGGCGTTTCCCTCGGCATCGAGGATGGCGACCGGATCGGTATGGTCGGTCGCAACGGCGACGGCAAGTCCACCCTCATGCGTCTCCTGGCGCAGCGCGCCACCCCCGACGAGGGCCGGGTCACGCGCCGCCGCGACGTCCACGTGGGTTACCTGGACCAGACCGACGTCCTGGACGGCGACCTGAGTGTCGGCGAAGCAATCGTGGGCGACCAGGCGGACCACGAATGGGCCTCCAATCCCAAGATCCGCGACGTGATGGGCGGTCTGGTCGCTGAGGTTGACTGGCACGCCAAGGTCTCTTCGCTCTCCGGTGGGCAGAAGCGCCGGGTTGCCCTGGCTAAACTCCTGATTGGCGACGACGACGTCATCATGCTCGACGAGCCCACCAACCACCTCGACGTTGAGGGCGTGGCCTGGCTCGCCCGCCATCTGGCCGAGCGCTGGCGTCCCAGCGACGGCGGGCTCCTGGTCGTCACCCACGATCGCTGGTTCCTCGACGAAATCTGCACCCGCACCTGGGAGGTGCACGACGGCGTCGTCGACGGGTTCGACGGCGGTTACGCCGCCTACGTCCTCGCCCGGGCGGAGCGTGACCGGATGGACTCGGTGGTCGAAGGCAAGCGGCAGCAACTGGTCAAGAAGGAACTTGCCTGGCTGCGCCGCGGGGCCCCCGCACGGACCGCCAAACCGAAGTTCCGGATTGAGGCAGCAAACGCGTTGATCGCCGATGTGCCCGAGCCACGCGACTCCCTCGCCCTGAGCAAGATGGCCATGGCCCGGCAGGGCAAGGATGTCCTGGACCTTGAGGATGTCTCACTGGCGCTCGGAGAGAAGAATCTCTTCGACGGCATCACCCTGCGCCTCGCCCCCGGGCAGCGGCTGGGGCTGGTCGGGGTTAACGGGTCAGGCAAGACCACCCTGCTGCGGATGCTGAACGGCGAGGTGACCCCTGACGCCGGCAAGGTGAAGAAGGGCAAGACGGTCCAGACGGCAGTCCTTTCCCAGGAGGTCAAGGAACTCGACGAGCTGGAGCACTTGCGCGTCACCGAGGTCATCGAGCAGGAGAAGCGTGTTTTCAGCGTGGGTGGGCGTGAGGTGTCAGCCACCCAACTGGTGGAGCAGCTTGGTTTCACCAACGCGAAGCAGTGGACCAAGGTCAAGGACCTCTCCGGTGGTGAACGCCGCCGGCTGCAGCTGCTCCGCCTCCTGGTGGGTGAGCCCAATGTGTTGATGCTCGACGAGCCAACCAACGACCTGGACACTGACACCCTGGCGGCGATCGAGGACGTCCTGGACGGCTGGCCCGGCACCCTGGTGGTCGTCTCCCACGACCGGTATTTGCTGGAGCGGGTCACCGATTCGCAGATGGCGCTCCTGGGCGACGGTAAACTGCGTGACCTGCCGCGGGGAGTGGACCAGTACCTCGAACTGCGCCGCGCCGCGGAGTCCGGAGCAGGCGCTTCCCCCCTCAACGCTGACGATGCCCAGGCCAGCGCCGGATCGGCTACCGCGTACAGCTCCGAAGAGACACGCCAGGCGAAGAAGGACCTGACCCGCATCGAACGCCAGCTCGGCAAGGCCGCAGCGCAGGTGGAACGCATCCAGCAGCAGATGAATGACGGGGCCGGCGGTGACGTCGACTTCGACAAGATGGCCACGCTGAACACGAAGCTGCAGGCGGTCCAGGCCGAGCAGCAGGACCTGGAGCTGCAGTGGCTTGCAGCAGCCGAGGTCGTCGGGAAATAACACCGCAGCGGGGGCTTCCAAGTCGCAGGAAGCCCCCGACTCATGGCAAACTGGATAACCGTGCGTCCGGGACCCGAGAGGGGCTTGGTTGGCACAGTCCGCCCTGGTGTAATGGCAGCACCCCAGCCTTTGGAGCTGTGGAGTATAGGTTCGAATCCTATGGGCGGAACAATCGGAAAGTATTGCCGCGGGTAGTATTGCCGGTGTGAGCCTGTACTTTTCCGGTTGACAGTGAAAACTACAGGCAGGAGTGTCTCCTCAATGGGTCCGCAGACCTCAAACACCCACTCTCAGGAACAGATCCCCGAGGCAGGCGCGAAACGCCCAGCGGCAGTCATCGTGCTGGCCGCCGGAGCCGGAACACGAATGAAGTCCCGGACCCCGAAGATCCTCCACACCCTCGGCGGACGGTCAATGGTGGGGCACGCCGTCGCCGCCGCACGCGGCGTGGTCCCCGATGCACTCGCCGTCGTCGTCCGGCACGAACGCGATCGCGTTGCGGGCCATATCGCCGAGCTGGATCCGCAGGCAGTCATCGTCGACCAGGATGACGTGCCCGGCACTGGACGCGCCGTCCAGGTGGCCCTCGACGCCCTCGACGGGGACGCGGGCGCACCCCTGAAGGGCACGGTCGTGGTGACCTACGGCGATGTGCCCCTGCTGACCTCCGACACGCTCGCCCAGCTTATTGAGGCGCATATCGGCGGGGACAACGCCGTCACGGTGCTGACCGCGGTGCTCGGCGACGCCTCCGGTTACGGCCGTATCCTGCGGGCCGACGACGGCACGGTCACCGGGATCGTCGAGCACAAGGACGCGACCGACGCCCAGCGGACCATCAACGAAATCAACTCGGGAATCTATGCGTTCGACGCGGCGACCCTGCGTGACGCGCTGACCTCGGTGACCGCCGGCAACTCACAGGGCGAAATGTACCTGACAGATGTCCTGGGCATTGCCTCACGCCGGGGCGGTCGGGTGGCAGCAGTCGTCTCGGACGACCCGTGGCAGGTTGAAGGTGCCAACGACCGGGTGCAGCTCGCTGCACTCGGCGCTGAACTCAACCGGCGCACCCTCACCCGCTGGATGCGGGCAGGCGTATCGATTATCGACCCCGCTACCACCTGGATCGACACGTCGGTGCGCTTGGCCGAGGACGTGACGATCCTCCCCGGCACCCAGCTCCACGGTGCCTGCGATATCGCCCGGGACGCCGTCGTCGGCCCGGACAGCACCCTGACCGATGTCGTAGTCGGGGAGGGGGCGCGGGTACTGCGCACCCACGGGTCGGGCGCCCAGATCAGCGCCCGCGCCGCCGTCGGCCCATTCACTTACCTGCGGCCCGGCACGGTTCTCGGGGAGGACGGAAAGATCGGCGCGTTCTATGAGACCAAAAACGTGACCATCGGGCGCGGCTCCAAACTGTCCCACCTGGGGTATGCCGGGGACGCAGAGATCGGTGAAGACACCAACATTGGGTGCGGCAACATCACCGCCAATTACGACGGCGTCAACAAGCACCGCACCGTCATCGGCGCCAACGTGAGGACCGGATCGAACACGGTGTTCGTGGCGCCCGTCGTGGTCGGGGATGGTGCGTACACCGGTGCGGGCGCCGTCGTCCGCAACGACGTGCCCCCCGGCGCCCTCGCCATCAGCGTTGCACCGCAGCGCACGGCCGAGGGCTGGGTGCAGGCCAAACGGCCCGACACTGCCGCCGCCACCGCTGCCGCCGCAGCCCAGCGGGCTCCGGCCACCGCCGACCTCCCCAGCACGACCCCGGGCACCACAGACGAAAGCGACCGTTCATGAGTGAGATCACCGCACGCGGCGAAAAGAAACTGGTCCTGGCCTCCGGACGGGCCCACCCCGAACTGGCCGAGGAGATCGCCCAGACGCTTGGTACCGAGCTCCTCCCGATCTCCGCCTACGACTTCGCGAACGGCGAGATTTACGTCAGGTCCGGGGAGAGCGTGCGCGGCACCGACGTGTTCGTGATCCAGGCACATCCCGCGCCGCTGAACAACTGGCTGATGGAACAGCTGATCATGATCGATTCCCTGAAGCGGGCCTCGGCCAAGCGCATCACAGTGGTCTCCCCGTTCTACCCGTACGCACGGCAGGACAAAAAGGGCCGCGGCCGCGAACCGATCTCGGCCCGGCTTGTCGCCGACCTCTACAAGACAGCCGGCGCCAACCGCCTGATGTCGGTTGACCTGCACACGTCGCAGATCCAGGGCTTCTTCGACGGCCCAGTGGATCACCTGATGGCCATTCCGCTGCTTGCCGATTACATCCGTACCCGGGTCGACGCCGACAACGTCACTGTGGTCTCGCCCGATACCGGCAGGGTCCGGGTCGCCGAGCAGTGGGCCGAACGGCTGGGCGGATCGCCCCTGGCCTTCGTGCACAAGAGCCGTGACCTGACGGTCCCGAACCAGGCAGTCTCCAAGCAGGTGGTGGGCCAGGTTGAGGGTCGGACCTGCGTGCTGATCGACGACATGATCGACACGGGTGGAACCATTTCCGGCGCCGTCCAGGTGCTCAAGAACGCCGGTGCCAAAGATGTGATCATCGCCGCCACCCATGCTGTCTTCTCGGATCCGGCGGCCCGCCGCCTCTCGGAGTCCGGCGCCCGCGAGGTGGTGGTGACTAACACCCTGCCGATCCCCTCGGAGAAGAGGTTCCCCCAGCTCACCGTGCTGTCGATCGCACCGCTGATCGCCCGGGCCATCAGGGAAGTCTTCGACGACGGATCCGTGACCAGCCTGTTTGACGGCAACGCCTAGGGGCTGGTCCCGGAGTTACCCGGCGGGAGTCCGGTGTGAGTTATGGCCGGCCGATGCCCTGGTATTTCCAGCCGGCTGCACGCCACTGGACGGGGTCCAGGACGTTCCGTCCGTCGAGGATGTTCTTGCTGGCCACCTGCGTGGCCAGCTCCGCCGGATCGACTGAACGGTACTGGTCCCACTCAGTGAGAATGAGGAGCGCGTTGGCCTTCGCGACGGCTGCACCGAAGTCGGGTTCGTAGTTCAGCTCGGGGAACCGTCCCCTCGCGTTGGCCAGGGCCTCGGGGTCAGTCACCGTGACATCGGCGCCCTGGAGCTGGAGCTGGGCCGCGATGCTCAGGGCGGGGGAATCCCTCACGTCGTCGCTGTTGGGCTTGAATGCCACCCCCAGGACCGTGATGCGCTTGCCGAGCAGGGATCCGCCCACCAGCTGGCGGGTCAACTCAACTACCCGGATCCGACGTCGCAGGTTGATGTCGTCCACCTCGCGGAGGAACGTCAGCGCCTGGTCGGCACCCAGTTCACCGGCCCGGGCCATGAATGCGCGGATGTCCTTCGGGAGACAGCCACCGCCGAAGCCAATCCCCGCGTTAAGGAATTTGCGGCCAATCCGATCGTCCATGCCAATCGCGTCGGCGAGCAGGGTGACGTCCGCCCCGGCGGCGTCGCATACCTCTGCCATGGCGTTGATGAAGGAAATCTTGGTGGCGAGGAACGAGTTGGCGGCCGACTTGACCAGTTCCGCCGTCGCATAGTCGGCCACCAGTCGGCGTGTCCCCAGCCCCAGGGGGCCGGCATACACTTCATCGAGCAGGGCCGTCGCGCGGTTCCCGTCCTCCCCGGCGGGAACGCCGTAGACCAGGCGGTCAGGGCTGAGCGTGTCCTTCACGGCGAAGCCCTCCCGCAGGAACTCGGGATTCCAGGCCAGGCTGGCGTCCGGGAACCGGTCCAGCAGGTCATCGGCCAGCCGGGCTGCGGTGCCGACCGGAACCGTCGACTTGCCCACCACCAGGTTCCCCTCCTCGAGGGAGTCGACGAGGGAGGCAAAGGCGGCGTCCACGTACCGCAGATCGGCAGCGTACTCGCCCTTGCGCTGGGGGGTACCCACGCACAGGAAGTGCACCTGCGCTCCGCGGGCATCACTGATCTCGGAACTGAACTTCAACCGGCCCGTCTGGAGAACCTCGTCGAGAAGTTCTGGCAGGCCGGGCTCGAAGAAGTGTGACCGGCCGGCCTGCAACTCGCTGATCTTGCGTTCGTCGACATCGATAGCGACGACGTCGTGCCCCAGCTTTGCCATGCAGGCCGCGTGCACGGCTCCCAGGTAGCCACAACCTATTACTGAAATTCGCATGCTGATCCTTTGTCCGGCAGCTCCGGGGAGCTTTCGACGAGATGCTTCCCGCTGGTTGCTTGCCAGCGGTTCCAACAGACTTCAACGGTACGACTCACACATTAGAGGATGATGAGGAACCTCCTGCCGGTCCGGGCCCCAACGGATTCTGGAGCGCGGGTGCAGGGCAGGCCCGCAAGTGCTGTACCATTGAACGCGATGCCTAGGCGAGGGAGCATCCCGGTACCACCCGGGATTGTTCCGTGATCGACGGTGGTTAGTGACGAGAGTCCAACACTGAATGTGTTGACGATGAACTGTTTCTAGACAGCTGCCGATCGTTTGCCCAGCAACGATCCACTACTCGTCAACACAGGAGACTCAATGTCTGACCTCACACTCCCCGCAGAAGTACGCACTGAATTCGGCAAGGGCGCGGCGCGCCGTGCACGCCGCGAAGACAAAATCCCTGCGGTCATCTACGGCCACGGTGCGGATCCCATCCACGTACTGTTGCCTTCCAAAGCAACCACCCTCGCCCTGAGGACGTCCAACGCGCTGCTGACTCTCGATGTTGAAGGGGAGAAGCACCTGGCCCTGGCCAAGTACGTTGTCCGCAACCCACTGAAGCGCATCGTGGAGCACCTTGACCTACTCACCGTGCGTCAGGGCGAGAAGGTCACTGTTGACGTCTACATCCACGTCGAAGGCGAGCTGGCGCCGGGCGCCGTCATGAACCTCGAGCACAACTCGGTCGAGGTCGAAGCCGAAGCCACCCACCTGCCTGATTCCCTCACCGTCAACGTTGAGGGTCGCACCGTTGGCGAGCACATCCATGCCTCTGACATCGTGCTTCCCAAGGGCGTCACCCTGCTGATCGAAGCGGACACGCTGATCGTCAACATCAGCGAGCCGACCGTCCAGGATCTCGGCGATGAAGATGAAGAGACAGTTGCCGAGGGCGACGTTGTCGCTGCCTCCGGCGAGAAGTCCGAAGAGGGCGAGTAACTCCATCTACGGGAATACCCGTGGCGAATGACACGTGGCTGGTAGTCGGGCTCGGGAACCCAGGGCCCGACTACAGCCGCAACAGACACAATGTGGGTCAGATGGTTCTTGACACGCTGGGCGAACGGCTCGGCGGGAAATTCAAAAGCCACAAGGCGCACGCGGCTGTCCTCGAAGGCCGTCTGGGCATCGGCGGACCGAAGCTGATCCTCGCCAAGCCGTTGACCTACATGAATCTCTCCGGAGGCCCGGTCGGAGCCCTCTGCCGTTTCTACGACATACCCGCTGAACGGGTCATTGCCGTGCACGACGAGATCGACATCGACTTCAACACGGTCAAGCTGAAGGCTGGCGGCGGTGAGGGCGGACACAACGGTTTGCGGGACATCTCCAAGGTTCTCGGTACCAAGGACTACCTAAGGATCAGGGTCGGGGTGGGCCGCCCCCCGGGGCGGCAGGATGCAGCCGATCATGTGCTCCGTGACTTCGGAACGGTCGAAAAGAAGGAGCTGGGCTTCCTCGTCGAGGACGCGGCTGATGCCGTGGAATCGCTTATTACCGAGGGGCTTGTCAGCGCTCAGCAGAAATACCACTCGGCAGGGAAATAACGGATAAAATTCGATTCACGATCAGTGGTGACATGGTGAAATGATCCAGACCGCTGAGCCATTGCGGCCCCAAATGCGGGGGCCGACGTTGGGCGGCCTCTGAGACTGGGCCACCCCCATCCCAACGTCGGTCCCTTTTTTGATGCTCATCCTCGAAACGAAGACTGCCGAGTACCCCGGCCCTACGGATCCAAGTAGCCGATGCGTAGTGCGAGCGAAAAATTCGGGTAGTCGCTACTCATGCGGGTGCCGGGCGGGAGTTCTACCGTGATCAGTACTTCACAACGCTGGGAACGCGAAGAAAAGGTCTCTCAATGAGTTTCAACATCAGTACGCATGCCCACCCGCCTGCCCCGATTGAGTGGCGTCAGGCGTCTCCCGAGCCACGGACGGGGGCCAGCAGTGCGACGACGCCCCCGAGGGGCGCCCGCGCGTACCTTCCCCAAACTCTCAATGATCTGCTGCTGGAGGGGTCTGCCCCCTCATCGGTCCTGCTGACCGGCGAATCAGGAAGCGGCAAGACAGCACTCCTGCGGTCGATGGTGGACCACCTTCGGGCCACCGCCTGCCTGATCCACCTTCGGGGCTCTGGTCGTAACGTGCGGGAACCCTACGGTGCCCTTCGGGTCCTGCTGGCGGACACGGGAGAGCACGTCCTCAGCCATCCGGTCCGGGTGATCAGCGCCCTCACACGCGTGCTCAAAGGCAAGGCGCTGGGCCTACCCGTGATCGTTGTGGTCGACGACGCCCACTATCTGGACGAGGCGTCGACAACGGTGCTGGGCCAGATGGTGCAGGCCGGGACCATCCGGCTGGTCGCTGCCTGCAGCGATCTCGCGGACGCCCCCGTTTACTTCCAGACGTTGTCCCTGAAGGGCACCCTGGTGCGGATGGACCTGGCGCCCCTGTCCCAGCAGGAGGTCGCTGCGTACCTTGCGGCGACCCTCGGTGCCGGTGCGTCCCGGGCCTCGTCGCTCGCTCTGCACACCCACAGCGGCGGAAATCCCAGGCTTCTCGGCGCACTGGTGCGCGACTATGTCGCTGCTGGAGCGCTCAGCTGCGGTGCAGGCGTCTGGGTTCTGACCGCGGACAAGGTGCGGCCCAGCGAAGCCACCACCGCCCTGATCGCCGACCGGATTGTCATGCTTCAACCCGCCCAGCGCCGGCTGCTGGGCGCCCTCGCCGCCGCTGGGACGACACCACTCGCCGCCGTCCCAGGCGACGCCCTGGGAGATCTGGATGATCTCCAGGAGCAGGGAATGCTCTCCATTGCCAGCGACCGGTGGGCCACCGTCTCCGTGGCGACCCCGCTCCTCAGCGACGCGGTGCTCGGTCTGACGAACCCGGTCGATGGCTTCAGTCCCCACCTGGCAGCCAGCAGGTCCGCATCCGGCCCGCTGAGTCGACCGGTCGGCGAACCCCGAAAGCAGCAGGCAGCGAGAATCCTCGAGCGTGCACGCCAGGCCGCAGCCAAGGGCCATTTTCGGGATGTAGTGACCGAGCTGAAGTCTTCAGAGTTTATTCCCGGTGCGCTCGAGCCTGACCACCGTCGTCTGGCTGCCGCGTGGCTGTGCGAGGCGCTCGCGTTCACCGGCCGGGTGGATGATGCGAAGGAAGCTGCCGTTGCGCTGCACTCCGACATTGCCGGCCAACCGCCGCTGCCGTCCCGGATCGCCATGACGCTTGCTACCCTCGAGGCAGTGTCGGGCAACCTGACAGGTCTGCTGGAGGTGTCGGCGTACCACCTGCTGAGCCTGGGCCCCGGCACTGGAACCTATGAGGAGCTTGCCGAAGGACTGATCTACGCGGCGGCCGGACGACCCGCCGAGGCGGAGCCGTTACTCCACCCGGCACTGCGACAACTTCAGGTGCACGACCCCGCGGGTGCGGCGCCCCTCGCCGCCGCGGCGCTGGCCTTTGTCAGCGCTCCGGATAATCCGGCGCAGGCGGCTGACTACCTCGCGATCGCCAGTATCCCGTCCCGGACGGCATCCTGGACGGTGCGACGCCTGACCAAGCACTTCGCGGCGTTGGCCCTGGCGGGCACGGCATCGGCTGACCGGTCAGCTTTCGAATTGCGTGAGCTCAGCAGGGAGGACGCGGCGCTGGGCAATAGTTCCTGGGAGTTGATGACCCTGTGCGGCGCGATGCGGCAGGGAGACACCGGGGTTGCCCAGCCAATCCTCAAACTCAGCGCAACCTGCCAGGGACGGTTCGCTGCCCTGAGCCAGCTCTATGCCAAGGGCGTCGATGCGGAGGACGCAGAGCTGGTGTTGCAGGCAATGGAACTGGCGCAGCACCTCGGCGACCAGTCTTTTGCCCGTGACGCGGCCGCGTCGGCGGTGCAGCTCGCCGCCCAATCCGGCGAGCGCGCGACCATTGCCTACGTCGCGGACCGCGTTCGCGGCGTCGTCGGTGTGTCCGGCACCGCGCTCGGAGCACGGCGACAGCTTGCTTCCCTGACCCGGCGCGAGGTCGAAGTGGTCACCGCAGTGGTTGACGGCAAGACCAACCGGGACCTGGCACTAGCCATGGATGTCAGTGTCCGTACCGTCGAAGGACACCTGCACCGCGTGTACACGAAACTTCACGTCCGGACCAGGGCTGAGCTCCTGGCGAAGGTGAATCTCAGCACCGCGTTCAGACGGTGAACGCCCAGCTCGGGGCTGGCGGACTGATCGGGCGGTCCGCCGACATAGACCAGGTCTCAGCCAGCATTCTGGACCCGCTCATGAGCGGAGCCTGGGTGTGTGGCCCCGCCGGCATCGGCAAGTCGGCGGTGGCGTCACAGGTCCTGATGAGGCTGGAAGGCACGGTAGTGCCGCTGGCCATCCACGCGGATTCCTCGCTGAGTCGCGTACCCTATGGGGCGCTGGCGCCTCTACTGCTCGATTCAGCTCCCGGCGATCTCGAGTCCCGGCTGGCAGTACTGCGGCTGATCAGGGCAGCCCTGAACTCCGTTTCTTCTGAAGCCGGACTGCCGGTGCTGGTGACCGTCCACAGCGCCCACCACCTGGATCAGGAGAGCAGCCACCTCCTCGGCCAGCTCGCGTTGGCCCGGGAAATTCGCCTCCTGGTGCTCACCCGGTCACTGGGGAATGTGCCAGAGGAACTTTACTCACTCTGCCGGGACGGCCTGCTCATGCGGTGTGAACTTTCGGCGTTGGGCCGGGAACAGGTGGCAGTGCTCTCCCAGCGGGATCTGGGCGGGATTGTCAGTTCCAACGCAACTTCATTCCTCACCGATTGGTCCCAGGGGAATCCCGCTATCATCAGGGCGCTGATCTCCCACTTGCGCTCCACCAGGGCACTCGTTGAGCGCAACGGGGTGTGGCTGTTGGTTTCAACCCCGAAATCCGCCGGAGACGAACTGGTGGAGCGGGTCAAGGCGCTTCTCCTCGGCTGCACACCTGCTACTCGCGGAGCCATCGAAATGGTTGCAATGCTGGGAGGTATTCCCACCACCGCCGCACGGCATCTGCTGGACCCCACCGCCATGGAACAGGGGCTCGCGGTGAATCTCCTGGCCTATTCGGGACGGCCCGGCAGCCGCAGGAGCCGTGTCACGGTCGAACCGCGGGTGTATGGGGAAGTGATTCGACACCTCCTTCCTCCCGGTCGGCGGGTCGAGATCCTCAGAACCCTGCGAGCATCCCAGCATGGACGCGAGGTACTGGCAGCCGCGGGAGCCAGCACCAGTGTGGGCTGGGCAATGGATCTCGGCGATGGAATTCCGGATCAGGAGTTATTGGCAGCCGCCCAACAGGCCAACAACGGGTTCGCGCCCCGCCAGGCGCAACGATTCTCGGCAGCAGTCACCACGCCCGAGTTCGCCACGGCTACCAGGGTGGAATCGGCACGAAGTTTCCTGTACCTGGCCGACACCGAAGCGGCCGCCGCCGAGATTCGCGGACTCATCGAAGAGGCGGCAGATCCGGGGATCCTGGCGGAGGCCGCCGTCACCGAGGCCCAGATCACCCTGCAGCGAGGGGGCAGTGCTGAGGACCTCCTCGGTATCGCTGACCGCTGGGCGGTGGTGGGCCAGCGGTTGAACGCCGCCCAGAACCGGCAGGACGACCCAGCAAAGAGGGACCAGGTCGAGTGTGGCGCGGCGATCCTGAGGCACGTTTCGCACTGCCTGGCCGGTGACTACAGCACCGCGATCCGGGGCCTGCGCGGCATCGTCGGTGGCACGGTGCCCTCATCCACCGTTGGCCTGCTCTCGCGAATGTTGCTGGGAGAAGCCCTGGGTGCGACGGGAAAGACCGCTGAGGCAAAGGATCTGACCCTTGCAGCGGTTGCGACCACGGGGGAGAACGGGGACCTTGCCCGGCACTACCGCACCGCGATTACCCGCCATGGGGCGCTGCTGGTGCTGACCATGGACGAGGCAGGATTCGCACTCCTGCGCGAATCGTTTGACCAGTCAGCGCCGCCAGCACTGCAACACTTCGGCGGCAACCTGATGACGTTGCAGGGCGTGCTGGACTTCAGATGCGGGCGCATCGATGCTAGCTGTGACTTGCTGGCCGCCGGAATCGAGGAACTCCGACGCCACGACCCCGAGATGCTCCTCCCCCTGGCCCTGGGAACCGCCGCCTTTGCCAGCCGATTGGTGGGGGACAATGAGCGTGCCCTGGGGTACCTCCAGGACTACAGGGTGCTCCCGTACCGGGGGTTCCTGCCGCAGCGTTTGGTGGCGGACGGGTACATTTCCGCCGCCAAGTCGTGGTTGGCGGTGACGAACCAGGAGGTGGCGGCGATCGAGGCAGGAGCCGCCGAGGCAAAGTCACGGGGACTGGTCAACGCGGAGGCCGAGATCCTCGAACTGCTTTTCCTCCTGCAGCGTCCGGTTAGTGCCGGGCGCCTTGAGGAGTTGGCCAACGAACTGGGTGCCACCGACTCTGACACCATCCGCATCATCGCACTCGCTGCAGCTTCGTCAGACCCGGCCCAGCTTGTGGCGTCCGGGGCACAGGCACTCAGTGCCGGCCGGCATCTCCTGGCGGCCGAGTGCCTGGCGCGTGGCGCCTCAGAGTACGGACGGAGGGGGGAGGAAAGGGTGCAGCGTATGGTCCGACAGCAGCTGCGTGGCTTGATTCCCATGCTTGGAAGGGTCCGGACCCGTGCCGTCACCGATCAAGCCCTGACCCGGGTGGCCTTGACCCGTAGGGAACAGGAGATTGCCAGGCTTGCGGTGAGGGGTGCGTCCTCCCAGGAAATAGCCACCTATTTCACCGTTTCCCGCCGGACAGTTGAGGGACACCTCTACCGGATCTACCTCAAACTCGGCATCGGGGGCCGGGATGATCTGGTCATCGGGCTGTTGGAGGAAGGCTCCCACGAGCCTTAGAGCCGCGTAGACCGGGCGCTGAGTGAAGTAGCCGCTGGCACGAAGACGAGTAGCCACTACGCGTGTGGGGAAGGTATGTGGACCGTAGTCTGACTGTGTCACCCGGGCCATGTGCCCAGGGAGACCCTTTCCGCCCTCACCGGCGGAACCCATGGTCGGGCCGGCGGCGGCCAGCCTTCTGAGACCGGGCTGATCCCCAGCCCGCCGTCGGCCCTACCATGGGTAGTACCCTCACTCGATGCCGAGGCCAGGGTCCCGTGAGACCGCTCACATTTTTTGGCCACTTCGCGTGCCTTAATCCTCAATCCAGCGTATGGTTATTCCCAAGTACTTGAGAAGCTGAGGCGGACTCTGCAACTTTCGTCAAAGCTGGAACGGGGACCGTTTCCTCCTTCCTTGAATCTGTCGGGCTGGGACGACTCGCCGTGCCGACCTGCACCATGTAGTGGGGCGCTATGTTTGGTGTACAAGGAGCCTGGCCACTTGTTGGCCGGGACAGTGAGTTATCAGTTCTGCGGGATGCCGTGGTCTCTCAAGACTGCCAGGGCGCCGTTCTTACCGGCCAGGCAGGCATCGGCAAGACCGTGCTGGCGCAACGGGTCTCCCGCGACGTCGAGGCCAACTTTGATCTTCTCTACATCAGGGGGAGCGCACTCACCGCAGACATGCCTTACGGCGCACTGAACTTCGTGCTGAGCGACCTTGATGATGCGGCAGTCGACAATCCGCTCATCCTGCTGCGGAGCCTCCAGGAGCTCTTCGCTGGGCGGTCAGGCGGCAAACGGACCCTCATCCTTGTGGACAACATCGAGGATCTGGACAGTGCCTCGGCGACGGCGATTGCCCACCTGGTGAAGAGCGGGGCTGTGAAAGTGCTGCTCGTGTGCCAGACCCTCCACGCAGCTCCCGACGAGTTCAGCGACCTCTGGAAAGATGAGCTCATCCGCCGGGTGGATATCGAGCCCCTATCGCTGGCCGACACAGCGGAGCTGCTGACCCTCGGCCTTGGAGGGCCAGTCTCCCGGTCTGTCGTGCTCGACACCTGGCACGCCAGCGGGGGTAACCCGCTGTTTCTGCAAGCCATCGGCAGGGAACAGGTGGAGTCCGGGTACATCACTACCCAGGACGGAATCTGGGTGGCGGGTCCACGGAGGTCACCCGATCCCGGCCGCATCATCACTGAGCGGATCTCCACCCGTCTGGCCCGGCTGTCTCCCGACCAGCGACGAACCGCCGAGATCGTCTCCATCGTCGGGGCGATGCCACTGGAGCTGCTCTCCGATTTCGCCGGCGGGGACGAAGTGGACGCGCTGATGGAAACCGGGATCTTCGAGATCGAGCTGACGCAGCAACCCATGGTCCGGGTCGTCACCGGCCTGATCGGCGAGGTAATTCGACGCCAGGTACCCGTTGGCCGGAGCAGGGAGCTTGTCCAGCAGTTGGCTGCCGCCTCCCTCAAACTCCCCATGCCTGCACTGAGCCGGATGAACTATGCGGCCTGGTGCCTGGACAGTTCACTGGAGATTGACCCTGTCCTGGCGATCGAGGCGGCCCAGCTTGCGAACCGCTACTTCGACACGGAGGGTGCACTCCGGTTCCTTGGCGCGGTTCCGCCAGAGAAAGTGGGTGCTAGGGAAGTCACCGAAAAAGCGCGGGCCTATGGAATCCAGGGCGATACCATGCGGGCCCTGCAGATTCTGGACGCGTTCATCTCCTCGGAGCCCCAGGACCCGAACCTCCACGAGTGGGTGTCCATGCAGGTGCTCAGGTGCAGGTTGCTCAGCCGGGACCAGGTGAGGTTCGCCGAGGCGGATGTCCTTCTGGCGAAGATCCGCGAACGACTGATCCGGGAAGGACAGTCAGGCCTTGAGGGTCTTGCAGGCCTGCTCGCTGAGACGGACTTGCTCGACGCGGAGCTCAGCGCCCACAACGGGCGGTACGCAGCCATGATCGAGCCCATCGATGACCTCCTGAGACAGGGCGACTCAATGGATCCGACCGTCCGGCACCAGCTGTGCGGCTGGCTGGCCGAAGCCCTCAGCATGACGGGACGTCAGGACGACGCGGTGCAACTCAGCCGGTTGGTGGTATCCCGATTGGCGGACTCCACCGAGGACCCCCTGCTCGCCGAGTCAGCCCAGGTGCGGCTGTTCTCAGTCATGCTGATTTCTGGTCAGTGGGAGCGGTGTCTGGCGATGATCAGCGACCATCAGGAGGGATCTCTCGCGGGAATCTTCGATGGGACCTCGCTCGAGTTGGCGGAGGGCTGCCTGTATGCCTACGCCGGGCGTGGGACCGAGGCTCTGACCAAACTGCTCCCCGCACTGAGCCAACTGCGGATCCGCGATCGGCAGGAGTTCCTCAGCCTGGCCGAAGCGGCCACTGCCTATGCGTACACCCTCATCGGTGATGCCCAGCTGTCGATGTCCCACCTTGGGAAGGTGGACCTGGCCGCCCGGCGGTTCGACTGGCATACCGCGCGGGCCACCAGATACTTCTCCGTCCTGGCTTCGACTGCGACGCGGGACCGCCTGCAGGCCGCCGGGGAGATGCTCCAGCTGGCCGACGAGGACCGGGCGGCAGGCAACTTCGGACACGAACTGTTCTTCCTCTGCCAGGCGGTGCAACTGGGGATGACCGACGTCGGGGAGCGGCTTGCGACAAGCGGCATGGATGGCCAGGGAGTGTTCGCCGAAATCTGTGCCCTGTACGGCAAGGGAGTGGCCTCCGGCGACACCGCCCAGATCCTCAAGGCTGCGAAGCTGGCGGCCGACGTCGGTAATCAGCGGTTGGCCGCGGACGCAGCCAACCTGGTGCAGCGGATGTCGGCCGACAGCCCCGGTGAGGGGGAGAAGCGGGCCGCCATGGCGGCAAGCGGCATCCTGCGCACGGTGGGGCGCGGTGGCGGGGAGTTGCGCCAGCGCGTCCTGGACAAGCTCTCCGAACGTGAACGGAGCATCGCCCGGCTGGTTGCCGAAGGATCAAGCAACCGCGATATCGCGGCAATGCTGACGCTGTCCATCAGGACGGTCGAAGGGCATATGTATCAGGTGTATGCGAAGTTGGGGGTCTCCAACCGTAGCCAACTGAAGATGATCCTTGAATAGTCCTGAACCCGTGGTTGGCGTTACTCCGCCCTCCACCAATTTGGTCGGCAGGCAGCTCCTGGTCAGGGACATCCTGTCGAAACTGTCGGAGCCCCACCAGTTCGGCGCCATCGTGGTGGGTGATCCCGGGCTGGGTAAGACTGCGCTGGCCCGGACGGTTGCCGATGGACTGGGTGGGGACGTCACGGTGGTGCATATCGGTGCCCAGCCTTCGCTGAAAAAGGTGCCGTTCGGCGCGCTCGCTCCCTATCTGAGAGAACTGTCGGTGGCCGACGCCGGATCGCCCATCGCCATCTACCGCGCTTTGACCCGGCACCTGGGGCAACAGGGCACAGGCGGCACGGTTCCCCTGTTTATCGTGGACGACGCCCACGACCTCGACGACAGCACCAGTGTCCTCCTCGCACAGCTCATCGCCACCCGACGCGCCCGGGCCTTGGTGCTCGCCCGGCCCAACCCCGGCCCACCCTCGGAGTTCCTGGCGCTGTCCCACGACGGTATGCTGTACCGGTACGATCTCAATCCGCTGAACCGGCAGCAGATCCACGAACTATGTGTCAGGGAGCTGGGCGATGAGATCCTCTCCAGCGTGAGCGCCGTCCTCAGCAAGGCCTCCGAAGGCAACCCGATGTTTCTCCTGGCCCTGCTCCACCCCGATGCGCGGTCCAAGTACCTGGTGCAGCGGAACGGAGTATGGTGCCTTTCCGGTGAACGGCCCGGGATCGACCTGCGGCTCACGGACCTGATCCAGGGACAGCTCCGGGGCCGCTCGACGGCAGAGCTCGAGGTGCTGGAGACCGTCGCGCTCGCCGAGCCAGTAGCACTGAGCGTCCTTCGCGAAACCTGCGACCCCCTCGCCGTCGATACCCTGGTCGATGACCAGCTCCTCTCCCTTACCCCCGGCCCCGACCCGCGGGTGGCGCTCGCCCACCCGCTGTACGGGGAGGTTATCCGTGCGCAGGTGCCGATTGGTCGGAGCAATGCCATCCGCCGGCGTCTCCTCAAACTGATCGAGGACCAGGCCGATTCGATCGAAGGGTTCCTCCGCTGGGTGTCCTGGGGACTCGACTGCGGGGCCGTGCTTGACGACGCCACATTGCTGAAGGCCGCAATCGTGGCAAACCGGCTCTACGACCCCACCTTCGCGCTCCGTGCGGCGCGGGTGGTCCAGGCACCCGAGCTGAAGTCGCGTGCCCTGGTGGAAATTGCGCACGCGCGGATGACGCGCGGCGACTTCGCCTACGCACGCGAACTGGTTGACGAGGCCCTCATCAACTGCGGGAGCCTGCGGATCGCCAAGGAGGCTACCCTCCTGTCGATCGACCTGCGAATGAGGGGAGGAGGGAATTCCCAGGAGATTCGGGAGGACGTCCACCGTTGGGAGCAGACGGTGGACCGCATCGAACAGCAACGGAACGGATCGTCCAGCCGCTCCATCAGGCTCTCCCGGATGGGGAGCCAGATCCTGTCCTGTTTCGTGCTCAACCTGGAGGGGCATTACCTCGAGTCGGAAACCCATCTGGTCGCCATCAGAGACAACCCAGAGGGCACCGAGGAAACCCGTCTGGCTGCCCTGGCCCTGCTCGGTGAGGCACTCGGGTCGACGGGCCGGCCGCTGGCAGGTGCAGCCGCCACCACCGAGGCGCTCGAGATCATCGCGGCGAGCGGGCACCGCTTCCTGCGCCATCAGGAGTTCGTAATCACCCGGCACGGGATGTCACTGATCCGCGGCGGGCAGTGGAAGGCGATCGGCTCGCTCCTGGCCGCGTACTCGCAGGCCGCCGACGGCGGAATGGTGTACTTCGGCGGAATTCTTGAGTACTTCGAAGGCATCATTGCGCTGCGTCAGGGTCGGATGCGGACCGCACGGAAACGCCTGATGCTTGCTGTCGAAGGATTCCGTGAATCAGACATCGCCCAACTGCTGACCATGTCCACCGGGATGGCGGCCTACGCCTGCGCCATGGCGGGGGACACAGCGGGCGCCCAGCGCTACTCGAACGAGTTCGCAGCCCTTCCCGCCTATGGGTCGCTTCAGGCCCGGCTGCAGGGAAAAATTCACGCCGTGGGAGCGAACGCGCACCTGGTGGGCGCCTCGGCGGCGATCACAGAACTCCGACGGATCGCCGAGGACGCCGAGTCCACTGGCATGGCAACCCTCGCCGCGTCAGCATTCGAACTGGCGGTCCGCCTGGGCGACTCCGCCTCGCTCACCGCCCTGCAGCGAATCACCGCCACCTTCGAGGGGGCCGATGGAGCGATGGTCAACGCGATGGCCGCCGGGATGCTGGCCAAGGACCCCACTGCGCTGGAAGTTGCCGCCCAGCAAGCCCGGGACGCCGACTACTTCCTGATTGCCGCCGAATGCCTGGGTACGGCCATCAACCTATTGTCCGCGCAGGGCCAGACCCAGCGCTCCCGTGCATTGCAACCCACACTGAACGCTGTGGTGGACAAGCTGGAGGGACTGCACGGGCACCAATTCTCGGAGGCCCAGTCAGCCACCAAGCTGACCCAACGGGAACAGGATATCGTCACCCTTGCTTCCCGCGGCCACTCCAACCGCGACATTGCCGAACAGCACGGAGTGTCGGTACGCACCGTGGAAGGGCACCTGTACCGGATTTTCGCGAAGCTCGGCATCAGCCGCCGCGAGGACCTGCAGGATCTCAACCCGTCCTAAATTGACTTAGGTAGCACCCGCCAGACCGCCAGCGGATCCTGCGCGTCCGGCTCGGGTCCTGCGTGTCCGCGAGCCCAAGGCGGCCAGCGGACCAGGTACCGACAGCCTCGGGTCCATTGCCCGCACCCGGACCGCCGCGGGACTCGCGCGTAGCCGGCGGTCATCCAGCGAGTACTACCCGCGGCGGGGGTGCCAGCACGAGTAGTGCTACCTGCCGGAAGTCAGGTAGCTACCACTCGTGTCCGGTTCCGGGCGGATTCATAGGCTTGCCCCCGAAGGCAGTACTTGGGAATTGCAGTACTTGGGCATTTATGAAGCGGGTCTCGATATGTTGAACAACTCAACCTGCGGCGCAATCCGCCGGTTTTCTGGAGTTACGCGTTTCCACCTACTACCAGCTGGCGGAACAGTGGCCGGGCTAGGCCACGTCATTCCGTCCTGGACGCAGCGGGGAGCAAGCCGGATGGTACCTGTCCAGCACCTCGGTATGCGTCCTCCTCATGCGGAGCCGGCGACGTCGGAGCCTTCCGAGACCAAGGCTCGTCCCCAGCCGTCGTCGGCTCCTTTCACGAAAGACGGCCGGCGTTTCAGCGCAGGCCGCCGGACAGCTGTGTGACATGTATCAGACTCAGGAACAGACCCTAAGATTCCCGTTCCCCGCGCTCACGCGGCGTCCCAGAGTCCGCGCAGCAGCCGTGTCGGGAGTTCCCTGGCGTCAGCGCTACCAGATGTCCCTGCGGGTCACCGACACCCTGATCATCCTCACGGCAGTGATCATCAGCACAGACTGGATCCTGAACAGCATGGTCAGCGGTGCGGCCACCACCGAAACAGTGACGTTCGCCGTTGCAGTCTGCGGGGGGTGGCTGGCCATGCTGTCAACGTTCAGGACCCGTGACCCGCGGCTGATCGGTGTGGGTGTCTCCGAATACAAGCGGATCGTTCAGGCGAGCACCGCCACTTTCAGCTGGATGGCAGTCGCAGTGGTCCTGTTTGGTGCCCACGACTTCCGCAACTTCCTGATTATCACCCTCCCCGCTGGCCTGGTCGGGCTGCTGGGGAGCCGGTGGATCTGGCGGAACTGGCTCATGCGCCAGCGGGAGTTCGGACTGTTCCTGTCCAAGGTCATCGTGGTGGGACGGCACGACGACGTCCAGTACGTGGTCGGCCAGCTGGCGAAGAAGACCGGGGCGGTGTATGACGTCGTCGGGACCGTCCTGGAAGGCAAGGACCGGTCGCAGGTCATTCAGGCAGGCGAGCGGCAGATCCCGGTGGTCTACGGGCTGAGCAGGGTGGAAAAGTCGGTCGCCGACACCGGGGCCGATGCAGTGATCGTCGCTGGCCACCTCCACAAGGGAAGCAAATACATCCGTGAACTCGGTTGGCGGCTGGAACGCACGGCAACCGAACTGGTGCTGGCGTCAACGCTCACCAATGTTGCCGGCCCCCGGATCCAGATGCGTCCGGTTGAGGGCCTGCCCCTGATGCACGTCGAAATGCCACAGTTCGCTGGGGGACGCCACGTCGTGAAGCGGTTGATGGACGTGGTCGTGTCCCTTACAGCCCTGATCGCATTGGCCCCCGTCTTCGCCATCGTGGCGCTGCTGATCAGGCGCGACACTAAGGGCCCGGTAATTTTCAAGCAGCACCGTGTTGGCCGGGGATCCGCCGAGTTCCCGATGTACAAGTTCAGGTCGATGGTCACGACCGCGGAGGCGGACCTGTCCGGTCTCAAGGCATGCGACGAGGGCAACGGGGTCCTCTTCAAGATGCGTGACGATCCCCGGGTCACCCGGGTGGGCCGGTGGATCCGCAAGTACTCCATTGACGAACTCCCGCAGCTCCTCAACGTCCTCCGCGGTGACATGGCGCTGGTCGGGCCCCGGCCGCCGCTTCCCAGCGAGGTTTCTGGTTATGCAGGACATACCCACCGCCGGTTGTTCATCAAGCCAGGTCTCACAGGTCTCTGGCAGATCAGCGGCCGGTCGGATCTGGGCTGGGACGAGAGTGTTCGCCTCGACCTGTACTACGTCGAGAACTGGTCGGTCACCGGGGATCTGATGATCATGTGGCGAACCTTCAAAGTACTGGTCAAACCGACAGGAGCGTACTGATGACCTACGACTCAACAGGCAACGAGCAGGTGCAGGGTATCCGCATCGGGTACGCGGCGGGAGCCTTCGACCTGTTTCATGTGGGACACCTGAACATCCTGCGGCAGGCGAAATCCCGCTGTGACTTCCTCATCGCGGGGGTGGTCTCCGACGACATCCTTGAGGTCACGAAGGGACGCCGGCCTGTGATCCCCTTGGCCGAGCGGATGGAGATTGTCGAGAACATTGGCCTGGTCGACCGGGTCTGCGCCGAAACCGTACCGGACAAGATGGCCGTCTGGGATCAGCTGAGGTTCAACATCTTCTTCAAGGGCGACGACTGGCGGGGAACCGAGCGGGCTCGGCGGCTCGAACAGGAGTTCGCTGTGCGGAACGTCTCGGTCGTCTACTTTCCGTACACCGTCCACACCTCCAGTACCGCGCTACGGAGGGCCCTGGAGAACCTGAACCGTGAACACCACGAATATCCACTGTTGAATGGGACCAACTAATGTTGAAATCACTGAACAATCCGCTGGGCTCGCAGCGAATGACACCGCTCAGCATTGCGCTGGTCGGTACCCGGGGGGTACCCGCACGTTACGGCGGGTTCGAAACCTGCATCGAAGAGGTCGGCAGCCGCCTTGCGGCGATGGGCCATGAAGTGACCGTCTACTGCCGTCCGGTGACCCCAGCGGACGCTGACGTGCGGGAGCACCTCGGCATGCGGCTCGTCCATCTTCCGTCCCTGCGCAAGCGTTCGCTGGAAACCCTGAGCCACACCGGGTTGTCGGTTGGCCACTTGTTTCGGCACCGCACCGACGTCGCGATCGTGTTTAACGCGGCCAACGCGCCCTGGCTGCCCGTGATTCGCGCGGCCGGGATTCCCGTTGCCACCCACGTGGACGGTCTGGAATGGAAGCGTGCCAAATGGGGCAAGGTGGGGAAACGCTACTACCGCGCCGTCGAAGCGCTCGCCGTCAAATGGTCCGACGCGTTGATCGCCGACGCCATCGGCATTAAGGACTACTACCGTGAGCGGTTCAACGCACCCACCGAGTACATCGCCTACGGGGCACCGTTGATTGACAACCCCGCCAGCGACAAGGTGCAGGAGTTGGGCCTGGAGACCGGCAAATACCACCTGGTCGTGGCGCGGTTCGAGCCGGAAAACCACGTCCACCTGGTTGTTGATGGCTACCGCAGGAGTGCCGCCCAACTGCCCCTCGTGGTGGTGGGCACCGCACCCTACGCGGACACCTACATCCGGAAGGTCCACTCACTTGCCGATCAGCGGGTGCAGTTTCTTGGGGGAGTGTGGGATCAGGAACTCCTCGACCAGCTGTACGCCAACGCCCGGGTGTACTGGCACGGGCACTCGGTGGGCGGTACCAACCCCTCGCTGCTCCGCGCAATCGGTGCAGGAGCGGCCACCAACGCATTCCAAGTGGACTTCAATTCGGAAGTGCTGGGCGAGGCGGGCCGCTATTTCGCCGACAGCGACGACGTGATGCGCCTCGTGCACTCCGCCGAACGCGACCCCGTTGACTGCGAACGGCGTGGCCGGCTCGCACGGCGCGCTGCCGAACGGTACGACTGGGACGACGTCGCTGAACGCTACGAAAAGCTGTGCTACTCCCTGGCGAAGACCCCGGCGCGTCGTCTCGGCGGACGCCGCCGGACAGCCGACGCCACGAGCATTGTTACGGCACCCAAGGTGGTGACGACATGAGCCAGACTCTCACCGAACGCCGTTCCACCGGCGGGACCTATCGCCGGACAGTGCTGTCCCTGGCCGCCGCGCAGAAGGTCGCCGCACCCGGGGCCCCGCCCTACTCGGTCTACATCAACCGCCGTGCCGGGAGGTATCTTGCGGCCGCGTGCCACCGTGCCGGTCTGACCCCCAACGCCGTCAGCGTCATCAGCGCCGCATTCACCTTCACCGGAATCGGGATGATTGCCTTCGGGAACCTCTCCTGGGGGCTCGGGATTGCTGTCTGGCTTTGCCTGGCCGTCGGGTACGCGTTTGACGCGGCGGACGGACAGGTCGCTCGCTTGCGCGGCGGCGGATCGCTCTCCGGCGAATGGCTCGACCACGTGGTGGACAGCGCGAAGCTTTCCAGTATCCATCTGGCGGTACTGATCGGCGCCTACCGCGGCTTTGACCTGTCCAGCCCGCTCTGGCTGCTGGTTCCGTTGGGTTTCTGCGTGGTTGCAGCGGTTGCCTTCTTCTCCATGATCCTCAACGATCATCTGAAAGAAATCCACACCCTTAAAACCGGGGCGGTTCCCTCGAAAGGGTCGGGATCCCGGCTCAAGTCGCTGCTGCTGATTCCCACCGACTACGGGTTTTTGTGCCTCACCTTCGTCCTGCTCGGGGCGCCGTCAATCTTCATGGCCCTCTACACGGTGGTGTTTGTCGCCAACCTCGGCCACTTGGTCCTGGCGTCAGTCAAATGGTTTAGGGACATGGGCAGGCTTGATGCCACGGCCCGGAACCGCCCTGACGCACCCAGCAGGGCCCGCCACGCCGACGTCTCCGGGAGTGCAGCACAGTGAATGATCCAAGCGCAGTGAATGATCCGATTGACGCCGGTACACCGGAGGAGACAGCTCCCCACAGCACAGGACGAAAGGTTATGGCGGGGGTGCTGGCCTGTGGGCTGGCACTCACCCTGGGCATCGGCTATTTGGTGTCCAGCCAGGCAGCCACTGACGTCAGTGCTGAAGGCACCCCCACCCCCACCGTCTCCGTCCCAGCGGCGGGCACTGCATCGCCGACTGACGCCGGACCGGAGGAGCCGGACGCTTCGACACCCGCCAACGCCCCGTCGACCGAACCAGCTGCCGGGGACGAGGAGGCCGCGCCAGAGACCGACGAGGCAGCAGCGACCACCGATGCAGCAGCACCAGCCGATATCGAGTCCGCTGAGGCTGAGGAGGCTGAGGAGGCTGAGGAGGCCGCGACCACCGATGCGGAACTCGCCGCCATCGAACAGCCCGTGTCCGAGCCGGTGACCCTCGACGAGCCGTCCGCCTTCGCCAAGGGCATCACAGCGTCCGTGAGCTCGATGGAGGCAATCGACGCCGAAGCCTACGGGATCGGCGAGATCGCCGGACCGGCTCTGCGGTTCGTCATCACCGTGGAGAACACCACCGGCGAGGCGGTATCGCTGACCAACTCAGTGGTGAACGTCGAGTTTGGCCCGGACAGCCTGCCAGCGGTTCAACTGACTGGATCCGGTGCCACCGAATTCCCGGCAACCGTCGACGCGGGCGAATCCGCAGCGACCACCCTCGTCTTTTCGATTCCCGCCGATCAGCGGGACCAAGTACGGATTCTTTTCAACAGGGAAGCATCCTCCCCCATCGCTGCATTCGAAGGTGCGGCACCAGGCGAAGAAGGTTAGTCGTGAAAGCACAAGAACCGGCTCATCGGCGGACCGCGGGTCCTCTCCAGAATGCCCAGAAAAGTCCTGGAGGAAATACTCGATCGCTGTTCCGCAACCTCACCTCGCTGTTGTGCGCGCTCGCGGTAACCGTATCGATGGCCATCGTGGGAGTGACGCCCGCTGCAGCAGACAGCGCACCGATAGACCCTGCGAACCCAGCCAGCCCCACGACCGTGACCGCTGATGCGCTGCCGACGGTTCAGATCGACGGCGTTGTCTGGCAGCAAACCATCGTCGGCAATACTGTCTACGTGGCTGGCAACTTCACCACTGCACGCCCGGCTGGCTCCCCAGTGGGTGCGAATACCGTTCAGCGCAACAACATCCTCGCCTATGACATCCGCACCGGTGTGCTCATCGATTCTTTTGCGCCGAACCTCAATGGCCAGGCCACAGCGATTGCGTCTTCTCCGGACGGATTACGGATCTATGTAGGCGGCGCCTTTACCACCGTCAATGGCGCAACGGTGTGGCGGGTCGCGGCCCTGGATCCTTCCAACGGGCGCCTCCTGACGAATTTCGTGCCGAAGATGGACGCATCAGTGCGAGCCATCGTGGCGACAAACGACACAGTTTATCTTGGCGGTGTATTCACCGGAGTAGGCACCGTCGTCAGGTCCCGACTTGCCGCATTCAGAGCCACCGATGGTGCCCTGCTTGACTGGGCGCCAGTGGCCGGTGATGGACAGGTCAACGGCTTGGCCCTGTCACCCGATGGCACGAAGATGGTCGTTGGAGGATCGTTCACAACACTCAATGGCTCCATCCGTCCGGGATATGGTCTTGGCGCAGTGGACGTCGCGACGGGTCAATCCCTGCCTTTTCCGATCAACAATATCGTTCGCAACGGCGGCCCGAGTGGTTCCGTTACCAGTCTTGCGTCCGACTCCACAAACGTTTACGGCTCCGGTTATACCTTCGGGCGGGACAGTACACACGAGGGAGTTTTCTCGGTCAAGTGGTCGGACTTCTCTACTGACTGGATTCAGGACTGCCACGGTGACACCTATTCCGTATTTCCGGTGGGAGATGCCATCTATTCAGCTGGCCACGCCCACTACTGCGGGAATATCGGCGGGTTTCCCCAGGAAGCTCCGTGGCAATTTAACCGTGCTTTGGCATTCAGCAAGAGCGCCACGGGTACGATCACTGATGAACCATTCGGCTATACAAACTTCGAGGGCAACCCGTCACCGACGCTGCTGAACTGGTTTCCGACTATCCTCGACGGACGGTTCACCGGTCAGAACCAGGGGCCGTGGTCGGTCACTGGTAACAATCAGTACCTCGCCTATGGCGGCGAGTTTCCGTCAGTCAATGGCGCGGCGCAGCAAGGATTGGTTCGCTTCGCAGTGAAAGGGATTGCGCCGAACCTGCGGGGTCCCCGCGTAACCGGCACTAACTTCAATCCAACCCTGATTTCGACGGCGCCGGGAACAGTGCGTGTTCGCTGGCAGGCCAACTGGGACCAGGACAACAAGAACCTGACCTACCAGGTTCGCCGGGATACGGTCGTGATTCACACGAAATCACTGGAATCGACGTTCTGGGAGCGTCCGGGTATGTCCTTCACCGACACCGGTCTTGTGCCGGGTAGGCAGTATGGCTACCGGATCTTCGTCACGGATCCGGCTGGCAACGAGGTTCGTTCCGACACAGTGACTGTCACGGTGTCGGGCGAAGAACAGCAGGCCAGCGCCTATCAACAGACCGTGAAAAGGGATGAGCCAACAACACACTGGCGGCTGGGTGAACCAGTTGGTCCCACCGTATTCGATTCGGTGGGCGTAGAGGACCTGACGGCGTCCGCCGGGGTCACCTTCGGCACAGCAGGAGCCCTGAGCGGCGAGGCGAACACGAGTGTGAGGCTGAACGGCACCACGAGCGGCATTATTGCTAACCCAACCCGCGCCAAGCGGCCCAACACGTTCAGCACCGAGGCATGGATTAAGACCACCACTACGTCAGGTGGCAAGATCATTGGGTTCGGAAATGCACTCAGTACGTTGTCCGCTGATGTAGACCGGCATGTTTATATGGATAACCTCGGCAGAATTTTCTTCGGGGTTGCTCCGAAAGGTGTGCGGCGCACAGTCAATAGCACCACCCGTTACAACGACGGCGCCTGGCACCATGTCGTTGCAACTCTTGGGACAGGTGGAATGCAGCTTTACGTTGATGGCGCGCGCGTCGCTGGCCGCACCGACACCACGACGGGCAGATCATTTGACGGATACTGGAGGATTGGTGGCGACAACCTGGCGGGCTGGGCTTCAATTCCAACCAGCAGATACTTTCAGGGCGACATCGACGAAGTGGCAATCTACCCGACGGCCCTGAGCGCTGGGGCGGTCAAGACCCACTTCGACGCCGGAACCACCGGGGTATTGCTCAACGCGCCCCCAACGGCGGCGTTTACGTCGACGGTGAGTGGGTTGGGTGTTGCGGTGGATGGTTCGGGGTCGTCTGATTCTGATGGGACGGTTGCCGGGTATGCGTGGGACTTTGGCGATGGTGGCACGGGTACCGGGGTGAATGCGACGCATACCTATGCCACCGCTGGTACGTACACCGTGCGGTTGACGGTGACTGATGACGATGGTGCTACTCACAGCACCACGAAGGACGTCACAGTTGCTGCGGCGCCGGTGAATGTGGCTCCGGTGGCGGCGTTTACGTCAACGGTGGATGGGTTGAAGGTTTCGGTGGATGGTTCCGGGTCGACC
>NZ_JADOUT010000027.1:0-28692 GCF_015752345.1 Arthrobacter sp. CAN_A212
TACTGGCACTACGAGCAACCCGAACCCGGCACCCTCACCGCCACCTCACTCACCGGCAAAACCTACACCACACTGCCCCAACCACCCCCGTTCTAGCGGGTAAATCGGTTCCTTGAGATGCGGAGGAGGGGCGGCGTCACGGGGCAAGCCGCGCCGGGGACATCGTGATGAAGCGGGCTAGGGGGATAGCGAGCTGATGAGGCGATACCCGGGGTTCGTCAAAGTAAGCGCCAACGGCAGGCTAGTGCAGGCAACGTCATGCTCAGGCCAGCCGAGGCCATGTCACCAGTAGACAGGAGCAGGCACAGCCACCCGCAGACCGGTGTAGGACACGTTACCGGCAGGCCAGTGTAGGCAACGTCACCCGCAGGCCAGCCAAGGCCATGTCACCAGTAGACAAGAGCAGGCCAGCCACCCGTAGACCGGTGCAGGACACGTCACCGACCGGCCAGCGCAGGCCGGGTCAGGCCGTAAACTCCTTCACGTTGCAGGCGATCCGTTCCGGGCCCGGCGGTTCTCAGCCAGGCTGGACTATCTGACCCTTACTGAGGATGGTAAGTCCAGAATCGGTCACCGTGTAGCCGCGGCTGATGTCCTTGGCCTTGTCCACGCCAATCGAGGCTCCGGCCGGCACCCTGACGTTCTTGTCGATAATCGCCCGTCGGATCACCGCACCCGGACCCACAGTCACTTTGTCCATCAGTACCGAACCGGATACCGACGCGCCCTCATCGACAAACACGTCCGTCGCCAGAATTGAGCCCAGGACCTCGCCACCGGAGACCACGGCACCGTTGGAAACAATCGAGTCGTGGGCAAAACCTGAGCCCCCTGACGCGCTCCGCACAAACTTCGCCGGGGGAGAGACACTTTGCCGGGTGTAGATCGGCCACTGCAGGTTGTACAGATTGAACAGGGGCAGCGGCGAGATCAGGTCCATGTTGGCGTCGTAGTACGAGTCGAGCGTTCCGACGTCGCGCCAGTACTGCCGGTCCCGGTCGGTGGAACCGGGAATGTCATTGGAGGTGAAGTCGTAGACGGCTGCGTCCCCACGCTCGACGAAGTACGGGATGATGTCCCCGCCCATGTCGTGCTTGGTGTTCAGGCGAGCCGCGTCCTCTTCAAGAGCCTTGACCAGCGCATCCGCGGTAAAGACGTAATTGCCCATTGAGGCAAGGAAACTGTTGGGATCGTCCGGCAGCCCGGGAGTGGTCTTTGGCTTCTCCACGAAGCCCGAGATCCGGCCGGACCCGTCGGTCTGGATCACGCCGAACTGGTCGACGAGGTTCATCGGCTGACGCACCGCGGCGACACTGGCCGACGCGCCACTGGCAATGTGAGCCGCGACCATCTGCTCAAAGTCCATCCGGTAGACGTGGTCGGCACCGATGACGACGACGATGTCCGGGTTCGCGTCATGGATCAGGTTCAGAGACTGGTAAATCGCATTCGCGCTGCCCAGGAACCAGCTCTTGCCACGCCGCTGCTGGGCGGGGACCGACGCCACGTACTGCTGCAGCTGGGTGGACATGCGCCACGTCTCGGAGATGTGGCGGTCAAGGCTGTGGGATTTGTACTGCGTGAGCACCACGATCTCCAGGTACCCCGAGTTCACCAGGTTCGACAACGCGAAGTCGATCAACCGGTAGATCCCGCCAAAAGGTACCGCCGGCTTAGCACGGTCGGCCGTCAGCGGCATCAGCCGCTTCCCTTCGCCGCCGGCGAGGACAATCGCCAAAACCTTTTTCACTGCCACCTATGGCCCCCTGTACTGCTATAGCTCTTCATTGAGTTGGTACCCCTGACTGACTCACACTAGATGAGATGGCCGCGCTGCACTACGTTTGGAAACGTGCGTATAGATATTGTGACAAAAGAATTCCCACCCGAGATCTACGGCGGCGCCGGAGTGCACGTCGCCGAGCTGAGCCGGGTGCTGGCCAGCCAAGTGGATTTGCGGGTCCACTGCTTCGGAGCGGAGCGTGACCCCAACTATCACGGCGCCACCGTAAGCACCTACCGGGCGCCCGCAGAGTTGGCGTCCTCAAACGCCGCTGTGCAGACCTTCGGCACCGATCTGGCGATGCTGGATGGGCTGGCTGGCACCGACCTGGTGCACTCGCACACCTGGTACGCCAACATGGCCGGACACCTCGCGTCCCTGCTGCACGGCGTCCCGCACGTGCTGAGCGCGCACAGCCTCGAACCGTTACGCCCCTGGAAGTCCGAGCAGCTCGGTGGGGGCTACGCTCTGTCCTCGTGGGCTGAACGGACCTCCTACGAGGCCGCCGCCGCCGTCATCGCCGTCTCCCACGGGATGCGGGCGGACATTCTGCGCAGCTACCCCGGGGTGGACCCGGCCAAGGTCAAGGTCGTCCACAACGGCATCGACGTGAGCATGTGGGAACGCGACGCCGACGACGACGCCGTCCGGAAACTCGGCATCGATCCTGACCGGCCCAGCGTGGTGTTCGTGGGACGCAATACCCGGCAGAAGGGTGTCCCGTACCTGCTCCGGGCCGCGGCACTGCTGGACCCGGGGGTGCAACTTGTGCTCTGCCTGGGCGCCGCCGACACCCCCGAACTGGCAGCCGAAACAGCCGAACTCATCGCCGAACTTGAAGCCAGGCGGGGCTCGGTGATCCTGATTGAACGGATGTTGCCCCGGCAGGAACTCATCCGCGTGCTCAGCACCGCCACGGTGTTCGCGTGCCCGTCGATCTATGAACCGCTGGGCATCGTCAACCTGGAGGCGATGGCCTGTGGTGCAGCGGTGGTCGCCAGCGCCACGGGCGGCATCCCCGAGGTGGTCGACGACGGTGTGACCGGCACCCTGGTGCCACTGGAGCAGGTGACCGACGGGACCGGAATCCCGCTGGACCCCGAGCGGTTCGTCAAGGACTTCGCTGCCGCCGTCAACGCCCTTGTGGCCGACCCGGCACGGGCCCGCCAGATGGGCGAGGCAGGTCGCCGGCGTGCTGAGGAACATTTCTCCTGGGACTCGATCGCCGAGTCGACCCTGGAGGTCTACCGCGCGGCAATCGGTTGACCCTGGATTCCATGACCGTCGATCGGGATCCCCGGGGGATCAGGGACCCGGCGGCGGTCGACAGCCCGCCAGCTGCCAGCGTAAGGTTTCGTACCACTATCCACCCGGGAGGACCCAGCAGTGACCGACACCCCTAGCCCCATCAGTTCCGGTTCACCGGACTCACCCGATTCACCTGACTCGGCGGACTCACCGGATGAGGTGCAACTCCCCGACCCCAAGGAGACCGAAGTCGATGAAGCCGTGATGGACGAGTCGGCTGATAATCCCGCGCTGGATGTCGGGCAGGTCACTACCCCCGTGGATGAAGAAAACGAGGATAGCGACCCGCGCCAGACGTAGACGGGAACCGAGGCCTTAACCGAGCCTCCGGGCGGGACGGACGCTCCGGCCTGCACCGGGATTCGGTCAGGCCTGGAGCGCACCTCCCAGATCGCAGCGCCCGGGGCGCATTCCCAGAGCGCAGCGCAACGCAAACCGGATTAGCGCTTGGCTTTGGCCTTCTTCTCGCGTGCCAGGACCGTCTTCTCATCGATCGGGAAGCTTCCGCTGGCCCGCTGCTGCCGTGCGTAGGCCCTCGCCTCGTCCTGGCGTTCTTTCTCCGCACCGGTAGCGATCGCTGCGCGAAGGTGCTCCGGACCGTAGCCGAACGCATCAACCAGGTCGACGGCGTGCGGCCGGATCTTCACCAGCAGACGGTTGATGTAGGGGGACAGGGTCCGGGCACGCTGGGTGGAGAGCCTGCCGTGCATGAGGTACCAGGCCAGGTTGCGCTCGATCAGGCACAGACCGAAGAGGTCACGCAGCCAGGTCAGCACCTGCTTGGTACCCGCGTCCTCCGCCTGGTGGACGGCAGCGGTGAACGCCTCCCACTGCAACAGTTCGGCGTGGGCCTTGGCGGTCTCGATGAGCTCGTTCTGGTGCTCGTTGAACTTCTTCGCTGCCGCCTCCTGGGACAGCTTCCGGACGCCACGGAGTTCCCCGGCCAGGTCAGCAACCATCGCCTCCACCCGGTCCGACAGCAGTTCGTGCTGGGTGTGCTCGTCCCGCAGGGCGATAGCTGACTTCCGCTCCGAGCCGCCGTCGACAACTGTCTGCACTACCCGGCGCAACCCTGACCGGTGCAGAGTCTTCTCCGCTTGCTGAGTGACCACGTAGCGCGCCAGCACGCCGAAGTCGACGCCGCTGAATTCCTTGGCATAGTCAGCCAGCAGACGTTTCGCGACGAGCTGCAGCAGCACATTGTTGTCGCCCTCGAAGGTTGCGTAGACGTCCATGTCGGCACGCAGCGAGGTGAACCGGTTCTCGGTGAGGAAGCCAGCTCCGCCGCACGCCTCGCGGCACTCCTGCAGGGTGTCGAGAGCATGCCAGGTCGACAACGGCTTCAGCGCAGCTGCCAGCGTCTCAAGGTCCTGGCGGTCCTCGTCGGTGTCGTGCGCGCCTGAGAAGACGTCGTCGAACTTGGCCAGCAACTCCTCATGGGCAAACGACGCTGCGTAGGTCGCCGCAATGCGGGGGAGCAGCCGGCGCTGGTGCTGCTGGTAGTCCATGAGGACCTCTTCGGTGAGGTCGGAACCGGCGTTGAACTGACGGCGCTCCACCGAATACTGGACGGCGGTCTTCAGTGCCAGCTTGGTGACGGCCACGGCTGCCCCGTCGAGGGACACCCTGCCCTGCACCAGGGTGCCGAGCATCGTGAAGAACCGCCGGCCGGGGGAGGCGATGGGCGAGGTGTATACGCCGTCGCTGTCCACGTTGCCGTACCGGTTCAGCAGGCTGGTGCGGGGAATCCGCACCCGGGTGAAGTGAAGGCGGCCGTTGTCAATCCCGTTCAGGCCGCCCTTGAGTCCATCGTCCTCGCCGCCGACGCCCGGCATGAAGTTGCCGTTGGCATCCCTGAGCTGGACATAGAACGCGTGGACTCCGTGGTTGACGCCGTTCGTAATGAGCTGGGCAAAGAGCACCGCTGCGCGGCCGTCGATTGCGGCATTGCCGATGTAGTCCTTCCACGCGGCCCGGAACGGCGTGTGGATCTCGAACTCGTCGGAGTCCGGCTGATAGACGGCGGTGGTGGCAATGCTCGCGACGTCGGACCCGTGACCCGTTTCGGTCATGGCGAAGCAGCCGGGAATGTCCATGTTCATGATGCCAGGGATCCAGGCACGGTGATGTTCTTCGGTGCCCAGGTGGAGCACCGCGCTGCCGAAGAGGCCCCACTGCACTCCCGCCTTGATCTGCAGCGACGGGTCGGCAACCACCAGCTCCTCGAAGCCGGCAATGTTGGCGCCGTGATCGTCCTCCCCGCCGAGGCTTGCCGGGAAGGCGCGGTGGACCGCCTTGTTCTGCACCAGGTAGTGCAGCTGGTCGAAGCAGCGGCTCCGCTGCTCGGCGTGGGACTCGCCTTCGACCCGGTGGACTTCCGGCCGGCCGGCGAGCTCACGGGCGACCCTGCGGGTCGCTGCCCACCGACCCAGCAGGAGCTCGCCGAGGGCAGCGACGTCGACGACGGCGCGGTCGTCGTCAGCGATGGTGGCGGTGGCCGGAACCTTGAGCTCGGGCCGCGTGGCTGTCTGTGTCATGGGGTGTCCTCCAGAACGGATGTGATCGTGTCAGGTGATGGAACGTGGTTGGCGATGCCCTCGAAGAGCCACGTGGTGAGCTGTTCGCTGAGTTGGGCTTCAGTGGGTTTGGTGGGGCTTTCGGGGGTGGCAAGCCAGAGCTCTCCGGCAGCCCGGACCATGCCGATGGCCGCCTGCGGCCAGAGGGTGAGCGCGGGACCGCCGAGCTGCCTCGCCCGCGGGTCGGATGCCAGGAAAGACTGCATCGGACTGGCCAGCATGTCGGTGACCGCTTCGAAGAAGTGGCTTAGCAGTTCGGAGCTGTGGGGATCCGCCGGGTTGGTGAGCGCATCGGGGGCGCCCAGCCGGGTGACGAAGGCGTAGACATTCGGCGAGGTCTGGGCCATTTGCAGGTAGGCGGAGACCATTGCGTGCAGGCCTTCGCGCGGCGACGCAGCCTGCCGGGCCGCAGCGAGCACCTTGTCCTGCATCTGCGCGATCACCACTTCGCCCATGGCCTGCTGCAATCCGGCCTTGTCGCCAAAATACCGGTAGTACACGGACTTCGAAGTGCCGGCGGCGGCGGCAATATCCTCCATTGACGCCGCATACCCCAGCGAGTGCACGGCACCGCGCGCCGTTTTGACCAGGGCGCGACGTCGTTTGTCCCGGTGGGCCTGCCAACGACTGGATCGACCATCGCCGGCCGCAGCACCTTGCTGGGCGGGAGGTCTGGACTTGAGCGCCTGCTTGTTCACGATACTCAGCGTATCAGGTACGCTGGGTATCGGTAACTGATTGGAACCAGAAGGAGAAGCACAGCATGGTCGACCAGGCAGCAGGACAGCGCAGCGCGCAGTCCTCCCCATCCGTCCGCAACGCGGTCGTCATCGGCGGGAACCGGATTCCGTTCGCCCGCTCCGGTGGCGCCTACGCCTACTCGTCCAACAAGGACATGCTGACGGCGGCTCTGGACGGTCTCGTGGCCCGGTTCGGACTGCAGGGTGAGCGGATCGGCGAGGTCGCTGCCGGGGCTGTGCTGAAGCACTCACGTGACTTCAACCTGACCCGCGAGGCGGTACTGGGATCAGCCCTCGCCGCAGACACACCCGCCTATGACGTACAGCAGGCCTGCGCGACCGGACTGGAAACCGTGATCGGTGTGGCCAACAAGATCAAGCTCGGCCAGATCGAGTCGGGCATCGCCGGTGGTGTCGACTCGGCGTCCGATGCACCCATCGCCGTCAGCGAAGGTCTGCGTCGCGTCCTCCTGGACCTGTCACGGGCCAAGACCACGCCCCAGAAGCTTTCCATCCTGAGCCGGCTCCGGCCCCGGGACCTCGCCCCCAACGCTCCAACCACCGGGGAACCACGCACGGGCCTGTCGATGGGCGAACACCAGGCCATCACCACTGCCCGCTGGGAGATCTCCCGCGAAGCGCAGGATGAGCTGGCCCTGAATAGCCACCACAACCTGGCCGCCGCGTATGAACGGGGCTTCTTCAGCGACCTGGTCACCCCCTACCGCGGTGTCACCCGTGACGCCAACGTCCGGGCTGACACGTCACTGGAAAAGCTGGGTCGGCTCAAGCCCGTCTTCGGCAAGAGCCTGGCCGCCACAGCCACGATGACCGCTGGCAACTCGACCCCACTCACGGATGGCGCCGCCACCGTGCTCCTCGGCTCGGAGGACTACGCCCGCAGGAACAACCTGCCCATGCTCGCGAACGTGGTTGACGCCGAGGCGGCCGCGGTGGACTTCGTCCATGGCGCCGAAGGCCTGCTGATGGCCCCGGTCTACGCGATGCCGCGCATGCTGCAGCGCAACGGACTCACCTTCGACGACTTCGACTTCTTCGAAATCCACGAGGCTTTCGCCGGCACCGTCCTCAGCTCGCTCGCCGCCTGGGAGAACGAGGACTTCTGCCGCAACTCCCTCGGTCTGGACGGGGCCCTCGGCAAGGTCGATCGGAGCAAGCTCAACGTCAACGGCAGCTCTCTGGCAGCCGGCCACCCGTTCGCCGCCACCGGCGGTCGGATTGTGGCCACGTTGGCCAAGGCCCTTGCCGACAAGGGCTCCGGCCGCGGGCTGATCTCCGTCTGCGCCGCCGGCGGCATGGGTGTCGTCGCTATCCTGGAGGCACGCGAAAAGTGACCGACAAGTACCTCAACCTCGTCAACTCCGGCCCTGCCGGAAAGATCGCCCGAAAGCTTGGCCTCCCCAAGCCTGCAGTGCTGCGCCGGTACCGTCGCGGCGCGCCGCTGGTTCCCGGTCCACTCCTCGTGCTCGGCTCGTCACCGGCAGCGGACAGCCTCGCCACGGAGTTGCTCGGCTGGGACCAGGATGTCCGCCGTCACGCCCGGCCGGGGGAGAAGCTCGGTGCGATCGTCGTCGTGCTGGAGAACCTCACCGAGCCCGGCGAGCTTGCCGCTCCCATCCTGGAGCTTGGTCAGGCGCTGCGCCAGCTGGAACGCGGCGGCCGGATTGTCGCCGTGTCCCGCCCCGCCCGTGAGACAGCCAACCCCGCGGAGGCGGCTGCCCGCCAGGGCGTTGATGGCATCGTCCGGTCGATAGGACGTGAGCTGCGCGCCGGTGCTACCGCCAACGGGATCGTGCTGCGCGACGGTGCACCCATTTCGGCTGCCGCCGGAACGCTCCGCTTCCTGCTCTCGGGCAAGAGCGCCTTCGTGAACGGTCAGTTCATCACGGTTGGAGGTACCGGTCAGGATGCCACCCAGGACGAGGACCGGCCCCTGCACGGCCAGACCGCCGTCGTCACCGGCGCGGCCCGCGGCATTGGTGCGGAGATCGCAGCGGTGCTGAGCCGCGACGGTGCATCCGTGGTGGTGGTTGACGTTCCCGCGGCCGGTGAGCAACTCGCCGCCGTCGCCAACCGGATCGGAGGCACCGCCCTACAGCTGGACATCACCGCTGACGACGCCGCCGCCAGGATCCTCGACCAGGTGCAGCAGCGGTCCGGTTCGCTGGACCTGCTGGTGCACAACGCAGGGATCACCCGGGACAAGCTGCTGGCCAACATGGACTCGGCCCGGTGGGACTCGGTGCTGGCGGTGAATCTTGCCTCGCAGCTGCGGGTCAATGAGGCACTGCTCGCGTCCGACGTGTTCGCGGCGTCGGGCCGCATCGTCTGCCTCGCCTCCACCAGTGGCATCGCCGGTAACCGGGGGCAGTCCAATTACGCAGCTTCGAAGGCGGGCGTGATCGGCATGGTCCGGAGCACCGGGAGCACGCTCGAGGGCACCGGACGCACCATCAACGCTGTCGCACCAGGCTTCATCGAAACCGAGATGACCGCGCGGATGCCGTTCGCTACCCGAGAGGTGGCGCGGCGCCTGAGCAGCCTGCAGCAGGGTGGCCAGCCGATCGACGTTGCCGAGACGATCGCGTTCCTCGCCTCACCGGTAGCCGCCGGGGTTAACGGCGAAGTGGTCCGCGTCTGCGGGCAGTCGCTGGTGGGCGCGTGAGGGACGTCGCCCTGGACTCGGTTCCGGGGTTGCCGGCGCTGTACCGTAGCGCCCTCCTAAGCAGCATCCCGTTGCCGTGGGCGGACGGTGCGGTGCAACGCACTTCCGACGCGGCAGCGGTGACCCTGCCGGAGGTTCGCCACCGCGCGTCCGGTGTCCAGGCCACGGTCGGGGACCTGACCCGGTTCCAGCAGTTGATCGGTGCCCCCGCGCAGGATGCGTTGCCGTCGGGCTTCGTCCACACCATTGCCTTCCCCGTGGCCATGAGCGTGATGGCCCGCAAGGATTTCCCGTTGCCGCTACTCGGCATGATCCATCTGCGGAACGCAGTGGAACACCGGCGTGCCATCGGATTCGGCGAACAGCTTGACATCGCTGCCTGGGCCGAGGACCTGAGACCGCATCATGCCGGTACGCAGGTGGACCTGGTCACCGAGGTCAGCAGCTCCGGTGCAGTGGTGTGGACGGGACGCTCGACCTATCTTGCGAAGGGTGCCCGGCTCGCCGGGCCGGCTCGCGGGACGAAAGAGGAGCGCACGCCGTTTGTGCCGCCCCCACTCACGGCCGTCTGGAACCTCCCGGGCAGCATCGGCCGCAGCTATGCGGCTGTGTCGGGGGACTACAACCCAATTCACCTCACCGCGCTGACCGCGAAGGCACTCGGAATGCAGCGGGCCATTGCGCACGGCATGTATCTTGCCTCGCGGATGGTGCAGGAAACCAAGCCTGCAGGGGTCGAATCGTTCTCCTGGAGCATCGACTTCCGCTCACCAGTCCTGCTACCCGCCCGGGTGGCAATCGCTGTCACACCGCAGAGTGAGGCGGGGGTGTGGCAGGGTGCTGGCATCACTGGCTGGAACCACCGGCGGGGGCGGGAGCACTTTGTTGGCAGCCTCGCAAGGCTGGCCGGGGTTCACCCCTAAACTGGGTCCATGAGTGAGAACACATCCCTGCTGAGCCGCGCCCGCACCCTCGACGCCGAGGATCCCCTCGCCGGGTACCGGGCGCGGTTCGAGGGGCACGACGATCCGGACATTGTTGCCTACCTGGACGGCAACTCGCTCGGGCGGCCCCTCACCGACACCCTGCAGCGGCTCGAATCGTTCGTGCGGGAGCAGTGGGCTGGCAGGCTCATCCGCGGCTGGGACGAGGGCTGGCTGGGGCTGCCGGAGCAGGTGGGAGACCTGATCGGGCGGGTAGCGATCGGCGCCGCGGCTGGACAGTGCACGGTAGCCGATTCGACGAGCGTGCTGCTCTACAAGCTGGCCCGTGCGGCGGTGGCCGCCCGCCCGGACCGCACCGAGATCGTCATTGACCGGGACAATTTCCCCACCGACCGGTTCATCATGGAGGGCATCGCCGCAGAGCGGGGCCTGCAACTGCGTTGGGTCGATCTGCAGTACGACGGCGGTGCCACCGCAGCGGAGGTCGCCGCCGCCGTCGGCCCCCAGAGTGCGCTCGTGGTTCTCAGCCATGTGGCCTACCGGTCGGGCCACCTGGCGGACGTCCCGGCCATCACCCGGGTGGTGCACGACGCCGGCGCGCTGGTGCTGTGGGATCTGAGCCATTCGGTGGGCTCGGTCCCCGCCGAGCTCGACCAGTGGGACGTCGACTACGCCACGGGGTGCAGCTACAAATACCTCAACGGCGGACCGGGAGCGCCCGCCTGGGCGTACGTGGCGCAACGGCACCTCGCGGATTTCCAGCAACCCATTCAGGGCTGGCTCGGCAGTGCCGACCCGTTCGGGATGGGATCCGATTACGAACCGGCCCCGGGCATCCGCCGGCTGGTCTCGGGTACCCCACCGATTATCGGCATGCTGGCGATGCAGGACATGCTCGGGCTGATCGGCGAGGTGGGGATGCCTGCCGTCAGGGCGAAGTCGATCGCCCTGACCTCGTTCGCCATCGAGGCTGTCGAGGAGCTGATGGAGGGAGCCGGCGTCGTCATCTCCTCACCCCGGGATCCGCAGAAGCGCGGCAGCCACATCACGATCGACCACCCGGCGTTCCGGGATCTGGTGCCGGAGCTGTGGGCGAAGGGCGTCATCCCGGACTACCGCAACCCGGCGGGCATCCGGCTGGGTCTCTCGCCACTGTCAACGTCGTTTGAGGAAACCTATCTCGGTATCCAGCGGATCGCCGAGAGTCTGCCCCGGGCGCTGAACTAGCTAGGTCGGCTGAGAGGTCACCAGCCGACGTTCCGCCAGCTACTTAGTCAGGGAGCGGCTCCCGGGTTCCCGTCACGGCCCAGTACCCGACCGCCCTGGCCTTGTAGATGGCCGGGTTGTGGGAGGAGACGGTTCTGGCGTTCCGCCAGTGCCGGTCCAAGGAGCGCCCGGCAGCAGTGGCCGACGCGCCGCCCACCTCGAACAGGCGACTGGTGGCGTTGAGCACCTGACTGACCGAGACAATCTGCGCCTGGCTTACGGCGATCTCCGCGGCATCCACCGCGGCCCTCGCGTCGTCAGGATGCCCGGAGGCGAGTGACCAGCGGGCGGCCTCCAGCTTCCGCGCCGCCGCCGCGACCGTGGCCGCCGCGGCGAACGAGGTACTCGAGAGCTCGCCGAGTACCGCCAACACCTGCGGGTCCTCACGCGGCAGGGCCGCCGTAGCGTTCACGTACGAGCGGGTGCGTGGCCTCACGAAGGAGGCGCTTACATGTGCGAACGTGTGCACATATACTGAGGGGGTTACGAGCTGTTTCGTTCCGGACGGCTCGCCCCCTTTGGATGAGAGGACACTTCGTGCTTGAAGTACTCAGGGTGACCGCCTACAGACGACTCTTCACGGCCCAGGTGGTGGCCTTGGCGGGAACGGGTCTCCTCACCGTTGCCCTGGGTCTACTCGCCTATGATCTGGCGGGAGCGCGGGCCGGGACGGTGCTCGGAACGGCTCTGACGATCAAGATGCTGGCCTACGTTTTCGTTGCACCCGTCATGGCGGTACTGGTGGAACGGGTACCCCGGAAGGCCGTCCTGATCGGCGCGGATCTGATGCGCACTGGTATTGCACTCACGTTGCCATTGGTCGATCAGGTCTGGCAGATCTATCTGTTGGTGTTCATTTTGCAGTCCGCATCGGCAACGTTCACACCCGCGTTCCAGGCGTTGATTCCAACTCTTCTACCACGGGAGCGCGACTATACCCGGGCGCTGTCCCTTTCCCGCCTCGCCTATGACCTGGAGTCAGTACTCAGCCCGATCCTGGCGGCGGCGCTCCTGACTTTCATGAGCTTTCACCTCCTTTTCGTCGGCACCGCTGTGGGTTTCCTTCTGTCGGCCGCGATGGTCGTCGCCACCCCACTACCCCCTCAGCAGATCACCGTACGACGCACCTCGGTTCTTCACCGGACCACCCTCGGTACGCGAATTTTTCTTGGTGAGCCGACCCTCCGTGGACTCATGGCGCTGAATTTTGTCGTGGCCTGCGGGACTGCCCTTGTGCTGGTGAACACCGTTGTCTACGCATTGGAGCTGTTCGAAGGAACAAATACCGACCTTGCCATTGCTCTGGCCTGCTACGGCGCAGGTTCCATGGCTGTCGCCCTCACGGTTCCACCTCTTCTTGACCGCGTGACGGATCGAACCCTGATGATTGCGGGAGGCGGAGTGATCTCACTAGGCCTGGGATTGGCGGGGGTGCTTGCCGCTGCTGGGCAGTCCTGGGTTCTTCTGCTCGCGGTGTGGACTGTGCTGGGTGCTGGGACCTCGATGATCAACACTCCATCTGCACGGCTACTCAGGAGAGCTGCTACCAGCGCGTCGCGGGCCCACCTTTTCACCGCCCAGTTCTCGCTGTCGCACGCCTGTTTCATCCTGACCTACCCGATCGCAGGGTGGTTGGGGGCGACCCTGGGGCAAGAGGCAACGGCAGGGATTCTTGCGGGCTTGGCTACACTGGGGGTATTGGCGGCACTGAGGCTGTGGCCTAGAGGTTGGAGCCCGATTTCCGGGGAAACAGCGACTGTCCAGGAGGCACATCAATGACTGACCGCCAGTTACAGCCGGAGCCGAGCCTGCACCATTCTGGATCCCCGGATGACCTGCGGCTGGAGGCGGGAGCAGCCGTGTTCAAAATGCTCGCAGACCCTACCCGGCTCCACCTTTTGTGGCTCCTCACCCAGTCACCGGCCGATGTGACCGCCCTGGTAGATCACACCGCTGCCTCGCGGACGTCTGTGAGCCAGCATCTTGCAAAACTTCGGTTCTCGGGTCTGGTGACCACAAGAAAAGAAGGCCAGCGCGTGGTGTATAGCATCGCCGACGGCCATCTGGCCCGGCTGGTACGTGAGGGCATGAATCTTGCAGATCATCGCGTGACCGGGGAACCCATCCACGGCTAGCGGCAGCCCGGTCAGCCCTGCTGGTCAACAATAATCGTAGAGACATCAAACTCGATCACGATTGTCCACCCCAGAGTGAGGGAGTTCCAGCCAGGTCACGAGAATCGAAGGATCTGGGCGCTCTACTGGACGGCCAGCAGTAGCTTATCCGGATCGATCGCCTTCGCCAGGAGCTGAGACTATCCTTCGCATTCGGCGCAGTACTTATCGCCGTTCTTCTCGCGTGCGAGCTGGGTGCGGTGCTTCACCAGGAAGCAGGACATGCAGGTGAACTCGTCTTCACGCTCGGGAATGACGGAGATGAGGAGTTCTTCCTCCAGGACGGCGCCGGGAAGATCGAACCCTTCAGCAGTGTCGCTCTCATCGGTGTCAATAGTTGAAGACTGGGTGGTGGCGCTGCGTTGAGCCTGAATCGCTTCGAGCGATTCGTTGACAGGCTGGTCTTCGGGCCTGACGCGTGGTTCGTCGTAGTCTGTTGCCATGCGGGCGTTGCTTCTCCTTCAGTTGTGTGATCAACCAGAGTACAGGGATCACCGGCCGTGATTGGCCGGCTTACGCTATAAGCGTCTAGAGGGGCCTTTAAGTTCCTTCAACGTCGACGAGATTCCCTCCGCGTCGACGAAACTCCTTCGGAGACCGCCGGTGGTGAGTGTATCGGGGCTACCCAACGGCTGCAGTGTCCTTCTTCGGACGTGACCTAAAGGCCAGCCCGTGAGTTTGGCCACACCTCGAGCTCTGAGGCTCAGACATCAAGCTCTGAGGCTGAGGACAGCCGCGATGTTGACGGCCGCCCATGCCTCGGGTCCTGTCCCTGCGGTTACTTGTTCACCTGACTGAGTGCGGATGGCTAGGCTGGGTGGATGGCAACAGTGATTCTCGTGCGACACGGCCGCACGACAGCGAATGCGTCCGGACTACTGGCCGGACGGACGGCAGGCGTCAGCCTCGACCAGGTGGGACGCGACCAGGCGGCGCTCACCGGCGAACGGCTCGCGGTAGTACCGGTGGTAGCGGTGGTGTCCAGCCCCCTGGAACGCTGCCAGCAGACCGCGGAGTTCATCCTGGCCCGTCAGAGCGGCTCTCCGGCGACGCCAACCGCCGTCGACCTCACCGAGTGCGACTACGGGCAGTGGCAGGGCCGCACCCTCAGCGAGCTCGCGGCCGAGCAGCTGTGGTCGGTGGTGCAGTCCCAACCGTCAGCAGCCACCTTTCCCGGGGGCGAATCCATGGCAGCGATGCAGGCCCGGGCGGTGGCCGCAATTCGTCGCCTCGACGCAGCCTTCGAAGCCGAGCATGGGCCCAACGCCATCTGGGTGGCGGTGAGTCACGGTGACATCATCAAATCGATCCTCGCCGACGCGCTCGGCGTCCATCTGGACCTGTTTCAGCGCATCAATGTGAACCCCGCTTCCGTGTCGATCGTTAGGTACGGCGAGAGCCGACCGAGCGTCATCGCCACCAATACTGACGGAGGGGACCTGTCGTGGTTGTCGAGCAGCCCACCTGCGGTCGATGCGCCGGTGGGCGGCGGAGCGGGACATCAGGCACCAACGGCTCCCATCGCATAAAATAACTACCATGCCCACAAAAGTTCACGAGTTTACTTGGCCCGATCGCGTCGTCGTTGGCACCATTGGCCTTCCGGGGGAGCGAACCTTCTATCTACAGGTACGCGCGGGGTCACAGATCGTGAGTATTGCGCTGGAGAAACAGCAGTCGGCCCAGCTGGCGGAGAAGATCGACGAGATCCTGGACCAGCTCGGTACGCTCGAGGGGAATCCTTTCAGCATTCCCGCGAGCACCCCCATCGAATTGGTCGACAATGACCAGTTGGAGCCGGTCGAGGAACAGTTCCGCACTGGCGCCATGAGCCTGGGGTGGGACCCCTCGACGGTGCAGGTGGTCATTGAGGCGTACCCGATCACGGAACTCGACGCTGACGACGACGAATCGCTCGCCGACGCTGAGGCCGAGGTCGAAGTAGCCGAGATGCTCCTCGTGCGAATGCCGGTAGGGACAGCCCGCGCTTTCGCCAAGCGCACGCGTGAAGTGGTGGGTGCCGGGCGGCCGACCTGTCCGCTGTGCGGTTACCCGATCGACCCCGGCGGACATACCTGCGCTACTCCCGAGGGCTGATGCGGGCACCCGACCTCGCGACCGCCGAGCTGACACTCACCGGTCGCATCACGACGGCGTCAAACGCCACCTTCCTCGGCAGTATCGGCGAGGCCGCAGTGGTCTACAAGCCCATCGCGGGGGAGCATCCGCTGTGGGATTTTCCCAGCGGGACACTCGCCCACCGGGAGGTCGCCGCCTATCTGGTATCGCAGGTCATGGGATGGGACGTGGTGCCCCACACGTGGCTGCGTGACGGTCCGATGGGTGAGGGGATGGTGCAGCTGTGGCAGGAACAGGACCCAGCCCAGGCCGCCGTGGATCTGGTGTCCGCCGACGAGGTGCCCGAGATCGGCTGGAAAAGTGTCCTGAGCGGACGGGACGAGAACGATCGGATCGTCAGCCTCATCCATGAAGACTCGCCAGCTCTGCGGCGGATGGGGGTGTTCGACGTCGTCGTCAATAACGCGGACCGCAAGGGCGACCATATTCTCGCGATGCCCGATGGACGCCGCCACGGTGTGGATCACGGGCTCACCTTCCATAGCGACAACAAGCTCCGTACGGTGCTGTGGGGATGGCTGGGAGCTGAGCTGACCGACGACGAACTCGACGGCATTGACCGGGTCAGCGCAGGCCTCGGCGGTGAGCTGGGGACTGAGCTTTCGGTCCTGCTCACCGACGAAGAGATCGAGGCTCTGATCGCGCGCTGCAGCCGGTTGCGCAACAATGGGCGATTCCCTGCACCGGGCGGGGAAATGTCGGCGGTGCCCTGGCCACTGTTCTAGCGGGGTGATCCCGGATCGGTTTTCCGGGGCTTTGCACCCTGTGTCACGCTGATGGAATGGATCTAGAAGTCTCGCCCGGGCTCACCATTCCTGAGCGTGAGCTGAACTGGCGTTTCTCCAGGTCGTCCGGACCTGGCGGGCAACACGTCAACACGTCGGACACCCGCGTGGAACTGTCCTGGAACGTCGCCGGATCGACCGCGATTTCGGACGAGCAACGGGAGTTGCTGCTGACCCGACTCGGTGATCGGATCGTCGCCGGATCGGTCACCATTGCGGCCTCCGAACACCGTTCCCAGCTCCGGAACCGTGAAACAGCTCTGCGCAAGCTTGCCGGCCTGGTGAGCAGGGGATTGGCTGCCGGTCCGCGCCGGCGTCGCGCCACCAAACCCACTCGAGGCTCCGTCCGGCGGCACCTCGCCGCCAAGCAGCAGCGTTCGACGACGAAACGGAACCGGCAGCGACCCTCAGCCGAGTAGCCCGTGCGGTCAAAGGGGAGCTGCGCTGGGGATCGTCACCAAATGTTGATCAGTTTCCCAGACTGCCAATGGCTCTGTCGACCTAGAATTGACTACCCATCTTCGGCAAGGAGGACCTCATGGCAGCTGAATACGAGGACGGCTGGTTCCGGGCAATGCTCAAGACCGGCCTGAGCCATTTAGGGACAGTCAGCTTCGACGGTCACGGCCCGGACGCACTGGTAAAACTGACCCAACCCACCGGTCGTACTCTGGTATTCGATCAAGGCATCGCAGCGATCCACGAGCGAATAGCCATTGACGAGGAGAGCCGTTCAGCGATGTGGCCGGACTGGTCCTTGGCGGCTGCGTCGGTAGCCCTGCTGTCCGTTCATGCAGAAGAGGCCCTGAACACTGCACCGACCGAGGCAGACACGCTGAGCATTATCGACGGGGGAGTGACCGCATCCGTGTCGCAGCCTGCCGATCTGCAGCTGCGCTAGCTTCACCCGTGAACCCCTGGGCCAGCGTGATCAGTCGCCTTCGGTATCCAGGGAGTGACGGTAGCGCTCAGTAGCCGGTAGGCCGATCCACGTCGTCGTCGGGACGGTCGAAACGCTGGCCAGCCGGGTTGGGCGGCAGGAGCATCATGACGAACAGTGCTAAGGCGCCCAGGGCAGGGATGAGACCCAGAAGCAGGAACCAGCCACTGAGGTTCACGTCGTGTAGCCGGCGAATGGTCAGCGCGATGGACGGGATGATGGTGGCCAGGCCCCAGATAGCGATCAGGAGGTAGCCGGTAATGACCGCAGGCGCGGCCGTCATTTCACCGTTGGATGGGGAAATTCCGCCGCCCGCGTTCGTCAGCACGTTCAGGAGGCTTCCGACCAGGGTTGCAACCAGGGCCCACCACCAGTATTCGCTGCGGCTCGCGCGGCCGGAGAACATCGCGTATTTCTTGAAGAATCGCTGCACTGCGACCTTGAAAGACGCCCCATAGTAGGGTGCCCAGAGGGGCGGTTCAGTGTGATCGGACTGCAAGCCGGCTGTCGGATACGGCGAATAGCTCATTGTTCCCCCAAGGAGTGCTGTGACGTTTGGTTAATCCACCGTACGGGACCTTTGACCAGGAAGGTTGCTCGATTCGAGGGTCGGCGGCAGGACAACCCGTGAGGGCGGTGGAACCAGTGCGCGGTGCGTGCATTTCAGGCAAGTGTTTGCGTTTTGGCCGTGCCACTGCCGTCGTTCACGGGCATCGCTCCCACCTCGCTGATGCGCATGGTGGTGAGGTGCAGCGTGCCCAGGATCAGGAAAAGCAGTGAAAGCCCGAGGGCTGGCCAGAATGCGGCCGGGTTTGGTGTGGCATTGAACAGTGGCTTGACGAGCTCGCCCACGGCTAGGGAGAAGATCAGGGTGAAGCCCAAGACGTGGATAGCCGGCAACAGCAGCAACCCGTTTTGGTGCGACCTGTAGGTCAGGACGGCGAGGATCAGAAAGGCGGGCATGATGAAGATCGAGTAGAGGGAGTCGATCTGTTCTCCGGAGCGCATCAGGGGCAAAAGCATCGCTATCCAGAGGGGATAGAAAAGGAGAGGTTGCAGGATGGCGCCCGAGGCCGATAGGAGCCGAACCGGTCCCGGTAGGGCAAACTGGGGAAGGCCGCGGCGAAGGTGAGCTCCGGCGCATACCAGCGACCACAGGGCCAGGGTGAAAATTGCCATGTACACGAGGTACAGGCCGTTGTAGGCGCGCTCGATGACGTAGGTGCCGTACGCATAGAACAGGTACCCCAGCAGCCCCAGAGCCACGATCTGGTGTTTCACCCGGTCGCCCTGGGCTGTGACTGCTAAGTACAGGAGGCCCAGTGCCGCGACCACGGAAAGTAAATCCTGGGAAAAGGCCCCGGGGATGAGTTCTTCGCTGACGATTCCGGCATAGATGATGGGGCGCCACAGCCCAGCCATCGCGGCTACCAGTGTCAGAACGCTGATGATCGCCCAGAGAGACCGGTGAAGGGGGAGATGAGTGAGCATGGTGCCCTTTCCAACGGAGGAGGGTGCTGGATGAATACTCCCGGGTACGTGAGTGAACCGACTCTGCCAGCGGCTGTATGCCCCGTGACGACGGCGCCGGTTGGTATCTGCGGTGGAGGCTTCCGGGCGGTGCCATCGCCAGAGGTCACCGGCTCATTGTGCTGCCGGCAGGTTGTGCTCAACAGGGTCCAACGGCCCGTGCGCGCGAGCATCAGCGCCCGGGTGCCGCGTTTGAAGTACAACTCGCGTTCGATCGGCAGGTCGTAGTTGCCGCGGACAGCCTCGATCTCCGGCCGGCTCGAGCGGTGAATAATCGATTGCTGGTGTGCGGCGGTCGGGGCAGGCGAGCAGCCGGCTCGTTTTGCCAGGAGTCTCATCAGGGCCTATCACCGCAGCGGTTGGGCACGTAGGGTCAGAGGATGAGGGAGAACACGACACCCCTGGCCGGAGCATTTTTTAGGATGGTCTTCGCAGGTGGAATCTTGGGCGCTGCGATTATGTTCGTGTCTGCCGTAGCGGGAGGGCTCAGTCCGACTCCGTGGTGGGCCGCGATCCTTAGCTGGGCACCAGTGTTCGGCTTCTTCATGGGATTGGTCGTGGCAGCTTCAGCGGCAGGTCCTGCCGTCGGATTGCATGCCCTGGCAGCTGCCAAAGCCCCAAGGTTTCGCATTTTGGCAGCAGCCTTCGGTGGTGCCGTTGGCCCCGTGGCCGCGGTCAGCATCCTCCTGGGGGTGTCCCCAGCGGAGGCCCCCGTGGCGGGAATTTACTGGGCTCTGTTGCTACCCACCGCATCCCTTACTGCCGTCTTCTTCACAAAGCCCCTCCGAGCGCCAGCATCTCGCGAAGCAGCCCTCAGCGGCACTCGGGTTTAGGCAGCCACCGCGCTAATCCCGGGTGCTTTTCAGGACGAGCCTGCCGATGCCTTCCTCCTCGATCAGGTCCAGGTCCGCCTCAGACCTGTTCGCGGTGGTCATCATCTGGGGGACGGTCTGCCCGTCCAGGACAGCCCGCAGTGGACCAGCTCGGTGATTGCCTCGTTCAACGGGTGAAGCTGACGGGTGCCGATGATGAGAGTGACGAAAACGCTGACACCGTTCAGGCACAGGCCCTTTCGGTGTTCTTCCCAGCCGTCGGCGTTCCGGTAGTCCTCCATGTAGCGGACCCGCAGCGCGTCCATTTCGATGACTTTGGAGTCCCGCTGGATCCGGTCCAGGTAGGTCCGGACCAGTTAGCGTTTCTTCTTGAGTGCACTGAGCACTATCGCCTTCACCACCGGTACCGCCGAGCACCAGGCCGCAGAGACCGTGACGGACCCCTCTACCGTTGAGGATGAACCGGGGAGCGAGGCCCGCGAGCACCTCCTCAGCGACGGGGCTGAGCGCAGCCACAGGACCATCATGGAGCTCGAAACGATCGCCCGTCTTGGGACAGCTGCGCGGGAACGCTTCGTCCTGTCGAACCTGCGCCTGGTCGTCTCGATCGCCCGGAAGTACCGCAAGCGGGGCATGGATTTCCTGGACCACATTCAGGAAGGCAACACCGGGTTGTGGCGGGCCGTGCAGAGTTCGACTACGCGAAGACTTCAAATTTTCGACCTACGCCACCTGGTGGATCCGCCAAGCTTTGACACGCAGCCTGGCCGATAAGGCCCGCACCATCCGGATTCCGGTCTGTTTCGTGGACCAGATCAACAAGGTCATGAGCATCAGTGCCCAACTGGGACGAATCCTGGACCGGGTGCCGGAGATCGCCGAAATCGCTGCGGCAACGAAGCTCACCGAGGACGAGGTCGGCAACGTTCACCGCCACGCCTAGGTGGTCATGTCGCTGAATATTAACATCCCCGACGGCCCCTATGACTACCAGCCGCTGTACGAGGCGTTGTTCGACCCCTCCGACCAAGGTGCTGACGCATCAGCGTTCTACGTGGACTTGCAGGACACAGTCGGTAGGGCACTTGGAACACTCCCTGAACGCTCCGCTCACATCCCGGCCATGCGCTACGGATTTGCCGGACAGGACCCGCACACCCTGGAAGAATGCGGTGCCGTCCTCGGAGTCACCCGGGAACGCATCCGTCATCTGGAGGTGAAAGCGATCGCCGAACTGCGCCTGATTGCGGAGTTCATGGCGGAGTCGGTCGCTGCGAAGCAGTAGCGTCCGGTTCGACCGGGGCGCCGGCTGGGTCTAGGAGCTCCCCCGGACGGCCGGCCCTGCGCCTGTGGAGCCGCGCACTACGAGATCAGCCTGGAACAGGATGTCTGTGCGTGTGACCCGGTCACCGGCCAGTTCCGTAACCAGCGCATGGACGGCGGCCTCCGCCATCGCGGCGATATTCTGCCGCAGAGTGGTCAGTGGTGGGTTGGTGAAGGCCATGAGCGGGGAGTCGTCGAATCCGACCACCGAGATGTCCTCGGGTACGCGAAGCCCGCGCGTCTGCGCCGCACGCATAGCGCCGAGGGCCATGATGTCCGAGGCGCACACGATGCCCGTATGGCCGCTGTCGATGAGTTCGTTCGCCGCGCTTTGTCCGCCCTCGATGGTGAACATGCTGGTCGCGACGTGTAAATCCGCGTTCTCGCCGAGGAAATCGGCGAGCCCGGAGCGAAACCCCTCCATCTTGCGGCGACTCGGGATGAAACGGTCGGACCCGGTGGCGAAACCGACGCGTTGGTGCCCTTGCGTCGCGAGGTGCCGGACGGCGGTTCGGATCGCCGTAGCGTCGTCGTTCGAGATAGACGGTGCGTCGATCTCCGCTCTGGCCCCGTTCACGAGCACGAAAGGAACACGGCCCCGCAACCGCCGGTAGCGATCCACTCCCGCTCGGCCGTCAGAGTGCGCCGCACACACGAAGATGATGCCGCTAATGCCCTGGTCGAGCATTAGTGCAACGTACTCATCCTCAGTGATGCCGCCGCCCGGCAGGGTGCACAGGGCCGGAATGTAGTCATTGGGCGCCAGTAGTGCCGCGATGGCACCGGCGAAGGCGGGGAAGATGGGGTTCACAAGGTCTGGTACGACGACGCCGATCTGCCCTTTCGAGCGTCCGGCCGTCCGAGCGGGGCGTTCGTACCCGAGGCTGTCCATCGCGGTGAGGACAGCCTGCCGGGTTTCCGGGGAGGCGCCGCTCTTCCCATTGAGAACGCGTGAGACGGTGGGGACGCTGACGCCCGCGGTACGTGCGACGTCATCCAGGCGCGGCCGAACGTTATGCGTCTCAGGAGTCATGGCTTTAATGTAGTGCACCAGAAATCCCGACAGAAAGTTTTCGTGAAAATTACGTTTTTTCGTTGACGGCCAGCGGTGGCCGTCTTTAGGATCGGGGTATCCACTCCTCGTCAGTCCGATCCAGCAGAGACGCTCGGTCGGGAAGGACTACCATGATCCCCGAAGACATCACGAGCGTGCCCCGGGCGGGCAGCAGGCCCTCCCTGAAGCGCCATACTCGACTAGCCGCCGCCATCCTGGTCGCACCGCTTCTCGCCACCCTCATGCCGGTTTCCGCACTGGCCGACCACACAGAGGTTCCCAACACCGTCGCGGTCGTCGGTTCCCTGCAATCTGAGCTTGGTTGCCCTGGAGACTGGCAGCCCGAATGCGCAGCAACCCGACTTGTCCCCGTGGAGGGATCGCCCGATACATGGGGGGGAACCTTTGATGTTCCCGCCGGATCCTATGAGTACAAGGTGGCGTTGGATGACTCCTGGGGGGAGAATTACGGTGCCGGCGGCGCAGCGGGCGGTGCCAACTTGGCGCTGCAGACAGCTGGAGGTCCCGTGACGTTCACCTACAACCATCGGACGCACGTCATCTCCAGTGACGCGCCGCAGGCGGCCACGGCCGCGATGGCGGGCCATTGGCTCGCCGCTGAGACCCTCGCCTGGGACGTCGATCTGCCCGCCGACACGCAGTACAGGCTGTACACGGCGCCCGACGGCGGCCTCACCATCGAGGACGACGTCGTCACTGGCGGAACCTACCTCGGACTCGAGCGCAGCGGCGACGCGCTGCCTGCCGGTCTTGCGGCCCGGTACCCGCACCTCGCCGCGCTCGATACCCTTCAGCTCGGCCGGAAGGACGCCCGGAACGCGGGCAGCTTGTTGAAGGGGCAGTTGCTCCTGGCGGCAGTGTCGCCGGACGGCACCGTGCTGGCCGCCACCGGTGTCCAGGTACCCGGTGTGCTCGATGATCTCTATTCGGGCGCTGCTCGTAAGGAGCTCGGACTGACCTGGAAAGGCGCGAAGCCGCAGCTCGATCTTTGGGCGCCGACAGCGCGCAGCGTCTCCGTGCAGGTCTTCCGGGAGGGCTCCGGAGGCAAACCCATCACCACACGTGCGCTCCGGCAGGACAAAGACGGCATCTGGAGCGTGAAGGGCGAGAAAGGCTGGAAGAACGCGTACTACCTGTACGACGTCGAGGTCTTCGTGCCTGAAACCGGCGCCGTGGAACACAACCTGGTGACCGACCCCTACAGTGTGGGCCTGTCCACAAACTCGGAGCGGTCCCTCTTCGCCGACCTCACCGATCCGGCCCTCGCACCAGTTGACTGGAACCGGGTTTCGAAGCCCGTCCTCGATCGCCCCGAGCAATTGAGCGTTTACGAACTCCACGTGCGGGATTTCTCAATCAGTGACACCACCGTGCCCGAAGCCGAACGTGGAACCTACGCTGCTTTCTCACGGCAGGACAGCGACGGCATGAAGCGACTCTCCGAGCTCGCCGACAGCGGACTGAAAGCTGTTCACCTCCTACCCGTCAATGACATTGGCACCGTCGAAGAGGACAGGTCCCAACAGGCCGAACCCGCGTGCGACCTCGCGTCCTACGCCCCGGACAGTACAGAGCAGCAGGAGTGCGTTGCGGCCGTCGCCGGACAGGACGGCTTCAACTGGGGCTACGACCCGCTGCACTACACGACGCCGGAGGGCTCCTACTCGACGAATCCCGAGGATGCTACCCGCATCCGAGAGTTCCGCGGAATGGTCGCCTCACTCAACGAATCCGGTTTGAGTGTCGTCCAGGACATCGTCTACAACCACACAGCAGGCGCGGGCCAAGCGTCATCGAACAACCTCGATCGCATCGTGCCGGGCTACTACCACCGACTCAACCCTGAGTCGGGCTCCGTAGAAACCTCGACCTGCTGCCCCAACACGGCAACCGAACACACCATGATGGGCAAGCTAATGATCGACTCGATCGTGACCCTCGCCCGCACCTACAAGCTGGACGGATTCCGATTCGACCTCATGGGGCACCACTCAAAGCAGAACATCCTCGATGTCCGCGGAGCGCTGGACAAGCTGACGCTCAAACACGACGGGATCGACGGCAAGTCCATTTACCTCTACGGGGAGGGCTGGAACTTCGGGGAGGTAGCGGACAACGCCCGCTTCGAGCAGGCCACGCAAGCCAACATGGCCGGCACCGGCATTGGAACCTTCAACGACCGTCTCCGTGACGCAGTACGCGGCGGAGGTCCGTTCGACGAGGATCCGCGGGTTCAAGGCTTTGCGTCGGGGCTGCTGACCGACCCCAATGGCCTCGAGATAAACGGGACCGAGGACGAACAGCGTGCACGACTGCTCCAATCACAGGACCAGATCCGCGTTGGGCTGACAGGCAACCTGAAGGACTATGCCTTTACCGACCGGTTCGGCAATGAGGTCACCGGGGCCGACGTCGACTACAACGGCTCTCCCACGGGGTACACCGCCGATCCACAGGAATCGATCACCTACGTGGAGGCACACGACAACGAGACCCTCTTCGATGCCCTCGCCTTCAAGTTGCCGATCGACACACCCATGGCTGATCGGGTCCGTATGCAAACGCTGGCTCTTTCGACAACGGCGCTGGGGCAAGGTGTGTCCTTCTGGCACGCAGGTGGAGAGGTGCTGAGAAGCAAGTCACTGGACCGCAACAGCTACGACTCCGGCGACTGGTTCAACTTCCTGGATCACACGGGAGCGGACAACGGGTTCGGACGCGGACTGCCTCCACGCGCCGACAACGAAGACAAGTACGGCTTCATGAAGGCACTGCTCGCCGATCCGACCCTCAAGCCCTCACCCACCGACATCGAAGCGGCCCGCACACAGGCAGAGGAACTACTGCGCATCCGCGAGAGCAGCCCGCTCTTCAGCCTCGGCACGGCGGACCTTGTGCAGCAGAAGCTCTCCTTCCCCGGAGCGGGCCTGGATCAGGCACCCGGCGTGATCGTGATGCACCTCGACGACACCACCGGTCCGGACTTCGATCCCGAGCGCAAGGGCATCGTCGTCGTATTCAACGCCTCCGACGAAACCACCGCGCAGCAAGTACCTGCCGCGATAGGCAAGGGTTTCGCGCTGCACACCGTACAAGCCGAGGGGGGCGACAAATTGGTTCGACATGCAACAGCTGATGCGAACGGTGTCTTTACAGTCCCCGCGCGGACGGTGGCCGTCTTCGAGGCGAAATAACTCAACCTCGAGTTGCTGAACGTGATGGTCGGGCCCGCGACTGGATCGAGGGCCCGACCATCATCACCTGATCATCTATTGCATATCGACGCAGCATTCGCCATAACTCGCCCTCTCGAAGGAGACCCTGTGAAACCCCGCTACGCCACCTTAGTCGTGCTGACCGCCCTTGTTGCCGGTTCCGTCACGTCCCTGCCCGCCACCGCCGCCCCCAAGAATCCCGGCGCTTCCTCCACCGGAGCTCAGCATTCACTGCGCTCCGCGGTCACGGACGAGAACTTCTATTTCGTCATGGCCGACCGCTTCCAGAACGGCAGTACCGCCAACGACGACGGCGGGCTCGGATCCGACCCGTCGGTATCCGGTTTCGACCCCACCCGGAAGGGCTACTACAACGGCGGGGACCTCAAGGGCCTGCTCCAGGAGCTCGACTACATCCAGGGCATGGGTACCACCTCCATCTGGCTCACGCCCAGCTTCAAGAACCGCGCCGTGCAGCCCGAGGACAACTCGGCCGGCTACCACGGATACTGGATCACCGACTTCACGCAGATCGACCCGCACCTCGGCACCAACGAGGACCTCAAGACGCTCATCGACGCCGCGCATGCGCGCGGGATGAAGGTCTACTTCGACATCATCACGAACCACACCGCAGACGTCATCGGCTACGACGCCGGCGAGCGAGCCCCCTATATCTCCAAGGACGAGGAGCCGTACCGCGACGCCGACGGCACTGCGTTCGACGATCGCGACTACGCGGGCACGGACACCTTCCCCGAGCTCGACGCCGAGACCTCTTTCCCGTACATCCCGGTGGTCCCGGAGGCTGACAAAGACCTCAAGGTCCCCGAGTGGCTGAACGATCCCACGCTCTACCACAATCGGGGCGACACGACCTTCGCCGGCGAGGACTCCTTCTACGGCGACTTCTTCGGCCTCGATGACTTGTCCACCGAGCACCCTGTGGTGGTGGATGGCATGATCGACATCTACAAGACGTGGGTCGCCGACTTCGGCGTGGACGGCTTCCGGATCGACACGATGAAGCACGTCAACGATGAGTTCTGGCAAAAGTTCGGCCCCGAGGTGCTTTCCTTCGCGCAGGAGCAGGGCAAAGACGAGTTCTTCATGTTCGGCGAGGTCTTCGACACCACGAAGTCCTTTACTTCGCAGTTCACCACGCGCAACCGCATGCAGTCGGTCCTCGACTTCCCCTTCCAGGCAGCCGCCCGCGGCTATGCCTCGCAGGGTGCACCGGCGACCGACCTCGAACGCTTCTTCGCCGGTGACGACTGGTACACCGACGCCGACTCCAACGCCTACAACCTCCCGACGTTCCTAGGGAACCACGACATGGGCCGGATCGGGAGCTTCATCGCAAGCGACAACCCCGGCGCGGCCGACGGAGAGCTGGTGTCACGCGACACCCTCGCACACGAACTGATGTACTTCTCCCGCGGCAACCCGGTGATCTACTACGGTGACGAGCAGGGGTTCACGGGCCCCGGTGGCGATCAGGATTCGCGGCAGACGCTGTTCGCCAGCCAGGTCCCCGAGTATCTCGACGACGACCTGCTGGGTACCGACGCAACGCACGCCACGGACAACTTCGACGTGACCCACCCCCTGTACCAAAGCATCAGCACGCTTGCCGACGTCACCGCGAAGAACCCCGCCCTGCGCAACGGTGCCCACCAGCACCGGTCGGCCTCGGAAGGACCAGGGATCTACGCGTTCTCCCGGATCGATGCCAAGGACCAGCGCGAGTACGTGGTGGCGCTGAACAATAGCACCGAGCCGAAGACCGCATCGATCCCCACCTACGCCGGCAAGCGCAACTTCGGTCTCGTCTACGGTGACGCCCCGAAGCACACGAAGTCCGCGGCCGACGGCACCCTCACTGTTACTGTCCCCGCCCTGTCGACGGTGGTCTACAAGCTGGCAGGAAAGGTCCCGCACTCCAAGGCTGCGCCGGCGATCAGCCTGCAGCAGCCGGCACCCACCGCCGAGGACAACGGACGCATGCGCGTGGCCGCCGACGTCGCCGGGTCCTCGTTTTATGAGGTCACGTTTGAGGCCCGCACCCCGGGCTCCGGGTGGACGAGCATCGGCACGGACGACAACGCGCCGTACAGCGTCTACCACGACACCAGCGCCCTGCCGGCCGGATCAGCCGTCGAGTACCGCGCCGTGGTCCTCGACAACAACCGCCACACGCGGACCTCGGCGGCGGCGTCGGCCACCGTGCCGCAGCCGCGCCTGACGATGGGCCTTCCGGCCGAGGGTACGCAGGTCTCGGGCGACGTCGAGGTGACCGCCTCTGCGAGCCCGGAGAACTCCGAATACGCCGTAACCCTCGAGCGGAGCATCGCCGGAGGAGCATGGACGGCGATCGGCACGGATGACTCGTCGCCGACCTACACCGCCGTCGACGATCTCGCGGCGCTCGACCTCGCCGAAGGCACCCAGGTGCGGTACCGCGCCGTGCTCGGGACATCGGTGAGTGACATAAGGACCGTGACGGTCGGCTCGGTTATTGATCAGCCCGGCACGGTGGCCGTCGCCGGCAGCCTCGACTCCGAGCTGGGCTGCGGCGGGGACTGGGACCCGGCGTGCGATCAGGCGCAGATGACATTCGACGACGCCTCGCAGACCTGGCTCCTTGAGGTCGCCGACCTACCCGCCGGTACCTACGAATACAAGGCGGCCCTCAACCGCAGCTGGGCTGAGAATTACGGCGCCGGCGGCGGCCGTGACGGCAGCAACGTCGTGCTCAATCACGCTGGCGGTCCGGTAACCTTCATCTACGACCACCGGACGCACATCATCACCACTCAGTAACCAATCCATCTGGAATGACCGCGGCCGGGACCCTTGGGTTCCGACCGTCGGCATGTAAGTGGCCAACGACAGCATCAATAGGCTGACGGGCCAGCTCCGACCCCCAAGGTGCCCGTTGTATGCTCCTTGGATGATTCTGCGACAGCTCGGTAACTCGCCCCTGAGCGTTTCTGCTCTCGGTTTCGGTGCCGGCCATATCGACACAACGGGCCTGGATGAGAGGGACGCGCAGGACCTGCTTGATACCGCCCTTGATTTGGGCGTCACTTTCTTTGATACCGCCCGCAGCTATGGTGCGTCCGAAGAACGGCTGGGTCGAGATGTGCTTGGCAAGCTGCCCTTTGTAGCGCCTGATCGTGTAACCATTCGCATTCGTCAGCAGGTCAATGTGGTCCTCGACCATCCTGGTGACCGTATACACACCCATGAAGTGCTTCTGAGCGCTGGATAGGGCTAACTAGTGTAGCGTGTCGTTGGTTCCTTTGTGTCTGATCTTTGTCAGACTTGATCCATGGTTTATCTGGCGAGGGCTTTGGAATTGCGTGACGGGGA